>JAJZOO010000007.1 GCA_021811485.1 archaeon
ACTGGTACATCTACCGCGTCGGCGACCGCCTCGAAGTGCTTCGCCACCGCCCGCTCGCCGGGCTTGTAGTAGTACGGCGTCAGGGTCGCCACGGCGTAGGCCCCTGCGCCTGCGGCATGCCGCGCCAGCTCGACGGTCGAAGGCGTGTCCGGAGCACCTACCTGGACCACGACGGGGACTTTCCTGCGACAAGACTCTATGACGGTCTCGGCCACCGTCTTTCTCTCCTCAAGGCTGAGCATGGGTCCGAGGCCCGTGCTCCCGCAGGGGAAGATGCCTTCGGTCCCCTTCGAGACTTGGAAGCGCACCAGCTTCGCCAGCCGGTCTGCGTCCACGTTCCCGTTGTCGTCGAAGGGAGTCAGGAGCGCTGTGAAGAGTCCTTTGACCTTGGAGGCTGACCGGGTCATCTGGGCCCTGGTCTTTCCCGGTGGGACTTATCTTTGGCGCCCCGTAGCGCCGCCGGCTCCTGCCGTGGTCAGCAGGAACGGGGCTTAGCTCTTGGAAGCCTCGTCCCCCAGTTTCTTCCCCGGGGCCCCCAAGACCGACTCCTCCCCTTCCTTCAGCAGGGAGCCGACGAACGTGCCCCCGGCCTGGGCGGACGCCAGCGCGGTAGGTGGAGCTCAATCACGCGGACATCTCGACCGTCGAGCCTGCGCTCGACGTACTTCGGTGCTCGCGAAGACGGCCGAGTTCGTCTTGGTCTCGGGGGAAGCCCCGCTTGAAAACCCTATAACACCTCCTGGCAAAACGATGGCAAGTCAGTTCTTGAATTCGTGGCCCCTGGAGCCGCAGCCATTTCGGCCGCCCGCCTATCAGGCAGGAGGAACATAGAAGTGATCCACCCGTACTTCATCCAGAACTCCTTCCTGAGTCTTGTCAGCGGATCGGTGGCCCTGGCGGTCAGCTACTACGCGTTCCGATACAGGAAGGTGACTGGCTCAAGCTTCCTCAGGCTTCTCAGCGTGGGATTCATGCTGCTCGGGGTCGGCCTCCTGGCGCAGGGGTCGATCTACCTGCTGGCCGAGTTCAACGTCGGAAGGTTCGCCAACAGGGAAGCTCTGGTCTACGGCGCGACGGGCGTGTACCTCGTCCTCCAGTCAGCCGCCTACCTCCTCATAGGTACCGGGTACACGATACGCGTCCAGAGGGGGCAACCCTCGGATGGGAACGGCGCTGCCGCCGCGGTGGTCGTTGCACAAGCTACGCCCCTGTTGTTCGGTACCCTAGTCCTCGACGTCGGCGAACTTGTCATATTGGTGCTCGTGTCCTTCGTCGTCTTTCAGGGGATCATGGCGTATTCGGAGCAGAAGAACAGACTTTCGCTCTACGTGCTCCTAGCATTCGCTCTGATAGCGCTATCACATTTGGGGGAGCTGCTGGCCAGCCTGCTCGGGTCCGGGGACCTGTATCTGCTTGGCGGGGTGGCGCAGCTCACAGGGTTCTGCCTCCTCCTATTTTTCGTGAACAGGAGTGGAAGAGTTGGCTCAGCCTGAGAAGCAGAGGAGCACCATCAGAATCTACCTTGACATCCTGAGCGCGACCGCCGAAGAAGGCAACGCGAAAACGACCAGGATACTGCAGAGGGCGAACCTCCCCCACGACAGGCTCATGAAGCACCTCGCCGAGCTGCAGAAGAGAGACCTCCTCACCGAGGTCAACAACGAAGGTAACCGGTACTATACTATCACCACCAAGGGCCAGGATTTCGTGAAGGAAGTCAGGCGGGCCCAGAGCTTCCTCTCCGCCTTCGGCGTGTACATCTGAGGTCGGAGCTGCGGCTCCTGAACGTTGCGTTCACACCTAGCGTTCTCTGTGAATATATAGGCCGCGAGGGACGTTCGAGGGGTTGACTGGAGCCCTGTTGAGCGTGTGTAGCGGATGAAGGACCCAGTCATAATCTTCGGCGGGGACGGCTATATCGGTTGGCCATTGGCTCTGCACCTGGCCTGGCGCACCGAGAGGGACGTCGTGATAGTCGACAACCTTGTGACCCGGCGGCTGGTGGAGTCGGCGGGGTCGGACTCCCTGGTCCCGATCGGGAGCCCGTCATCGCGCATGCTCGCCTACGAGCGCGCGTCGGGGAAGGGCAACCTGACATTCGTCCGGGCGGACGCTAGGGATCCGAAGGAAGTGGACTGGGTCATCTCGAAGTACCAGCCCGAAAGCGTCGTCCATCTGGCGCAGCAGAGGAGCGCGCCGTTCAGCATGATAGACCAGGAGCACGCGCTCTACACGGAGCTGAACAACATAGCCACGAACCTGAACATTGTCTTCTCGATGACGAGGCACGTCCCCGGAGCCCACCTGCTGAAGATGGGGACGATGGGGGAGTATGGGACCCCGAACATAGAGATCACAGAGGGCCCGGTTGAGATACGGCGGGACGGCCGGAGGCACAGGGCGATGTTCCCCAGGGCGGCGCAGAGCTGGTACCACCTCAGCAAGGTCTTCGACACCTACAACGTGATGTTGGCCAACAAGATACACGGTCTCAGGGCCACCGACGTGATGCAGGGGGTGGTCTATGGGAGCCAGACCAACGAAATCGTCGACGAGTCGCTTTCCACGCGGTTCGACCTTGACTCGGTCTGGGGGACAATCATCAACAAGTACGTCGCCCAGGCGGTGGTCTACAACAAGCTCCTCATCTATGGGAAGGGGAGGCAGACGAGGGGGTACCTCTCCCTCTACGACAGCATAAAGTGCCTGAGCCTGCTCCTCGACAACCCCCCGGCCGAGGGCGAATACAGAGTGGTCAACCAAATCGACGAGACCTTCGATACCCTGCAGCTCGCGAAGAAGGTGAAGGCCATCGCCGAGGAGTTCGGGTATAGGGTGGGCTTTGAGAAGGTGAGGAACCCCCGCGTCGAGAGCGAGAACCACTTTTACAAGGTGCAGCGCAAGGTCCTCCCCTCCCTCGGGTTCTCGAGGACCAGGCAAATCGACGACGTCATCAGGGAGATATTCCAGGTTGTAGTGAAGTACAAGCCCAGGGCCATGAAGATGAAAGCCTTGCTGGCGCCCTCAGTGACCTGGGCGGGACGCAAGAAGATCACCTCGGACTCGTTCCAGCTGCCGAGGGACCTCACAGGCTGGCCAGCGTCGCACGAGCTGATAGAACTGGCTAAAGACCAGGCCGCCAAGGTTCCATCGTAGGCGCTTGGACGGGACACCAGCAGCGGCAGCCAGTGGGCGGCAGGAAGCCTCAGGCACCGGCATGGAATGTCTCCTCGTCGCTCCCATCGACCCCCTCACCGGCGGGCCCAGGACGGGGGCCCTCAGGAGGCTCCTGAATCCGCCCCCAGGGGTCAGGTACAGGCTTGCGACCGACCGGCTGAGGTACCCGAAGCGCGCAGCCCGCTACGAGTTCAATCCCGTGAACGCCGCACTGGGTGCAGCGCGCTTCGCCCTGGAGCATCTCATCCCTATCGACCAGAAGGGGGCGGCAATAGTCCACTCCTTCTTCTGGGACGTCAGGAAGTTCGACCGCCGCTGGGTGCACGAAAGCGACCAGTCATTCGGTCAGTTCATGCGCGGTTACAACAACATAGGCGGGGCGGTGCGCCGCCTGGCCAACCAGGGGTTCTCTTCGTACCTGAACTCCAGGTGGTGTGCCGGAGTGGTGACCTGGTCTGAGTGGGCGAAAAGGGGCTTCGCCGAGGACGGGGTGGACCCCTCGAAGGTCTTCGTGATCCCACCCCCCTTCGAGACCGTCAACTACCGGAGGGAACACCAGGGGTGCAACGTGCTCTATCTGGGGAGGGAGTTCAGGAGGAAGGGGGGTGACGCCACCCTCCGGGCCTTCGGGTCGCTGGAGGGCGCCGCCGGGTGCAGGCTTACGTTCGTAGGCCCCCTGGGGACGGCCGAGGCCAGGGGGATGGTCAGATTGGACCCGCGGATCAGCCAGTCCGACAGCCTCCCTGGAGCGACCCTGCGGGACGAGGTCTGGCCGTCCGCGGACATCTTCGTGCTCCCGACCAAGGCCGATGCCTTCGCCCTGGCCGTCGTCGATGCCATGAGGAGAGGGATCCCAGTGGTCGCGACGAGGATACCCGCCATCGCCGAGGTGGTCCAGGAAGGGGTCACCGGGCTCCTGTCCGATGTGGGGGACGAAGACGGCCTGGGCAGGAACCTTCAGAGGCTCGTCGACGACCCCGAGCTGAGGCGGAGGATGGGCGAGAGCGCGAAGGAGAGGGCCGAATCGCTCTTCGCCCCGGAGAGGGTGGGCCCCTCTCTCAGAGAGGTGTACCGGCTCGGGGAGTGAGGGCGAGACACGTTGAGCGCCCCTTCGCAGCCGAGCTACATGCGCCCCGGGTTCGCCATCGCACTCGCCCTGCGTCTGTTGACGTCCTCGCTTGTGATAGTGATCCCTCTGTACGCCATATCGCTGGGGTCTAGCCCTTCAGACGCAGGGGAGCTCGTGATCCTCCTGTGGCTGGGGAACGGGGTCGGGGCGGCAGCCGCCACCCTCGCCATCAGGGACCAGTCAGCATCTACGGCGGTCGGGTTCGGGGTCCTCGGCGCCTCCATGCTCTTCCTTGGCCTGATGGTCCCGAGCGCCTCCCTCTCGCTGGGGGCGCTAGCTTCTGGCATCGGCATGGGGCTCCCCCAGCCGTTCCTCTCCTCGGTCATGCACCTGGACTCTGCGCCGGACCGGCCTTTCACCGGCCTTGGGATGTACTCCACGGCCCTGGGGGTCGGGCTGGTCCTCGGCCCCCTCTTGGCCTACGGGGTCCACGGGCTCTATGGGTTCCCCGGCGTCTTCGGAGCTCTAGCCCTCGTCGCCGCCCTGGGCGTCATCGGGGCCTGGGCGGGGAGGGGAGCGCTGGCGGGGCGCCTCAAGCCGCCGGTCCCCTCGCTGCCCGCTTGGGCCCGCGCCCTTGGGAGGCCAGGGTTCAGGCGTGCTTTTACCGTGAACCTCCTGTACTCGCTCCTCCTCCCCATATTCCTCTCGTACGGCGGGATCTACGCCGAAGAAAAGTTCGGCCTCTCGCCTGGGGCCGCCCTCCTCCTATTCACCCTGGTCTTCATGGTGTCCATCGGCGCCCGCCTCGCCTCCGTCCGAATGGCTCGCGGCCTCGGGAGGGTGCTTCTAGCCTCGGTGGGTCTCCTCGTCGCCTCGGCGCTGTGCGTAGGTCTCGCCTCTTCGTGGCCTTTGTTCGTGGTTGGTATGCTCCTCTTCAGCATACCGCACGCCATGGTCTTCCCGGTGGCGAACTTCCTCGCATTCAGGTCTGTTGAACCTGGGGAAGTGGTCAATGCAAGCTATGCGTTCCAAGCGTCGTCAGGGGTGGCGGAGATACTGTCGCCCGCCCTGGCCGTGGTCCTGATTCCGTTCGTGGGGGTGGGGGGCGTCTTCCTGGTCGGAGCAGCCGTAGCTGGGGCGGCCTTTTTGGCGGCCGCGTCGAAGCCGGACGACCCATGGGCACCCTTGTCGCGGACAGGCCCGGCCTAGACGTAGGCCCATCGCTGTGGTCCTGGGGCCCCCATAGCGGACCATACGGCGGAACGCCGGCGCTGGACCGGCCGCGGTCGCCCTGGCCCGTCAGCCACGAGGAGGCGCCTCGAGCAGGTCTCAGTGAAGCGCAAGCTTGCTGCGCCCCTTCGTCGCCGTCGCGAGGCTCTATCGTTAAATCACTGTCGGAGCTGGCAGCCCTCGGAAGCTTGAGCAAGCAAGACTCCGGACAGGGGCTTGAAGTTAGAGGGAACACCCTGAGGGTGTACCTGTACATCCTCCAGCATGGGCCCTGCGAGCTGAAGGACGTCCAGGGGGGGCTGGGGTTCTCCACAGCCTCGCTGGCCTCCTATCACCTCCGGCGCCTGATCGACGGGGGGTACGCCGCCCAAGACGGCTATGGCAGATACCTGGCGTCCAAGGACGCGGCCGGGCAGATCCTTGAGGGGTACGTGAAGGTGGGGGCCGTGGTGGTCCCCCAGCTGCTCTTCGTCTCCGTCCTGTTCACTCTGCTGGTGGGTTACTTCTCGTTCATGGCCTACGGCTCGGCGTCCTACGTCCCCTTGCTCGTCGCGTCCTCCATCGCCCTGGTGGCGGTGGTGTGGTACGAGACGGCCAGGGTGTGGCGCCGGCTCGCCTCGTGGAAGTGAGGCAGCCCGTGAGGGCGTGAGACGGACGGGGCGTTCAAGCCAGTTGAAAGCCAGTGGGGACCCCCCCCGGCCGAGGTTCAATGGCCTAGCAATATCCGGGGACAAAACGCTAGGTACGCCGATGTCCGTAGGAAAACAAGCACTGAAGTACACTGCGGCCGCAGTTGCGGTCGCTGCCATCATCATAGTCGGGTCCACGCTCTACCTGGGCGTGAACCTCGGAACTGCAACCACGTCCAGCACGGCGGGCGCCCAAGGCGGCACCGGCACACAGCTGGCGATCCAGCTCACGGACCCACCCATCGTCCCCAAAGGGACAACCTCCCTCAACCTGACCTACTCAGCCATAGCCCTACTGGCGGGAGAACCCTCGGCGAGTGGCCAGCAGACGACCACCACCGTGTCGGTGACCCCCCAGGGGGGGTCTGCGACGGTAGACCTGCTCAGCCTTCAGAACATATCTCAGACCATAGCTTTGGCTAAGCTCCCCAGCGGCTCTACAGTCTACTCCTTCACCCTCACCGTGACCAGCATCCATATCGACGTCAACGGGACCACTTCCGCGGTCACGCTGGCTACCGGAGGGAGCTCGCTGACGGTGACCTTGGCCAGGCCGGCGTCACTCGCTGGAAGCAGCATAGCGCTCCTCCAGCTGAACCCGGTGATAGTGAACACCCCCACAGGCTACCAGATGATCCCGTCCGCGGTGGGCATTGTCAGGGCCTCGACGTCCGCGAACGACAGCCAGGACCAGATAGGGTACAGACAGCACCTCAACTCGGAGGACCAGAACCAGCTCCAGCTCGCTAAGGGCAACCTGAGCGCGGTCCTCGGCGCCCTGTCGGTATCAGGAAACACCACCACAGTCTCGGTCCAAGTCAACAACACCGGGAGCATACCAGTGGTACTCAACGCCATAAGCGTCCACGGGAACTTCACGGTCTCCGGGCTCTCCTGCTCTCAGAACAACGGGAACTCCAACTCCCAGGAGTCTGACGGAGGGAGCTCAGGGTCCTCGAACACAACCACCACGACGCAGGGCTCGAACTCGAACGACAATGCAAAGTCCGACAACCACAACAAGGACGGCAACCAGAACAACGGCTGCGAGGCCGAGCACATGAACCAAGTCGTGTTCGTCCCCCTCAACTCCACCGTGTCCGGGACCGGATGCGTCGCGCTGAAGATGCAGCTGGTGACCGGGGACTCTGGCGAGAACGGGAGCCACGGATTGACCCTGTCGGCAGGACAGTGCGTCGCACTGACCTTCACTGGCCCGATCACGGTCGGCCAGTCCGGGTTCGCCTTGGTCCCGTCCACCCATTCGGGCCAGGTATACATCGTCCACGTCATCGCATCACAAGGGGCCAACGCGCAACTTTCATGCGCGCTCCCTGTCACGCCAACAAGCTGCAGTGTACTACACGACAACGAAGACTGAGTGGCTCGTGGTCCGTCCACGGGTCACCTCTCCCGTTTTGTATTGATTTTAGACTCAGAAAGCATACCTATTGGGCAAGGTGGAGGTTCCCACCCTGTATCCGGACGGCCAGCTCCTGGAGCGGGTCGGCGGGGAGCCTGCAAGAGCGCTTCCGTTTGTCGGCCTGAACCAGCAGGAAAGGCGGGGGCAACAAGTAGACACGGGATCCTGTGAACTGCACCATGCACCCGGCGCGGGACGTCTCATCGTTCCATGCGAGGTCGGCCCCGGGCTGAGGCGACCTGCTTAGTCTGAGAGCTCGGCTTCGCCCAGCGGCGAGGCCCTCCTGTAGTAGACATCCCCGCTCGGGTCAAGGTAGCGGACAAGCAGGCGCTGTGAAGCGAGGCGGTCGCAGGCAGCCTGGACCTCGTCTGGGTCCAAGTCGACCTTGTACTCCCCCTCCACTGACTCCTCGGCCTCCAGCACGCCCTTCTCCTGCATATCAGCCAGAACGTGGAGGACCTTCCCTTCGAGGGAGTCGGCAGACGGCGTCGGCGGCAGAGCGGCGAACTTCTGGGTCCCGTCCCTTATCCCTTGTATCACCGACGCCCAGTCGTTCAGGTTCTTCTTTCTCCTACCGGTGAGGGTCTCGGTGAACACCAGGCCGTGTGCTCCCCCCTCGTCCTTCCAGGAGACTTCGAGGCTGGGCCTTCCAAGCTCGCCTTTGTGCCCCCTCGCAGTTGCGGCCGACAGAGGGATGAAGACGTTCGGGGCCTGGTTCGGGATGCTTGCCAAGTCCTCGACTTCGGAATAGAGAAGCAAATGCTCGGCGTAGTAGCCAATGGGTAACTCTTCGCCCCTGTCGTTGGTGCAAGCGAAAATCAGGCGCTCGCTGGTGAGGACGAGAGTGCCCTCCCTGACGCCTACCCCAAACTCAGCCTTCAGCTCCTTCGAAACCCCCCCGGCCCTCAGCTCGGTCCCCTGCTCCTGGGCCAGGATCACCTCAGGTTGTACGTCGCTCATATGACTTTGAGCATGTTGGCCTCGGATGATAAGGGTTCTGCGCTTGGAGCGGGTCCTGCGAACATGCCGGGTCCGGGGGCGAGAAATGGAGCGGCGGGAGGAGAGGGCGCCGCATGCCTACCGCCGGGAGCCAGGTCCGGTGTCTGCCATGAAGTCCCTTGGGAAGCTGGAGTTCATCGCCAGCGAGGCAGCCACCGACAGGTGCCGGCCCTTTCCGGCGCCGAGAATCGCACCCCGCCAAAGCGAGACATCGGGGCAGACGATGCCAAAAATGATGGGGAGGTTATTCAGCTGGAACGACGCTCGCCGTCCTCTCCACTCCGATGGTCCTGGCCGCAACAAGTCGCGGCCATCACGAACGGCCAGTCAGACGACCATGGCCTGCCTACGACCGCGTTATCAGTAGCGTCCGCTTCCACAGAGGCATTCGGCGCATGTGGTCACCTTCCCGCAGGAGCTACACTTCTCGAAGGAATGGTAGTGCTCGTCAAAATCCTTGCTCTGCGGGCATTCCAGGTGATCCTTACAGACGAACATCGGAACGCCTGGCTATGTGCCCCCTCATTAACCTACGAACGGGCTGCACCAGGCTGCCAGAGGGTGCCAGGGGAGGCCCAACCTGCGCCCAGGATGCACCAGGGCTCGCCAGACGCGTTTATGAGAGCCAGCGCCCTTGGCCACGGAGGGAACTGTGACGGGCCAGGAGGATGCGCGGGGGACTGTCCATTTCCTCGGGCACAGCCACTTGGACGCGGCCTGGCTCTGGTCGTTCGAGGAGACGAAAAGGGTCCTCGGCGAGGGATGCGAGAACGTCCTGGGACTGTTGGAGAAGCACCACTTCACCTTCTGCCAGAGCAGCGCCCAGTACTACAAGTGGCTGGAGGAAGAGCATCCCGGGACTTTCGAGAAGGTGAGGAAGAGGGTGAAGGAGGGGTCCTGGGAGATCGTCGGCGGGGCCTGGGTGGAGTCCGACGCGAACATGCCGTCCGGCGAGGCCCTGGTTCGGCAATACCTTCTCGGGAAGCGGTACTTCGCCCGCAAGTTTGGGGTCGACGTGAAGGTCGCCTGGTACCCGGACTCCTTCGGGTTCCCCTGGACTCTCCCCCAGATAATGCGGAGGTCCGGGATGGAGTTTTTCCTGACCCAGAAGCTGAACTGGAACGACACTGTGGCCTTCCCGCATTACTTCTTCAGGTGGACCTCCCCCGACGGCTCTTCGATACTTGCCCACGAGATGGTGGGGGCCTACGACGAGAGGGTGGAGGAAGTGAGGATACTCGACCAGTTGAGGCGGCTGAAGGCGCGCCATCAGGTAGAGGACCTGCTCGTCCTCTTCGGGGAAGGGGACCATGGGGGCGGCGTGTCTGATGAGATGGTGCAGAGGGCGCTGGGATTCGTCCGCGGGGAGAGGCCGGTCAAGGGGAGGTTCGCGGCCTCGGAAGACTATCTGAAGCGAGCGGCGGGGAAGCTCGGCATGGCCGGGCTCCCCGAGGTCAAGGACGAGCTCTACTTCCAGTTCCACCGAGGTACGTACACGACCCAGGCCCGGACCAAGAGGAACAACAGGAAGGCAGAGTGCCTGCTGGAGGCGGCCGAGAAGTTCGCGACGGTGGCGCACCTGGAGGGGCTGCCCTATCCAGCCGGCGAGCTCAACGAGGCCTGGGAGAGGCTGCTCCTGAACCAGTTCCACGACGTCCTTCCTGGCTCCTCCGTTCCGGAGGTCTACGCTGACTCCCAGAAGGACTTCGATTGGGTCTTCGCTACGGCGAACCGCCTCGTTTCGGAGTCTCTGAAGGCCATATCCTACCAGGCCGACACATCGGGAGAGGGTAGACCGATCCTCGTCTTCAACCCCCTTTCGTGGAGCAGGAGCGGCCTGGTGGAGCTGCCGGCGGGTGCGCTGATGGAAGGGGACGCCGTGACGGACTGCGAGGGGCAGGTGGTCGCATCACAGATGGTCGACGGAGGGAAGCTCATCTTCAGGGCCGACGATGTGCCCCCCGTCGGCTACAAGGAGTACAGGGCGGCTCCTGCGGGAGGGAAGCCGCCAAAGACGACCCTCACCGTGGAGGAGGGCAAGGGAGAGGTCAGGCTCGAGAACGAACATCTATCAGTTGCGGTAGACCGAAAGACAGGACTGGTGAAGAGCGTCACAGACAAGGACGCCCGCAGGGAGGCCCTGAAAGGCCCCGGCGGGGTGATCCAAATCTTCGAGGACGCCCCGGTGAAGGGGAGGACCTGCGTCAGCTCGCGAACAGACGCGGCCATCTTCGACGCCTGGGAGGTTTTCATCTATCAGCAGGAAGGCGGGGTGAGGCGCGTGGAGTTAGACGCCCCCGACGAAGTGAAGTTGGTCGAGAGCGGGCCCGTGAGGGCCAGGATCAGGACGGTGTACAGGTATTCCCAGAAAGGGAGGGAGGACTCGCTGTTCGCCCAGGAAGTCGTGCTCTGCGCCGGTTCCCCTCTGGTCGAGTTCAAGCTCGACGTCGACTGGCACGCGGAGCACAGGCTCGCCAAGGTGGCGTTCCCGCTGGCAGTGCATGGCGACTTCACGACCTACGAGATCCCCTACGGGCACATCACGCGGAGGAACCCTGTCTCGCCTGAAGCGACACTGGTCGAGAGGTCGAAGTACGAGGCGCCGGGCCAGAAGTGGATCGACCACGGCTCAGAGGATGGGGCCTACGGGGTGAGCCTTCTCAACGACTGCAAATATGGGTTCGACGTGGCCAACGACGTCATGCGGATGACCCTCCTTAGGAGCGCCGAGTATCCGTTCAGGCTGCGCGCCGGGTTCGGCCTGCCGCCCGTGGAGGGGGCCGAAGGACAGCTGACCGACCAGGGCATACATGAGGCGGCCTATGCCCTCTATCCTCACGCTTCGGGTTTCGGGGAGGCGCTGACAGCGAGGAAAGCGTACGAGTTCAACTATCCTCTGATGCCTTTGGTGGCAGAGAGCCACCAAGGGCGCCTGCCGAAGTCGATGTCCTTCGTCTCAGCCCATCCTGACAACGTCATCTTGACTGTACTCAAGAAAGCGGAGGACTCGGATGCCGTTGTCCTGCGGCTCTATGAGACATCGGGCAGGGCTGCCGAGGCGGCGATCAGGCTGGCCTGGCCCATCGAGGGCGCGGCGTCGACGAACCTGCTTGAGGGATACGAGAGGGAGGTCTCCACCGAAGGCGGAAAGATCGCGCAGGAAGTCTCGGCCAGCGAGATCGCGACCGTCAGGGTAGATCTCAAACGGCCCAGTCGAACTTGATTTGCAGCTAGCCCGGGTTCACCATTACCAGTGGGTCGTAATCTGAGGCAGCCGAAGCCCCTCTTCGGGCGAACTCGAAGTGGATTGCCGAATGGATGGGCGGGGATTCGGAACTTCAGAACACGAATTTTACCAGGGTTCGGTGCATCCTGGGGTTCTTCCACGCGTGGGCTACCTTCGGTGCCACTCGATAGACGACTTGACCGGACCCCTTGGACCAATCGGGCGTATACTCGTATTTCTGAGTGTAGCTCGCCTGCAGCTTCTTCAGCTTCGAGGCAGACCGCTCGACTGAAGCTATCCCTTCCACGATCACGGTGTCGCTTCCGTCCTGCAGGTGCATGACAACATTCGGGTTCCTTGAGAGATTGACACCTTTTACCGATTGAGGATCGGTTTCGAAGTGGAAGGCGTAGTCCGTCCACACCCCCCAGACAGGGACGGCGTGAGGTCGTCCGTCAGGGCGTGTGGTCGAAACCCAGTAGATCTCCTCTTGCTCCAACTTCTCTCTCGCGTGGTCCCAGGTAATCCACATCCTCGGGTCGTTTGGCACATGCCATTCGGTTGGGAACTCAGGCCGGACGCGGCGGGGAGGTCCGCCTCTGCCCGGAGTCATGGCGTCACCCCAACCACTCTAAAGCCGATGTCGTCGCCGTAGTTCGACGGCCCAAAGCCTAGTTTGACGTTCAAGATCCCGAGAGACTCTACCCAACGGGAGTTCTTCAAGGGCCCGGCGTCCACGGGCAGGAACCCGATGGCCCGCCCAATATCCATGACCTCCCTCTTCGCGTCAGGGTCGTCCCCGGCGACGAACAAGCTGATGGCTTCGCCCTTTACCCTCCCAGTGGCCATGTGCTTGGCGAAGACCGTGTTGAAGGCCTTCACCACCTTCGCATCGGGAGCCTTTCTTTGCAGTTCTTCGGCTCGGCTGATGGCAGGCGTCTCTTCCCCGAAGTCGTTGGTGACATCAACGAGAATCTTCCCTTTGGCGCCGTCGCCCATCTCTTTCAGGACCTCGCCAATGGCGGAAAGAGGAACGGCCAGGATGACCACATCTCCCCAACCCGCAGCGTCTCTGACCCGTGTGGGTTCGTGGGGCGCCGTCTTCACCTCGTATCCCGGCTTTTTCTCGATCCCATTCCTCAGGGCGGTCCCCACCTCGCCAGTCCCGATGATACAGACTTTGGTCATTCGATCCCACCCCCTTAGAGACGACGCATCGCTCATGGGGGCCACCGCTTTCCGTCGAAGAGCTCGCTGGGAGGAAGGAGCCAGACAAGCTCTCCCTTCCCAGGGCCGGGGAGGGATTTGCATTGGAAGCATGCGATTGACCCCAGGTACAGTCCGACTTTCGAGGGTCCCCCGATGAGGTCCGCGATCAGATTGTCGATCAAAGGCTGGGTGGAGACGAGCAGGACGCTGCCGACCCTGTTCAGCCTACGGAGCATGGCGTACACCGCCTTCGGTTCGCCCTCCGGGAGCAGACAGTCGTCATCCGAGAGCTTAGACTCCTTGCCCAGGGCCTTGGCGACAACCTGGGCCGTCTCCATCGCTCTGAGCAAGGGGCTTGAGACCACCGCGTCAGGGTCGAACCCGAGCTCTCTCTTTGCCGCGGCCACGATCGCCTCGGCCCACCTTCTCCCCTGAGGGGTGATGTGGCGCTCCTCCACCTTCGGCAGCCCCTCGCCGAAGGGAATCCGTGCGTGCCTCATGACGTAGACTATCAAGACCCCGCCCCCGCCTTCCTGATCGGAACCTGGAGCTCGATCTGACTCTTGGCCGAAGGGTCAGTCCACGGATTCCCCACGAAAACTTCGCGAGTCGGGCCGGCCTCCTCGAACTCGCCGAGCTTAGTCCTCCAGTCGAGCCAACACTCCAGGCCATGGAAGACCAGCCTGTCCGAAACCACCTTCGGGTCAAACGTTACGCTCGCCACGAGTTGAGGCTGCAGGAAGTTGGTCTCGATCCTTGCCGGGGGCGCGCGAATCTTCCCCTTGTACTCGATGCTAGCCCACCACCTGCGCCGATCTGCGGGCATGCCAATCTCGTATTTGTCAAGGTAGATCCTGAACCACCTGGCGGTCTTGACGTTGTTGTCTGTCGCCCACGACTCCAGCTCCGTGAATTCGGGGCGGAGCATGTCGTCTCCAGTCCATGGCCCTGTGTATGTCCTGACGATTACCCTGCGGCCGGGTTCCCGCTTCGTAACGATGTCGACGACCATCCGAGTCGATATGTGGTTGCGGGATTGATAATAAGCGATCCTCTTTGCTATAGGTTCTTATAACTACATGTAATGATGATGCCGAATGTCGCAGGAAAAAGAAGAGGTTACCTCGAGCTTCAGGCCCCGCATGACTACGATTGCGATAGCGGTCTATGACAGGGCGAGGCTCGACAGACTGAAGGTTCACAGACGGGAGCCTTACGGAGACGTCGTAAGCAGGCTCATCGATCACGCCGAGAAGACAGGGACTCTGAGAGGCCCGCAATACCTTAGGGGTCTCATCGACTCGCTTACGGATCAGTCCCGGACCATGTCGTGAGTCCTGAGATAGGAAGCTTCAGACCTTCGGATGGAGAATACATCCCCCTGGAATGAGTTGGGGGTGCGGCCGGACTCCCTGAACCAAGTCGCCCCCCACCCCCTGTGAAGGCAGGCCCGTCGTTGACCCTTCGTGTGTACCAAGGGCTGGTATCGGGAGCAATGGTTCAGGCAACGCGAATGGATATTCCGCGAGCAGGAGGAGAGATGCTTAAGAGTCCGGGCGCTGTCCTGAATGTGATGAGCTCCAACAAGAAGCTCGTCGAGAGATATCTGACAACCACCGACAAGTCGAGACTCGGCGAGCTACTGGCCGACGATGTCGAATGGGTGGAATGGGTCGACGGAGTCAGCGCCTCAGGAGTGATTACGCGAGGGAAAGAGGCCCACATCAAGAACTTTGGCGACGACGAGCTCCGGGGCGAGCTCCACAGGCTTACCGAGGAGGGCAATGTAGTGGTGGCTGAAGGCACGGCTCACGTGACCAAGAAGGACGGCGCCAAGCTTTCAGTCCGGTATGTCGACATCTTCGAGGTGGAGCGCGGGAAGATCAAGCGGAAGTCGTCGTTTGGAGCCCTTATCAAGGAACCCGCTTAGGATGGCTTCTTCCTCCGGGCATCCGACAATGTCTGAGGTCGAATCAATCCGTGCGTGGTTCGCCTACATCGAACGAGCCCGTCAAGGCTACCTCGAGGCCTTTTCGAAGTTGCCGGCAGTGGAACTTTCACGCGACCGGGGAGCATCGTATCCTACGCTCCTCGACATTTTCGGCCACACCCAGGGCGGATTCTACTTCTGGATGAAGGATTGCGCACATTTCGAGTTTCCACCTCAGGAGCCGGATAGTAGCACCCCTCCCAGCCTCTCAGATGTCCGGAAGGACGAGAAGTATATTCAGGCTCAGATCAGGCGCATAATGGCGGAGCTGACCGAAGCGGACCTGACCCGGACGATCCATAGGGAGGAGGGGCAAGGATCAACCCACGATTGCGACATACCGATCCGCGAAGTGTTCTCGCATCTCATCGAAGAAGAGCTCCAGCACCGCGGCGAGATCAATGCGCTTCTATGGCAGATCGGCGTGGAGGCACCGGTATTCGACTGGATAGATTGGAGCCACGAGGTCGGTCGGATCCGGGATTCCAGTTCGAAGTGAACTCAGGCCTCTCTGCGGCGGCGCTCTGATTTCCCGTTCCGGGGCCGACGGTCGCGGAGGAACCCGCTCCGGTGAATCGGGGGAGACGCAGGCGACCTCGTCGCAGGCCCTCACTGGATGGAGGAGGAATCCCGCCGCGGTGTTGAGGGAATCCCGCAGGAGTTGTGGTACCGGGCCCTGAATGCGCCGTCCTCCTCCAAGGGGTGGGAGCACTCGGATACGCCCCTTTTCCTCTGTCCTTGGGGGACGCCTCCCGAGGCGCCGGCCCCGTTTAACGGCCAGCATCGAACCCGGGTGAGTGCGGGCCCGGATTGAATCGACCCTTGGGCGTACCAACCAAGGTTACAATATTTCAGTGGATGCGGTTACCTGCTATCGATGCTTCCTCAATCGTGCCCTATTGATGATCGACTCGACAACCTCGGACTTCGCGTCAGCGTAGTTCTGAGTGTAATTCCAGTTTCTTCGGGCCAACTCGCATTTCGTTCTGAGGTAGAGTTCCATGTCTTCCCGGTTCCTGCGGAGCCGGTCTCTGAATACTAGCATTCTCTCTATCTCGTCGTCGCCTTTGCTGAATACATGTAGATTGATGTTGGTGCCCTTGAGCAGACGGTGTTCATGCCAATTGGGCTCTCGGATTCTGAGCACGTATCCGGTGGATGCGAGCGCAGGAACGTATGATGCTTCGTCAGCAGAGTCGTCTACTACCAATAGGATGTCGATGATTGGCTTTGCAGCGAGGCCAGGGACGGAGGTAGAGCCAACATGTTCTATTGACAATGCGTTCTGTGCCAGGGCACGCTTGATCCGTTGTCTCTCCTTGGCAAACAACTTCGGCCAGGCTGGATTGTACTCGCTTAGAGTTACCGGCCCATCCAATTTCTTGGGAGGAGCTCCGACGTGAGCTCTCGCGAATTCATCTTCACGCTTTCGTTGGAAGCCTTGTACTTTCCTGAAGGCAGAATTCACGTCGAAATCCGATACAGAGAGGTAATTGAAGAATACCAAACTCTCGACAAACCGGCAACGTAAAGAGGACGATCAGATGTCTGCGGATTCAGAATAGCCCGAAACACCCTTTTCTGACGGAACAAAGCCTGATTCGAGCTTATCACGCGGGCCCGACGGGAATCGAACCCGTTTAGGGGCGTCGGCTGACCCTCGGGTTAAAAGCCCGATGCTCTACCTGAGTTCTCTCCATTTCTGGAACTAAGCTACGGGCCCGCGTCACCCGTCGCAATGCGCCCCGTATTTTACTGTGAACCGCCCTGGGGGAACAGGCTCCGGACCGTCTTCATGGTCTTCCTCTCGGCTGCCTCGTCCCTGTATGGGGTCTCCATTATGATCGGCCTTTCCGCGACCCCCGGGTAACGGAGGAACTCCCTGATCCCGCTGCGTCCTATGTTCCCATCCCCGATGTTCTCGTGCCTGTCGAGTCTGCTCCCGAGCGCGCCCTTGGAGTCGTTGAGATGTACGGCCTTGAGCCTCTCGAGCCCGACCACCTCGTCGAAGAGCCCCATGGAGCTCTCCACCGCGGCCTTCGAAGCGAGGTCGAAACCTGACGCGTACATGTGGCAGGTGTCAAGGCAGACCCCCATTCGGCCATCCTCCTTGACCCTGTCGAGTATCATCTCCAGCTCCTCGAACCTCGCTCCGACGCTGTTCTTCTGTCCCGCCATGTTCTCCAGCAGTATCGCAGTGTCCCCGCCGCTCCCTGCTATCGCCTCGTTACAGGCCTCGGCTATGTTGGCGACCCCCACCGCCGTTCCCTTCCCCAGATGGCTCCCCAGGTGGATCACGAGGTAGTCTATCCCCAGTACGTCGCACCGCTTGACCTCCTCGTCGAGGGAGTAGCGGCTGATCTTCGCGGTCGACCTCTCGGGGGAGGCCAGGTTCGGGAGGTAGGGCATGTGGTCCACGATCTTCCGGAAGCCCGACTCGTTCCTCTTCCCGCGGAAGGCGGTGATCGTCTCGTCAGGTATGGGGCTGAACTTCCACTGGTTCGGGTTCCTGGTGAATATCTGGAATGTGCTTGCCCCGATCTCCTTCGCCCGGTCGAAGGCGAGGTCCATGGATCCCGCAATGGAGACGTGAAGCCCCAGCATGGGCTCTGAGGTCAATGTGCTTCAAAAGAGGGCGGAGTGTGGGTTTATGAACCCACGCTCTCGCTTCGTGTTTCTTGCCTAGCGCTTCTTGGGCTTGGCGAGGGTCTTCTTGACACCGGAGGCGCCCCGTACCGGGGCCGTCCTGCGCCTGTATGTCCGCGTCGGCTTCTTCGCGAGCGTCGGAGCCGCGAACGAAGTCGATGACGGAGCGGAGTAGGTGACCGGCGCTGGCGCTGGCTGTACCGACTCATAGCGCGCTGGCGCTGGAGCTGGTGAAGGGGATGGTGCAGGCTCTGCCGCGACCGGCGTCTCCGCGGTTGGGACTTCCTTGGCCTGCTCCGTCGCGGTTGTGATTGCGCTTGTGGTTGTCGATGGTGACGGCGCTGCCCTAGTCTTCCGGTGTCCGAGGTAGCCCTTCGTCCCCGCGTAGACTACGGCGACCGCGCCCACGCAGGTACCAAGCAAGATGGTGGCTATTTCTGGGACCATACTGATGATACGCCCTATCATGGCTCTTCACCGCCTGAGTCAAACAGTATCAACAAGTCCGTAACGATGATTCGACCAAATTCGGCCGTCGGGAGGCCTACAGGATGCCCAGCAGCGCGTCCAGGGAGAACGCCCCGGACCCGATCAGGAGGATGGCGACCGAAAGCACGAGGTAGACGAAGTCGAGCTCGAACCCAGGCTTCCCCCCAGCCCCCATGAACCCCGCCTTCATCTTGCTGGACTTCATGAGGATGATGGCAGCGAACTGGATGGCGAAGAACGCAGCGACCACCGGGACCAGGAGGCCCACAATCAGGAAGATGCCCCCGAAGAACTCAAGCAGGGTCACAAGCCTCGCCGCCGCCGCTGGGACCCCCATGGTGGCTACCCAATCCCCCGACTGCTTCCCCCAGCCCCCCTTCACCTTGGGCAGTCCGTGGGCCACCATAGCTGCGCCCACTGCGACCCTGAGGATTAGCGATGTGTAGTCGGGGCTGATTAGAGCGGACAAGTTGATGTGGTAGCCAAGAAATACTGGTTAAAGAAGTTGACTGATGCAGGCCTCCGGCGGGCTTGGCAGCGGGCGCGAACGCCTAAAGCGGCCAGGGCAGGGAGCGGGTGCGTGAGCAGCCTTGCTATCGACGGGGCGAAGACGGCCCTCGTCGTCATCGACCTGCAGAAGGGGATAACGTCCATGGACGCCCAGCCCAACCCCACCAGTACGGTGGTAGCCAACGCGGCCCTGCTGGCTGGCGCATTCAGGGAGCGCGGCATGCCGGTATACCTTGTCCGCGTGTCGCAGTCCAGGGGGACCTCCCTTAGCGTGTTGTCCGACACATCCTTCCCGTCCAGAGGAGAGATGCCACCAGACTGGGCAGACATCGTCCCCGAGCTCGGGCCCGCCCCCTCCGACGTGGTGATCACGAAGCGCCAGTGGGGGGCGTTCTACGGCACGGACCTCGAGCTGAGGCTCAGGCGGGGAAGCACGGACTCCATAGTCCTCTGTGGCATAGCGACCACGTACGGTGTCGAGAGCACGGCGAGGTTCGCCTACGAGTACGGCTTTCAGCAGTTGTTCGCCGAGGACGCCATGTCCGACCGCTCGGCCGACGCCCACAGGAACGCGGTGGAGTTCGTCCTGAAGAGGATAGGCAGGGTCAGGAAGACCCAGGAGATCCTCGACGCCCTCCCGCGACCTTGATTCCAGGGGTCTCGCTTATATCTCAGCGCGTGTCGCGTGAGACGTGATGCTGCAGATACAGTGGGACAAAATCATAACCGAGATCTTCAAGTTCGACCGAAGGTTGAGGTCGGCCCAGATTCTGGACCAGAGCGGGAGGCATGTCGCCGGAGGGATGAGGAAGGGAATCCCCTCGCTGGAGCCCCAGAGCGAGGACATCAGGCTCATCGCGGGCATAACCATACAGATCAATAACGACAGGACCTGGGACCGCTACTTCGGGAAGAACCAGTACACTTTCAACAAGAGGGAGAGGCTGAACATCATGACGTTCTACCTCGGGGACAAGCTGGTGCTGGTCTCTGCCGAGCCGGATTTCACCCTCCAGCAGGCACAGGACCTGAGAAACCAGATAATAACGAACCACGCTGACTTGGCGAGATAAAATAGGAAGAGTCAGGTCTCAGGTGAGACCTAGCTCAGGGAACTTCGCCTTGACGAGCCCGAGCTCGCCTTGGAGCGTCCTGATGCGCTCGGCGTACTTCTTCATGTCAGCGGCGTTGTTCTGGACCTTGGCGACCTTGTAGCCGCGCCAGGCCTTCTTCAGAGCACCCCAGGACTGACCCTTCGTGTACTGCGACATGAGAGAGTACCCCTCCCTGAGACGATATAAGCATTAACGCCTCATGCAGCATGGCTTGGGCCGTTAGTTGTGGCGCCCATGGCATGAGGGGTGAACCATGGCTGTAGCCAGCCCATCCCCCCCCACCCATGCATCTCATTGAGCCCAGCCACAGGATACTTCGATGGAGGCTGGAACGTCAGGCTTGAGGTCATGAAGCAGATCAATTGCCTTGAGGCCATCGGCCGCCGCCATGCGGGCCACATCGTGTAACAGACTCCCGATGCGCAAGAAAAGACCCGAAAGGACCACCCGGAGCTCAAGCTGGGCCGCCTCCGCCTCCCAGGGAATGTGGCTATTCAGTCAGCGTCGAAGGGGTCCTTGGCGGGCGCCGACTCCTTCACTTCGAACGGGATTCTGTTCCCGTTGTGGTCATAGACTCCGAGGTTGTCGACCGTGGCATATGGGTACCCCATTATCACCATGAGCTTCCCGGTGGCGTGGAGCAGGTCCTGGTGGGAAGGCCTGTGGTTCCCAGAGGGGTGGGAGTGGGCGACCCCGACGTAGGAGAAGTCTACCGGGAGCATCCACCAGCTGAACGACGAGAACGCGGCCCCGTGGCTGGCGAGGGGCGGGATCACCACCCCGGTCACCTCTACCACCCCTTTCTTCGACTTGCCCCTGAGGAGGAGGATCCCCTCGTTGGGGTAGGCCATGGCTGAGTAGCTGAACAGGCTGTCCACCACCTGCTTCTGGAAGATGACCTTCTCTAGGACCATCCCGCCCGCCTACTTCAGGAGGCCGAGGAAGTTGGCCACCACCCTATCCCCGTCAGGATTAGCCTGAGTGTACCGCTCCGGGTGGAACTGGACACCGTAGAGGGCGCGGGTCCTGTGCTTCATGGCCGCGATGGCGCTGGTCTCGCTTCTGGCCAGGAGGGTGAACCCGTCCGGGACCGACTTCACCACCTCGTACCTCGACTCCAGGAGGGTGAGGGACCTCGGGAGCCCACCGAACAGCGGGTCGTCGGCCAGGACCGTTGTCTTCACCATCTCGAGGACGTGCCTCTTGTCTTTCACCACCTCGGCGCCGAAGGCGTGGGCCATGAGTTGGTGGCCGAAGCAGATGCCGAGGATGGGGACGCGGGCGTCAAGCACCGCCTGGGCCTCGGCCTGGAACTTGTCCTTGGTCCGGGTGTCTGTCATCATCTCGGGGGAGCCGCTCAGAGCGACGCCGTCGAAGGAGTCGAACCTGGCGGCCGACGCCTCACCCCACTCGACGGCGGCCACATCGGCGCCGTTCCCCGCCAGGCACTTTTCCAGGGCCCCGGCGCGGTCCCTGGCAGGGTAGTTGTTCACCACGAGGACCTTGGCCAATGCGAATCAAGGAGTGTCTTCAAGATAAGAACTTTCACGGAAACAGCAAGAACCTCAGAACAGTTTAAAAGGCCAAGGAATTCGTTGGCAAAAAGGAGCAAGGCAAGAAAATGTTTGCACCTTCGGCAGGATACGACAGGGCGATCACCATATTCTCGCCCGACGGTAGGCTGTACCAGGTGGAGTACGCGCTGGAGACGGTCAGGAGAGGGAACCTGGCGGTGGGCGTCCAAACCAAGCACGGAGTCGTGCTGGCTGTGGAAGAGAAGCAGAGGAAGCTCCAGAGCGCAGAGTCGGTCATCAAGATGTTCCAGATCGACGACCACGTCGGTGCGGTCGGGGCCGGCTACATCCCTGACGCGAGGATACAGGTGGACAACGCCCGGGTCCTGGCGCAGAGCAACAGGCTGATCTACGACGAGCCGGTCGACGTCGAAGCCATAGCCAAGCGCATCGCTGACATGAACCAGCAGTACACGCAGTACGCCGGCGTTAGGCCATTCGGTGTCTCCCTCATCATAGCGGGGGTCGACGAAGCGGGGCCGGTGGTCTACCTCGCCGATCCGACGGGGACGTATTCAGGGTTCCATGCCATCGCCATAGGGCAGGGGAGCGACCAGGTGAACGACTACCTGGAGAAGAACTACTCGTCGGACCTGAACCTTGAGGGGGCTGTCACGCTGGCCATCGAGTGCATCTATCTCGTGAGCGAGGACAAGAGCGGGACATCGCACATCAAGGTCGCCGTCGTGGAGGCTGGGACCAAGAAGTGGAGGCGCCTCGCTGAGGCGGAGATAGGTAAGAGCGCTTCTAGTGCCAAGACGAAGTCAGACAAGCCTCCGGCCAAGAGCTCCTGAGTAGCGTCGGCTCAGATGAGCGGATCCTTCGGTCGGAGCGGCGGAGACTTCAAGCCGAGGACCCACGAATCCTCAAAGTTCACCACGGTCAAGCTCGTCGTCGGAGGGGAACACTACGAGATACTGGTCAATCCTGACTCGGCCCTGTCGTTCAAGCAGGGGAGGAACGTCGAGCCTTCTACCGTGATTGCAGTGGACGAGGTCTACTCGGACTCGAGGAAGGGACTCAGGGCCAGCAGCGAGAAGCTGAAGCTCCACTTCGGGACCGACGACCATGCGAAGGCTGCCCTCGAGATATTGAAGAGAGGGGAGCTGAACCTTACCCAGGAACAGAGGAAGAAGCTCACGGAAGAGAAGAGGCGGGCGATAATAGCGGCCATCTCGAAGAACTTCGTCGACCCGAGGACAATGCTCCCGCACCCCCCGACGAGGATAGACCAGGCTATGCTGGAGGCCCGGGTGTCGGTTGACCCGTTCCAGGACGCCAACGAGCAGATGAAGACTGTGGTGGACGCATTGAGGACCATACTTCCGCTGAAGTCGGAGAAGG
>JAJZOO010000008.1 GCA_021811485.1 archaeon
CCACAGGGAGGGACCTGCTGCACATGGGGGTGGTCCCGCTGGGGGACATGCTGGCCGAGACAGCGCTCGCGAAGGCGATGTGGGTCCTTGGGACCGGGGCCAGCGGGGCGAGGGCGAAGGAGATGATGCTCAGGGACCTGGCGGGGGAGACCACCGCCCGGACCTTCCCAGGGTAGGAGGCGGGGAGGATGACCGAAGAGCTGCTCGTGGGGCTGGAGATTCATCAGCAGCTTGCCTGCCCCACAAAGCTGTTCTGCTCATGCCCCCCGGTGAAGTCCGAGGAGTTCCCAAAGAAGTTCGAGAGGAGGCTGCGCCCCGCCCAGAGCGAGACCGGGCGCCTCGACCCCGCGGCGGTGTTCGAGTACGCCAAGGGCAAGACCAACGTCTACTTCTGGAGCCCGGAGTCGTCCTGCCTGGTCGAGGCGGACGAGGAGCCGCCACACCCGCTCAGCCCCGAGGCCCTGCACGACTCCATGCTGATCGCCGCCACCCTCGGCTCGCAGCTGCTGGGGGAGGTGCACGTGATGAGGAAGATAGTCATCGACGGATCCAACACCGCCGGGTTCCAGCGGACCGCCGTCGTGAGCCTGGGGGGGTCGCTGGCGGTGGAAGGCGCGAAGGTAGGGGTCCAGTCGGTGACGCTGGAAGAGGACGCCGCCAGGATACTCGGGGAGGACGACGCCTCCCGCCAATTCGCTCTCGACCGCCTCGGGGTCGCCCTCGTGGAGATAGCGCTGGAGCCTGTGGCAGGCGACCCAGAGCTCGTGGGGCGGGTTGCCCTCCACCTGGGGAGGGTCCTCAGGTCAACCGGGAAGGCTGCCAGGGGGTTGGGGACGATCCGCCAGGACCTGAACGTCTCGCTGGGCGGAGGGAACGTGGTGGAGGTGAAGGGGGTCCAGAAGCTCAACCTCCTCCCCAAGATAGTCGAATACGAGCGGAGGAGGCAGTCCATGCTCAGGAGGGTGGCGGAGAAGCTGCGGGAGAAGGGGGTCAGGAAGGTCGCCTGCAGGTCCGCTGACGTCACCGGGACCCTCAGGAGCACCGCGTCCCCGGCGCTGTCGAGGCTCCTCGCTGGGGGAGGGAAGGCGGTCTGCGTCTCCGCCCCTGGGTTCGGGAGCCTCCTGGGCTGGGAGCCAGAGATCGGGGTGCGGCTTGGGAGGGAGCTTGCGGAGGTGGCGAAGGCGAACTCTTTGGGCGGGGTGATACACTCGGACGAGTTCGAGAAGCAGGGGATCGCCCCCGCCGAAGACGCCGCGCTCAGGGGCGCCCTCGGGTGCGGGAAGGGGGACGCGCTCGTCCTGGTAGCCGGCAGGGCCGAGGCGGTCGACAGGGTGGTCCCGCTGCTGATAACGAGGCTGGCCGCATGCGTCGGCGGGGTCCCGGCCGAGACCAGGGCTCCCACTGACGGCGGGGAGACCAGGTACATGCGCCCCCGCCCAGGGTCGCAGAGGATGTACCCGGAGACTGACATCCCAGACATCACAGTCACCGAGAAGGAGAAGGCGGAGCTTTCGGGAGAGGTCCCAGAGGACTGGCGCGCCATCGTCGCGCGCCTGCAGAAGGCGCGCTCACTGAGCGGGGACCTGGCCCTCAAGCTCTACGACGCGGACGCAGTCGAGAGGTTCGAGGAACTCGCCGGGACCCTCAGGCTTGAGCCTTCTTTCATAGCATCGGTCCTCGTCGACCTCCCCGCGAGGCTCTCGAGAGAGGGGGTCGCGGAGCCCGGGTACGGCCCAGGTCCCCTGGCCGACGCCCTGGGGGCGGTCGCGGCCGGCCTGCTGGCGAAGGAGGCGGTCCCGGACGTGCTGAAGACAGCCTGGGAGAAGGGGATGTCGGTCACGAAGGCTGCGGATGCCCTGGGCCTGGAAGCGATAGGCGAGGACCGCCTGGGCGCCATCCTGGATGCGCTGGTGTCGAGGCAGGGGGCGCTGATCAGGGAGAAGGGGGAGGCTGCGTTTTCGCCGCTGATGGGGGATGCGATGAGGGAGGTCAGGGGGAGGGCGGACGGGGCCCTGGTGGCGCGGCTGCTGAGGGAAAAGATCGCCCGTGCCTCGGGCGCGTCCGGCTAGGGTTCAGTGTCCACAGGGGGCTGCGTCTGCTGGGACGAGCGAGCCTGCCGCTCCTCCAGCGCCTTCGTCCTCGCCTCGACGTAGTCCAGCTGCCCCGCCAGGAGTTTCCTGTACGCCCTGAGAAGCGTCTCCTGGTCCCCGGTCGTGGCGCCGTCGATGGTCTTCATCGTCTTGGTGAACGCGCTCGCCGCAGCCTCCATGGATGCGTCAAGGGACTTCTGAATCACCGGGGTCGCCTTCTCGATGGTCTTCTGGGTGGTGCCCACGGCTCTCTTCAGGGCATCCCTGACGGACTTCATGGCGCCCTTGGCCGCGGGTGGCTGGGGTTCGCTCGCCAGCTCAGGTCGCCTCCTCGTCTGCGTGGGTGCAAGTCATGGGGGCTGAGGGGGGGCCTCACGATAAGAATCTACGGTATTGAACGCCGTCCAGCGCAGCTAGGCGCGGCGCTGGGTGGGGTCGCCGATTCATAGTTTTTATAAAACAGGCCCGGCGGGACGCGCCAAGACAAGCAGGAGACCGCGATGGTTCTCAGCACATATGTGAATCTGTACATTGGCGTGACGATAGGTTTCGTGGTCGTCATGTCCATCGCCGCGGCGCTGAACAGGTTCGGAGACGCCATGTTCAGGCGCGGAGTGGCGAGGCCCTTCTTCATGTGGGGCCATAGGCTGCACCACCGGAGCTTCCTCTTCCGCGCTGTCCCGCTGGCCTACATAGCGGTGTCAGCTCTCCTCCTGTTCGGCTACGTGCACATCGTATGGAGCCTGTTCTGGACCGGCATCGCAGGGACCATGCTCGTGGCAGCGGACTGCCTGATAATGGACATGGCCATGGACTACGCGTTGAAGGGGCGCGGCGGATGGCTCTTCAAGCACGAGCTGGTCTACGTAGCTGTCCCGCTCTACGCCTTCTCGATGTTCCTCAGGTAGGGGGCTGGGTCCCCTCGGCCCTGGAAATCTCGGAAGCCAGGTCCAGGTCGTCCCCTCCTCCCCTCGCCTTCAGGCCTGCGACCATCCCCTCCCTGTCCCCCTGGGGCCTGTTCTGCCCCAGCTTCCACTTCCCTTCGAGGGACGAGATGCTGACCTCGAAGCCGACGATGGCCTTCAGCTCCCGGGCAAGGTAGTCCGCGGGAGCGTCCGACACCTTCCACGGCGACTCCGAGCCACCCTCGAACCTCTCGGTGAGCCGGGTGACCAGGTCCAGCAGCCGGCCTTCATCTGTGAAGAAGGCCACGGGGCCCCTGGCGTGGACCGCGACGTAGTTCCAGGTGGGGACCACCTCGCCGCCGGCTATGCTGCTCTTGTACCACGTCGGCGAGATGTAGCCGTGGGGCCCCATGAATATGGCGAGGCCGTCGGTCCCGGGGACGGTGTCCCTCCACTGGAGGTTCCCCCGCGCGATGTGCCCCAGGATGGTGCCGCCCTTTCCGCCGTCCCTGTCAACCAGCATCGGGACGTGGGAGGCGGAGACGCCGGCTGCGGTGACGGTCACCAGGGTCCCGAAGGGGAGCCGGTCGATGGCGTCGAAGATCACTTCCTTCCTCTCCTCCCTGAACCACTTCGGGTTGTACAAGCGGCCCCCGGTCCAAGGCCGGCGTTAAAAGGGGCGCAGCAGGTCTCCCCCGATGCCGGCCGTCTCTGCTCACGTCGGGCGCCGCGGTGGCGCGCTCAGTCCCCTTCGCAGGAGAAAGCCAAATATCGCGAAACGTGGCGCCGATCCCAGGCGAGCCGCCAGTGACGAACGCTAAAGACCGCGAGATGATTCTAAAGTCAATGGATGAGGGATGGCAGCTCAGCGGACTGGGAGCCAGCGGCCCGGTCCCTGCGCTCAAAGGTCGGTTGATGCTCTTCGGTCAATTTGTAGGGGACTGGGACATATTGCCTCCGGGGTCTGAACGGCGACGTGGCCCAGTGAAGAAGATAGGTGAAGTTCACGCGAGGTGGGCGCTCGGAGGCACCGGCATCCAAGACGTCTGGGGGCCGCTCGACGGCGAATCTGGGAGGCTCGTCCCTCAGGGAACGACCCTCCGCTTCTACGACCCCTCAATTCGTGCCTGGAGAAGCACATGGGTTTCGCCCTACCAGCGCGCTGTTCGCCGCTTCATCGGCAGAAAAGAGGGGGAGGAGATTGTTCTCCGCGAAGAAGGCGCGGGATGGAAGGGCGAACTATGGATCTTCTCGGAGATTTCCCAGACTTCGTTCCGATGGCGGGCAGAAACCCCGACTTCACCTAGAGGGGAGCGACGCGTGACAGAGGACTATCTCATCAGGCGGATATGACGCCCGATTGAGGTCTTTGTCCAGCATCCGGAAACCTCTGTATCGGTCAAGGGCTCTCCTCTCGAGCGACGCAGACCATCGTAGGCGGCGGGCTGTGAAATCGTGAATCCCAACTGGCTACCCAGCCAGAGCTGTGTTCGCCAATTGAACACCATGTGCGTGGTGTCGGATGCAGAACCCTAGGGCACCCTTTCTAGCTCCAGCGTGCGTTTGATGTTGTCCAGCCTGGCTGTCACATCTCTCTTGGTCCTTGGAGCGAAGAAGGGTCCCAACAGCCTGTAGAGACCGTTCAACCTCGTATCCCACGTCTCGGTCAGTCTCGTCTTTTCATCAATCTCCTCCAGGCGGTAGACGTCGGTCGTTCCCTTCACGAACCCCGGCTTGACGAACTCGGCGACCAGCCTCTGGTTTGGCGAGAATTCTGTGATCCGCAGCTCGAGGGTCACTCTCCCGTCCTTTCCTGAGAACGTCGTCCCCAACCCCAACGCGCCCGAGGAGACCTGCCGAAGGTCCGGGGCGTGCGGGGTGGACTTCATCACATTCGAAAAGTCCGCGATGAACTTCCAGACAGTCTCTGCAGGGCGCTCGATTAGGACGCTCTTCTCGAATTTCGCCATGTCCGCTGTTCGTCAGAATCGGCGCGGACTTAAGGAGCTGGCTAAGCGATTTAGCCGAAAGGGAAGCGACGCCTAAATAGGAAACGGCCGCTTCGGACAGGGTGGACGAGTTAGACGTCAGGATACTCCGGGCGCTCATCTTCGAGGGCGCGGTCGCCCCGTCCATGTCTCAGGTGAACGAATCCCTGAGCTCGATAGCCAAGCGGCTCGAGGCGGATGACGCCAAGGTGAGTTATCGCTACAGGCGCATGCTGAGGTCGGGGACTATGTCCGACTGGCTGCTCATGACCAACCCAGGCCACTTTGGGTGCGGGCTGACTGACGTTTTGGTGGATGTCGAGCCGGAGTCGGGGAAGGATGACATGATACGGAAGCTCAGGGTGGTCCACGAGGTGGTTGGGATAATCGACTTCTACGGGAGGGCGTTGAGGCTGACCGTGATCACAGGCGGGGAGGAGTCGAAATCGCGGACCATCGAGCTGGTCTCCCGCATAACCAATGCGGAAACGCTGACCCAGGTCAGGTGGGCCCTCCCCCGCTGCAGGATGGAGCGGTTCACCGAGACCGACGTCGCCGTAATCCGCTCTTTGGCGCGCGACGCCCGCAAGAGCTTCGTAGACATCGCCAAAGAGCTGAAGCTCTCGGCTAGGACGGTAAGGAACAGGGCCGTGAAGCTCAGGAGCGAGAACGCCGTGTTTACCCTCCCTAACGTGAACCTAGGGGGGACAGCCGGGCTGATACCTGCCGTGCTGTCCTATTCATACGCGAACGGCGGAGCGAAGGAGGCCGTGGACCGGGCCATGCTGTCGCGATTCGACGCTAGCTACCTGTGGGGAGGATTCTCTGACCCTGACAGCGGCTGGGTCCTCATCGGCGCGTCGACGATGGTGGAGGTCCGGGAGGCCCTGAAGTGGGCAAAGGCGCAACCCGGGCTCGCGGGCGCCAGGTCGGACATAGTGACCAAGACCTTGATGTTCCCAGAGAAGCTGGCGGAGCTCCTGGTGGCGAAAGAACAAAGGGGGACGCCGCCGGACCGTCGACGCGCGGGCGGACCCTCTAGGCCCCGGAGTGTATCTCTCCCCTCCGTTCGAAGTCCAGGTCGGGCGACTGCGAGCAACCTTCCTGGCCAACGCTAAAGCGGTCCAGAGGATCCTGGGAATCATCAGCAAATCTGGGGTATTCTACAGAGTCGTCTCCTTGGCAGATGCGAAGTTCCTCCCTGACTCTCCTCTCTACCGACTGACTGGCAAGCAGCGCAAGGTGATAATCACCGCGTTCAAGATGGGCTATTACGACGTGCCCAGGAGGGTGGGTTCTGAAGACCTCGCGGAACAACTTGGCATTCGAGAGCCTACGCTTGTGATGCACAGAAGGAAGGCAGAGAGGAAACTGCTCTCTGCTATCCTGGGCGGACAGTGACCGTCCTTCTCCGTTCCAACAGCATGCGCAGGGTGTTGAAAGACAGTCATCCGCTCTCTAGTTCGGGGCTCTAGGGGACCCAGGGTTCTTGGTTCCCACATCTAACTGCCTCAACTTCGTCAACGCTTCGATCAGGAGCCTGACATCCGCCTCTTCGTTGTAGAGATACAACGACGCACGGCTTGTAGACAGTTCGGGGATGCCCAGCCTTCTGAGGAGGGGGTGGGCTTCGTGACCGCCCGACCTGAGCAGGATCTTGTGCCCCGGCACGCCCTCGTCCATCCAGCGTGCTATTCTGTCCGACTCGATCAGTTTGCCCTCTTTACCCCTGACCCTGAACGAAGCCAGCGCCGCGTGCTTGCCCGCCTCGTAGGCTTGAGGCCCCACGACTTCTACGCCAGGGACGTCGGCCAGCCTCGACATCATGTACCCCGTAAGACCGTCTTCGTGGCGCTCTACCGCTTCCATTCCGACCTTGCTCAGATAGTCAACCGCTGCCCCCGCCCCGATTATCCCGGCGAAGTTCTGGAGCCCCGGCTCGAAGCGCTCCGGAGGGCCCCTGAACCTAGGGGACACCTTCGGTCCGCCTGGACCGTCTGCGATGGAGACGTCGTCTACCGTCTCTCCACCTACCATCACAGCGGGCATCTCTTCCAGAAGCTCCCTGACGCCGAAAAGAACCCCCGTCCCAGACGGCCCGCACATCTTATGCACCGAGAGGGCCAGGAAGTCCATCTTCAAGGCCCCCACGTCCACAGGGTGATGGGGGGCATACTGGGCGCCGTCCACAAGGACCATGGACCCGTTGTCGTGCGCTATCTTCACCAGTCCCTCGACGGGGTTGATGATCCCGGTGACGTTCGACGCCCACGCCACTGAGATGAGCCTAGTCCTCCTGGGGAGGAAGTCCTGGAACTTCTGCAGGTCGATTTCGCCTCCGCTGCCCACTGGGAAGATCCTATGACGGACGCCCTTCTCCTGCTCTAACTTCCAGAAGGGGAGGAGGCCGCTGTGATGCTCTGCGTCTGTGGTAACGACGTTGTCTCCCTTCGCCATTCTGATCCCCGGGGGGCAGTAGCGGCTGCTCAGGCTCATGGCGACCAAGTTCATCCCATATGTCGTGTTGGGCTGCCAGATCACTTCCGACTCGTCGGCGCCGATGAAACGCGCCATCTTCACCCTTGCTTCCGACACGAGGGACTGTGTCCTAGCCGCGAGGGCGTTTGACGAAGCAAGCAGACCGGTGCAGCTGCCGAGGTCGCTGTAGTAACCACCGATCGCATCCGCGACCTGCCTTGGCCTCAGGGACTGGCACGCGCTGTCGAGATAGACCAGCTTCTTCCCGTCCATCGTCCCTTCGCTGATGACGGGAAAGTCCTCTCTGATCTTGCCCAGGTTCGAGTCCGATCCCCTCTACTGGTTCGAGTACGCCAGCTTCCAGGCGGTCGTGAGCAAGAGCTCGACGGCCCTTCTCGTCGCCTGCGGGTCCACTGACTCGAAGGTGTCAGCAGGCGAGTGGATGGCCCTGGCGCCCAGCGCTACGCCCACGGATTTGAAGCCCCGGCCTGCGAACATCCTGTTGTCGGAGGCTATGTTCCCAAAGGCGAGAGGCACCCCCAGTTCCGCCCCCGCGAAGTCTAGGGCGTCGACGATTAGGCCTGCGTTCTGGCTCGCCTCCACGTAGGCGACCCCGTTGTAGGCTGCGGCCCCATCGAGGTTGATCACCATAGGGTCCGCGCCCTCGCGCAGGAGGCCCTCGGCATACGCCTTCGACCCCAGGGCGCCAACCTCTTCTCCGTCAAAGGCCACGAACCTGATGGGTCTGGCGGGTTTGCTGCCAGACGAAGACAGCAGCCGGGCCAGCTCGAGGATGACAGCGACCCCGGCGGCGTTGTCTCCTGCCCCCTGGAACCGATGGCCTCCGGGATCGTCGCCTACGGCGTCGTAGTGGGCGCCGAGGACCAGCGGCGACCCTGCGAAATCTGCGTTACTCCCAGGGATTACAGCTTCGATGTTGCTGCCAGAGCTCGACTTCCTCTGGACGGGAACGGACGCGCGGATTCTCTTGCCGCCAAGCCCAGACAGGACGTCCGGCCTCACTCGGAGCACCGGAAGTTGGACCGCAGGCATTCCCAGCAGCTGCTTCGACATGAAGCCGTCCCCCCCGACGCCATTCGGGATGAGGAGTCCAATGGCGCCTGCGGCGGCAGCAAGGCGGCTGGCCTCCTCGAGTTCGCTCCCTCCAAGGGCTTTGGCCGCGATAGCCCATTCGCCCCCATGGCCGACGCTCGGGTCCCAGGGCTTCGCAAGGCCCTCCCTGGCGTAGATCAGCGGGGCGGACCTGTAGTGCTCCGCGAACTCCACCCTGTGTTCGAAGGAACGCGAAGGCCCGCTTCCGTCGACCAGCGTCAGCTCAGGCAGGGATCGCAGGTCGAAGACAGGGGTCGATATCATGAACGGCTGCGTTCCAAGGCGGAGCCCTGGAGCTGACAGCCTGGACTCGATCCATTCGGCTGCAAGGGCGTTGCCTGACGCATTGCTCCTTCCGCGGAACTTCTCTGAACACAGCTCCCTCAGGGTCTCGCTTGTCCGCTCGGTGGAGACAAGGGCTAGGAGACGGCGCAACTCTGGATGGAGTTCTCGCAAAGAGGGCTCCGGCGTTGGCAAAATGGGGGAGGCCCCCTCTGCCTCGAGGGGGTCGAAGGTGCCTCCTTGGGCCGGGTCTAGGTCGTGCAGCAATCTGACGACCCGCATCCACAGGAAGGCGCAGCGGCCTCGTCACCGGAGCAGCCTCCGGCAGCTTTGGCCCCGGACGCCTGGGAGACGTTCCCGCAGCAGTCCCCCGCCTGTCCGACGGCCGAGCCCTCGGTTCCGCAGCAGCTTCCTGCGGCTCCGGTCCCGCAACAGCTGCCGGTGGCGACCATGGGGATTTCCTTGCCGGCGAAGCCGCCCTTTGGTTTGGCCTCCGCTGCTGCCTGCTGCTCATTTACTTGGTTCGACGTGTTTGTATTCACCTACTTACCGCAGGTAGTAGGAAAGTATATATCGGTTTTCTAACTCCCACTACTCAGAGGGAGTAAGAACACGCGACCGGTCGAGGTCGACGAAGCAAAAGAAGCCATAGTGTCAAGGATCAGGGAGCTCGGAATCACCGCCTATGCGGCGAAGGCTTTCCTTTCTATCCTGGAAAACCAGCCAGTTTCGGCCACCAGCCTCTGCAACCTGACAGGCATCCCCGACTCCAAGATCTACTACGCTCTCAAGGAGCTTGAAGAGAAGAGCCTGATTATGGTCCAACATGGCACCCCCAGTCAGTATCGGGCGATGGGTACGGACCAGATTGCCTCGAACCTTCAGAGTCAGATCGATGCCGACCACCAGAGGCGGTCGAAGAAAGTGAAGGAGCTGGCCAAGCTCCTCGAGCCTATCCGGACCAGTGGAGGCGGCGAAGACGCGGAACTGGCCTATATCATCAAGAGCTCGCGCAACATAGTGGAGAAGATGAAAGAGACGATAGAGGCGTCCAGAAAGGAAGTCGTGGTCATGTTCGACAACGAGACGCTCCTGGCTGGAATCGCCGAATCGCTGAAGAGGGCCCGCAAGAGAGGTTCCAGCATCAAGCTGGCTCTCGCCGGTGGTGCCTTCAGGGGGGCCCCGAAGTTGGAAATCACGCCGAGCAAGACCCTCTGCTGCGCGAGCAACATTCTCATCGTCGACTCCGAGAAGCTGTTCACGGTGTCCGGAGACGCGCCTGCGAACTTCCGGGCGGTCGTCACCCAGGACGAGTCGATGATCTACATGAGCAGACAGAGCTACGAGAATCCTGCCTGCTGTTCAACTTCCAAAGCCGTGGACATAGAAGTCAGGTCAAATCTCTAGCCCATCCGCCACGGCGAGACTTTCCGGGAGCGCGCCCTTCCATCTTGTCGTCCCCCCTGGGTGCATCATGTTTAATGCCTCGCCTCTCCCTTGGCTGCCGTTGCTTTCAGGAGCAATTCGGGAAGGGGAGTCAGGCTAGTTGGAAGACAGCCTGGCGAGGCTGCTGAGGGGGGTCTACGAATCAGGAGAAGCGCACGACCTGAAGACCACCGACCGTAGAAGGCGGATGCTGAACATCACCCCGGATACGGGGCTCTTCCTCTCCATCCTGGTCCGGGCTACAGGAGCCAGGAGGGTGCTTGAAATCGGAACTTCGAACGGGTATTCTACGATATGGATAGCTGAAGCGCTCCGGCAACGAGGGGGGAAGGTGGTGTCCGTGGAAGTGTCCCCTGAGAAAGAAGAGCTGGCCAGCAAAAACATCGGGGCAAGCGGCCTATCGAACCTCGTAGACCTGCACCAGGGGGACGCCCGGTCATTCTTGAGGACGCTATCCCTCCACTCCTTCGATCTAGTGTTCATGGACGCGGAGCGCACCGAGTATCTTGACTACTGGGGTGAAGTCGACCGCGCCCTCAAACCGGGCGGGGTCCTGGTAGTCGACAACGCCGTCGAGCCGAAGCCTGAAGAGCTGGTCGACTTCTTCGCCCGGGTCAACGAATCCGGCCGATACCTTGGCCAGGTCCTTCATGTGGGGAAGGGAGAGTTCCTGGCCGTCAAGCTAGAGACCACGTGACAAATGAATAGACCGTGGCTTTTGCTGCGCCTCCAGCGTTAAGCGCCTGTGCGCATGGTTTCAAACGCCCTTACACTGCTGTGACGTCGCCACATCAGTCAGGCTTCCCGTTGTCCAAAAACGCGACCAGTCTTTGGGAGGCGCTTAGAAACAAGATGCAGACCATCCCCTGATGGATGGCCTCGAATCCGCATCCGGACGAATCGGTGGCGATTCCCTCGTGGCTTGAGCAGAAGCTCGATTCATTCAAGAATCAAAGGGTGCTCAATCTGGAGTCTTACAAGCGAAACGGTGAACCTAAACGGACGCCCGTGATCTTCGTGGAGCGCAACGGCAAACTTTACTTTCACACCGCGGTGAATGCTTGGAAGGCAAAGAGGGTAGCCAGGAGTCCGAGGGTCCGCGTGGCGCCTTCCACGTTTCGAGGAGAGCCAAAGGGGGACTGGCTTGACGGAACGGCGGCTCGGGTAGAAGGCGAAGAAGCCAAGGGGGTGCGCAAGGCCTTCACCAGGAGGTTCACCATAATCAGCTACTTCGTCTTCTTCCTCGAGCGATTGTTCTGGGGAAAGACGGCGTATTTTTCCATCAGCCTTGACCCCGGGAGGGGTAGTCAGGACGGGTAAGAGATGGCGAACCCAGACAAGAGGGGCACGGACGAGAGGAACGCGGGCGCCCTGCTGTTCATTTCGGGGACGGAATTCCTCCTGTTGACGATGTTCGGCGAAGCAACATATCCAGGCTATAGTGTGCACGCCAACGCGATCAGCGACCTGGGGGCACTCGGGGCAGCGACCTTCTGGTTCTACGAGCCGGCCGTGCTGGTCTGGGGTCTCTTCTGGTTTCTTGGGGCCTACTTCTTCTGGAGGAACAGGCGAAGGAGGGGGTCCATGATGCTGGGCCTTCTGCCCGGGGCGGGCATAATGCTGGTGGCCGCTTTCCCCGAGAACGTAAGCATCGCCTTGCACTCGGCGGGGAGCGTGCTGGGGATCTTCACTGGGATCATCGTGGTGTTGCTGTCCTACAGAGAGGTTCGTCCTCCTCTGCGGTTCTGTTTCCTGTCCCTTGGTGTCGTGAGCCTTGTCGGCGCACTGGTTGAGTTTGGTGGTTACAACTCCGCCTTCATGCAGCAGACCCTGGGACCGGGCGGATGGGAGCGGGCAGTCGTCTACCCGCTGCTCATCTGGGAAGTAGCGTTCGGCAGCTACCTCCTTTCCCAGAGAAAGCTAGCCGCCACCGAGCCCTCGTGAGGCTGCGATAACTCCACCGAGCCGCTCCGTTTCGGTTTCCAGCCAGTCGGACACGTATTTGATGTCCTCGATGATGCTCATCCTTGCAGACCTGACCCCTGGCTGCGCCTTGATCCACCGCAGGAGCTCGCTCCCTTCCGCCACGTTTCTTCCGTAGAACCCGAAGATTGTCCCGCTCTTGGAGTAAGGCGCCCTGAAAACAAGGTTCTCTATTCTCGGCGCGACCAGCTTCTCCACCTCAGTGGAACTCATGCTCTCCCCTTCGACCATTAGCTGGTAGGCTACGCCGTCGGACCTGCTCTGGTTGATCATGGGCATCACGAAGATGGCCGAGGAATCCATCATCCGGTCGAGCCTTCTCTTCACTGTGCGCTGAGAGACTGCGACTTCCTTGGCCACCCCGGAGATTCTCCGCTCCGCGTCCCCCAGCATCTGTCTGACTATCTGCCAGTCCGTGACGGTCATTCGGAAGGCGCTCCGAGGGAAACGCATGCCGGGGATGGTCTGCGCTTTCACGCTCCGGTACATCCCTGCGATGCGCTTGGATAATGCGCGGCTCGCGTCGTCAAAAAGGGTCAGGAGGAGACTCGAACCGTAGACGCTCGCGATTATGACCACCCCGCCCGTCCTCGCCAGCCGTGAGATCGCCTCTTGCTTTGACTCTGGGTCAGCGAATTCGAGGTACAACAGGGCGGATTCGCGTCCCATCAATGAAGGGTTGGGCACAAGCCTCCAGCCGACCAAGAATCCGCTCTCCTTCATGTGCCTGAGCCTGTTCCGCACGGTCTCGTCGTCGACGCCGAGCTTGCGCGCCACGTCCGTGTACGTCTTTCTGGCGTTCCATCTGGTGGGGGAACCCCACAGCTCCTGCATGAGGTCGGAGTAGGCCTTGTCCTGGGACCACAAGCCGCTTCAGGACTGCGGAGCGTATCCACCGTTCTAAAAAGCTGACCAAAAACACGAACCCCGTTTGGGAACCGACTAAATTCAGGGTCAGCCCAGCTGAGGACCAGGCGGGGAGAAGTCGGTGGCGTCTATCACGGAAAGCAAGGTAATCGACGCGGATATCGACCGCGCATGGGACATCGTGTCGGACGTTGACAGAGACCCGGAGTATTGGAGCGGGTTGAGCTCAGTCCGCAACATCCGAAGAAGCGGCAACACGATTGAGCGCCAGGCCACTGTCGGATTCATAGGCCGCGAGGGGAAGCAGACGATCAGGCTTCATCCGAAGGAATCATTGGAGCTAATCATGACCAGCGGACCGCTGAGAGGGACGAGGGTTCTCAAGCTGACCCGATTGAGTGACGGCGCAAAGACGACGGTAGCTATCTCCTGGGATTTCAGGTTCTCGGGGGTGCCGGAGTTTGCCCAGGCCTTCGTGAAGACTCAGCTTGAGAGGGTGACCAAGGACGCTCTGAAGAGGATCGGGGAAGCGGCGGAAGGAACGAGGGCCATCACGCGCGGGACCAGAAGCGGGAGGGCCGAGATGGAATGAACGTCCCGAATCTCTTCCGGGTAGCGTCTTTGGCTGTCTTCGTTCAAATCGCTCTAGGCGGCCTAATCACCTTCGGAGTCCTGCCTTACACAGTCTCGTCCTTCGGCCTCTCGACGCTACTGCACGTTGCGAACGGCGTCGTCGTCTTCGCCCTCGTCAGCGCCGCCGCTGTGGCGGCCCTAAGGTCGAAGCCTCCGCACAAGGGGCTCAACGAATTGTCGAAGGCGATGGTCCTTCTCCTGGTCATACAGATCGGCATCGGGGTGACGATGGTGGGCGCTCTTGACAACGCCATCCTTTCGTGGGTCCACCTGCTGATCGCCGTCCTCATCTACGCGATGACGCTTGTAGGGCGATCCTTCGCCATGCTGAGAGACCAGGCGGCCGGAGGCACGACCTAGCCAAGACGTGGTGAGATGAGAGTATGTCGCAGGAAGGTCCCGCCACCGTCAGCCAGGGCGAACAGCTTCCCGCTCTTCCACAGCTCAGCAGCCTTCGAGGCCTGCCCAAGGGCAAGGCAGGTATCGTCACCGGTGCCGGCCGCGGGATCGGGATGGCAACCGCTGTACTATTCGCGAGAGCAGGTGCGAAAGTCGTTCTTGCTTCTAGAGATGAAGACAGACCAAGCTGGTCCAGGATAGCATTGGTAAGACCGACGAGGTCCTTGTCTTACGAATTGATGTCATAAATCCAGGCCCCGTCGCCAGGATGGTAGACCCCACGGTCGAGAGGTTCGGGCGCCGAGGCTTCTCCAGCACGGCGTCAGCACAGCGTCAGCACAGTACCCCATCTTGGCGGTGCTCTGCTTGGACAGCCGGTTCCATGATCGAACGTCCCAGAGGAAGCCTGCGAGGAGCGATTTCCCTGGAGCATGCACTGAGGATAATCCTCGCCATGTGAACATGGAGGGACCTCGCGGGAGTGAATGGGGGGAGATTGGGGCTCACCCCCGTATAGGCGAGTGCCAGCCTCTGGACGCTGGCGACGGCCAGCGGACCAGACTGAGCTTCCTGAACGGGAGCGGCCTAGCGGAGCGCTCTCTGCAGCTTGTCGAGGGACTGGCCCCAGCCTTCCCTGTATGCACTCACGATGGTTTCGCGCTCTTCCGGCAGGCCTGCGATGACCTTCGTTACCACAGTCACCCGGGTCTTCCCAGGGCCGAGCTCTTCGAATGTCACTGTGTGAAGGGACTCCCAGGGGGAAAAGCCGCCATATTCGTCGGTCGTTCCAGGCGACGCAGACCTGTAGACCAGGAGCTCAAGCGGGATGACTTTCTCGAACGTTGCGTTGAACGAGGAGATGTCTCCCTTGGGGCTGCGCTGGTCGACCCTCATCTTGCCTCCCGGCCTCGGGTCCACTTCCGAGCGGACGTTGACGCATCCCTCGGGGCCCCACCACTCCGCAAGCTTCTTTGTGTCCGTCCACATCCTGAAGACCGATTCTCGGGGGAAGTCGAAGACCCGTGTGACCTTCACCACGCCCTGTTCGCCGGCCGTCAACGCGCTCTCCTTCCCCTGGCCGAAGCCGCTTCGTCCTTCAGAGCCTTGTCCAGCCGGTCGAGGTTGCTCTCCCACATCTCTGTCATGTCGGCCGCCCACCTTTCGACCTCGCGCACCGACTGCGGATTGAATGCGTAGAGTCTCTTCTGGGCTCTCCTTTCCATCTGGATTACGTTCGCTTCCCTGAGCACTCTGAGGTGCTGAGATACCGCCTGTGGGGTCACATCGAACTCTTCGCAGATTTGGGTCGCGCTGAGCTGGCCCCTGTGGGCGAGGATCTCCACCACTTTGCGCCTGTGGGGCTCTGCCAAGGCGTAGAAGGCATCCATGGCGGGCTACTAAAGATATTACTTAATAAAGTTACCACTTTAGTTAATTGCATGTGCGACTCCTGCGTTTCCGAGGTCGTACGACACCATGTGCATAACGCGCAATCTCAGTCCGGAACTGGCGGGGGCCGCCCTGCGAGTTCGGCGTGATAGTCGATCAGTCGCCCATCGACGTTTCTGAATCCATATTCCTTGGCCAACGCGCCGACTTCAAAGATCTGCCCGCTCTTCTTCAGCCTCTTCTTGTCAAGCGCCAGATGCACCACGGCTCGTCCGACGTACTCTGGGGACGGAAGTCGCGCCAGTTTCTCTTTCGGAACTTCAACCATCCTCTCGGTGCGAGTCCACCCTGGAGAGATGGCAACTGCAGTGATTCCGCTTCGGCGAACTTCCTTGGATAGGCCGTAGAGCATTCTTCCTACGCCGTCGGACGCCACGTCGAAGAATAGGTCCCAGAGGTACTGACCTCTGTTCCACCACAATGTATTGACGACGAGGCCGCCCCGGCGATGGAGCATCAGCGGGAGGGAATAGAACGTTGTCGCCATGGTCGACCTAAGTTAGGCCGAGAACATGCGATACCACCACTCCTCGAAGTCGTGTCTCCAGAAGGGGTGTTCGTCGTAGGTGACTATCTTCTTGCTCCCTTCTTCCCCTCCGAAGGCATTGTTCACCAGCATGTCCAGCCTTCCTTCCGTCGGATTTGAGATACGAGCTTCTTGATATCACTGTCAAGGGAATGGTCGCATCTGACCGGGACCCCCTTTCCTCCTCTGGCAGTGACTTCCTCGGCTGTTTCCTGGATGGTCCCCGGAAGCCCCTGAGTCGTAGGCTTTCCACGCACGCTTCGCCCGGTCACGAACACCGTGGCCCCCGCTTCGCCGAGAACAAGCGCAATCCCCTTCCCAACCCCACGACTGGACCCAGTGACCAATGCAACTTTCCCCCTCAAAGGGCCGTTCTTCGCCCAATCCATCGTCAAGGGCTCTGACCACCAGTTGTTTGACGGAGTGGTTTAAAACTAAATCGGCAGAAGGCAAGCATGAGTCTAGGAGCCGTTTAAGCGAAGGGTCGCGGGTAGCGGGGAGTCAGAACGAGCTGTGTCCCAGCTTCTGCAGAGCCAGCGAGGCTGCAGGTTAGGTTTAAGTCACTCCAAGGACCGAAGGGAACGAAAGCCGGTCATGACACTGACACCGGAGGAGTTGCGGGCTTCACGGGCCTGGAAGCACAGATGGCCGACACTCTTGGCCTGCCTGCTCGTGCTGGCCTTCAGCGGCTACGCGGGCCATCTGATCCCCCCATCTTCTTTGCTCTACATACCTCTGGCCCTCGTAGACGTGGCAACGATCTTCGTCCTCTTGCGCTTGATGCAATTGTACCACGCCCCGAAGCACTGGAAGAGCGGAGCGATGAGCTGAGCGGGCTCCCGGTTGGGTCGTCCTATGCTGCCGCCGATGCTATCCTTGGCGGTGGCGCCACCTGCAGCATGGCCCTCAGCGTCGTCGCCTCTCCTCGATGTTCTCGCCGGTAGGCCAATAACCTGGCGCGATATAGGAGCGTCCGCCATGAGCGCGGATGCCCCTGGGCCTAAATCGGGAAGGCGGAGGGGGGCGCTTGCCGTTGGCCTATTGCTCGCTGTGGCGCTTGTGCTCGGGGTCCCGGTGCTCGGTGCAACATCTCAGGGCGGAGTGGCCTTACTCGGCGCGCCTGCCAGCGGATTCATCCACTACAGACAATTGCTGAGCTGCAGGCTCATAGGGGTAGGCGATTTCTATTGGCAGGGCGGCTTACACTTCGGCTGTAATCCCATCGTCGCCTAAGAAAGCGGGCCGATGGCACCAGCGCCAACTACCATGGCCGCCATCTTCGCCGTACAGGCGCAGAAGCTCACCGAGCCGACACTGGCCTTCAGCGTTTCCCAACCCACTCTACGCGAAATCATCGACAGCATCGGGGAAGGTTTCTTGTTCAAGCTCGCGCCGGCCCGACGGACTATGGCGCGACCCTCTTCACCGAGTCCGTTCCCCGTGCGATAGACGTATTACAAGAGCCCGCGTGCGCGGCTGTTGTGCTAATCCCAGAGAGCGGCGCGAAGTCCCTCTTCCTCGAGCTTGCTGAATGCCTGGCGGCGAGGTACCATTGACGGCCGCCGAGCGAGGGAAGAGCGTCGCCCCCTCCCTCATCGACCTGCTGGCGTTCGTCCCTGCCGGGAAGGCGACGGTCACGGTGGCAGGGCGCACGGTCCTCGCGGTCGATGCGGACGCGAAGACCATGGATGTTGAAGCTGACGGAGCCAGGGAGGTCGGGATCAGCATCTCCGACCTGGTCAAGGCGCAGGGCGGGACCGCGAACATGCTCGAAGGTTCTATGCACGCAGTCGGAGTCCTCTCCCGCCTCGGATGGAAGGTCACCCTCTACGCCGACGGCGAGAAGATCCTCAGCGTGGGCAAGGGCGTGTCCAGGCTGACGGGCGGGATCAGCGTTAACCCCCTCGGGCTGCGGAAGCTGAGGAGAGCGCTGAAGTAGACTCTGGCTTTGGGCGCTTCTATGCCTTCGACATCAGCCCAACGTTCTTCGCTGCCGAAGCCTTCTTTTCGTCCTCGGTCATGTCCCTGACGTGAGCCGTCACAGTGACAAGGCCGTTGAACTCAATGCCTATCCCCATGTTCGGGAACTTCACCGTCATCCCCTGAAGGTTGACGTCGAGCTGCGAGTGTTTGTCTGAAAGGGCCTCCAAGACTCCTTCTACGACAGACTTTTCAGCCTCAGACGCGCTTTTCGATTGTGCCATACTGGCGTGGAGCTGGTGGTCGATATATACGGCTTCGGCGGGGAAAGAGGAGTTTCCCCCGGCGATAGGAGGCAGCCTGGGTAGAAACTTTCCAAAGGCTCATGAGTGCTCCGCGGGCCCGTCAACCTGAAATATCGCGGTTGCGGTCTTCTCTTGATGGCATCCAAACTGCAGGTTGTCTTCGACTGTAGGGATCCTGGGCGCCTCTCGAAGTTCTATGCCGAAGCCTTGCACTACAAGCTGCAGGACCCGCCGGACGGCTACGCGTCATGGGAGGGCTGGCTCAAAGACCAAGGCGTACCACAAGACGAGTGGAACTCGGCTAGCGCCATGGTCGATTCCTCAGGGACCGGACCTAGGATATACTTCCAGCAGATGGATACGCCAAAGCTCGGTAAGAACCGGCTCCACGTCGACATCAACGCGAGCGGAGGGTTCCGGGAGCCCCTTGGTGAAAGAAAGGAACAGGTGAACAGAGAGGTCGAACGGCTCGCGGGCTTCGGCGCGACCAAGCATCACGAGCTCGACGAGGGCCGAGGAGAATACTGCGTCATAATGCTCGATCCCGAGGGCAATGAGTCTTGCGTCCAGTGATCAAGGAAATCGGTAGAAATCAGGACGGGAGGAGCAAGGCGCCGGCAGCGAGTTCCACCCGTCCTCATAAATCGAAGTAGAGGTTGAACTCGTAGGGGTGGGGCCTCGCGGCCACGCTCCTGTAGGCCTCCATCTCGAGTTCCATCATCACCTCGACCAGGTCCCTTGGGAATATCCCGTCCAGGAAGCTCGAGTCGCTGTAGAGGCTCTCCACGGCCTCCTTCAGGCTCCCGGGGAGCTCCCCCACGCCCATCTCCCTCCGCTTCGCGGGCGTGAGCTTGTAGATGTCCTGGTCGACGGGGTCGCCTGGATCGGTCTTGTTCCTGACGCCTTCGAGGCCTGCGGCGGTGATCGCTGCGAAGGCGAGGTATGGGTTGCACGAGGGGTCCGGGGTCCTGAACTCTATCCGCTTCGCCCCCTCAGAGCCCTTCTCATAGGCGGGGATCCTGACGTTGGCGGACCTGTTCATCTTGCTCCATGCTATGTAGACCGGGGCCTCGTAGCCGGGGACCAGCCTGTGGTAGGAGTTGGTCGTGGGGGCGACGATGGCGCAGAGGGCCCTGCTGTGGGCCATGATCCCCCCGATGTAGTACCTGGCCGTCTGGCTCAGCTCGGCGTACTCGTCGGCCGGGTCGAAGAAGGCGTTCTTCCCCCCCTTCCAGAGGCTCGAGTGGACGTGCATCCCAACGGCGTTGTCCCCGAATATGGGCTTGGGCATGGTCGTGGCTATCATCCCCATCCTGCTGGCCACGTTCTTGGTCACGAACTTGTAGGTCATGGTGCTGTCGGCCATGGTGACGAGCTCGTCCCTGTAGATGTCGATCTCGCACTGGCCCGCCGTCGCCACCTCGTGGTGGTGGGCGTTGCTGAGTATCCCGAACCCGTCCCGCAGGTAGTTGACGCAGACCCCACGATAGCCGCTGAGGGTGTCTACCGGCTCGGCGGGGTAGTACCCGTCCTTGAACCTGATCGGGAAGTTCGTCCCCCTGGACTCCATGGCCGACTCCCTCGACGATATCTTGAATCCGGCGGAGAACGGGTTGTTGGCCTCCCAGGTCACGGCGTCGAAGACGAAGAACTCTACCTCCGGGCCCCAGAGCGAATCAGTGAACCCAGCCTCGCGTATCTTCTGCTCCGCCACCTGGGCGACGTGCCTCGGGTCCCTGGCGAACCTCCCCCTGCCATAGCCTGCCCTCACGTCGCAGATCAGGCGGGCGGTCTTGAGCTGACCCTCGGTCCAGGGGAAGACCCCGTAGGTCGACGGGTCGGGGACCAGGAGCATGTCTGACTCGTTGATGTCTACGAACCCCCTGACGGACGAGCCGTCCAGCTTGGCTACGCCGTCGCTGAACATCCCTTCGTTCATCATCTCGGTGGGGAGGGTGACGTGCCTGAGCCTCCCGGGGACGTCGGTGAACTGCAGGTCGACGAACTTCACCTCCTCCTTGCCCAGCAACCCGAGAACCTCCTCGCGGGCGTAGGTCCGCTTGGCGAACTCCCCGTTCGCAGCCACGTGGAAAGTCAAACGGTCCGCATACGGTCGCAAAATATATAACATGGACGTCATCTTTGTACGACGATTGTCCAATTGGCGAAACGAAAGATAGACGTTCGACCGAACGACTGGGGTCAGAAGGGCCCCCGGCCTGGACAAACTGTCGACCCCCTGGACCTGAGGATAGTCAGGATGCTCCTGGTGGACGGCAGGGCCTCTGCCCGTGAGCTGGGGGAGAGCCTCGGCGTGTCGACGTCGACCGTGACCGCGCACCTGGAGAGGCTCCGGAAGGGCGGGGTCCTGAGGGGGTTCACCGCCGTCCTTGATTTCCAGAAGCTGGGGTACGAGCTGACGGTGGTGACCGAGATCAGCGTCTCGAAGGGGAAGCTGCTGGAGATGGAGCGGGAGATAGCGAGGCTCCCCACGGTCTGCGCCGTCTACGACGTGACGGGGGAGATAGACGCGATCATAGTATCAAAGTGCAAGGACAGGGAGGAGCTGAGCCGCTTCACCAAGGGCCTCCTCGCGATGCCCTTCGTCGAGAGGACCAACTCCCACCTGGTCCTGGCGACGGTGAAGGAAGACTTCCGAGTCCCGGTCTAAGCTTAAAAGACAAGGCGGGTGCAACGACGTTCGGGTTCAATGGCGAAGATAAGGGTGAAGCTGGGCCAGGCTGAGGCTGAGGTCGAGGCCGAACCGGAGCACCTCAGAGAAGCCATGGAGCTGATCCCGGAGCTAGCTGCGAAGCTCCCAGGCCAGGCCAGGGCGCGACCCGTCTCGCCGGAGGCGCCTCCCGAGGTCCGCGTCGAAGAGGCAGCAGCAGGGGACCAGACTCAGTTCCCAGTCGTGTCCCTGGAAAAGGGGGACTCCCTCGCCGACGTGATAGCCAAGTTCTTCGCCGGGCCCTGGGGGCGCGAGAGGAGGAAGCTCTCCGACGTCCGGAGCGCGCTCCAGTCCTACGGGCTGAACTACCCCAAGCAGTCAGTCGCGGTCGCGCTGCTGAGGCTGGCGAAGACGACGAAGCTGAGGCGCTTCAAGGCCGAGGACGGGGAGTACGTCTACACCTCGGCTAGCACCGTCTCGGTGGCGAGGGTGCTCCCAGAAGACATGGGTCTCCAAGATCCCCAGGAGCCCACAGCCGGCGCGATCCCGCTGGCCTGAGCGGAGCCCCTACACGCGTCAAGCAGAAACAGCCCTCCGCATGCAGCGCCCCGTCGCCGGCCCTGGAATCGAATCTGTCGGACCGCTAGGCTTATGTCGCTTCTCCAGAGCCTGGTGACACCTCTGCTTGAGCGCTTCGCCACAGGTCCTGATCGCCATCGTAGTCGCGCTATCGGTGCTTCACATGGTCGCGCCGGACCACTGGGTCCCGGTGACCGTCGCCTCCCATAGGATGGGCTACTCGAGGACCAGGTCCCTCGCCCTCGCGTCAGGCATCGGACTGGCTCATGGCGCCTCCTCGGCGGTCCTCTCCGTCGCCATAGCGGTAATCGGCTCCCTCGTGTTCCCTGCCTACTATGTGAACCTCTTCGCCGTCGTCCTCCTTCTGGCCATAGCCCTGTATGTGACACTGAACGCGGTGAGGGAGTCAGGCGCCAGCAAGGAGGTAGAGAGCATGTCGCTGTTTGTCAGCGTGATCCCTGACCCGGCCCTGGTCCCTTTCATCGTGGTCGCCCGGGGGTTCGGCCCCGCATACACATACGCCATGCTGGGGGCCTTCGTCGCCGCGGCCGTCGTGTCGGTCTCGTTGGTGGTGCTCCTGGCGGTCCTGGGGCTGTCGGCGGCCCTCTCGAAGGTGAGGCCCCAGTACGTGGACTACCTCGTCGCCGCCACCCTCATCCTCGTAGCCGCATTCGTCTACGTCGCGGGTTAGGAGCCTCGGCCTCGCCAACCTGCTCTCGGCTCGCCCATCGGTTCTGCCAGGATCCATCGCACGTCGCAGCGAATGGAAGCCGGGGAGATGAACCCGGCCCAGCCCCGCGTCCGGCTGCCCAGCTGGGCGGCCGCGACGGACGCTCCGAACCCAGCCATCATCAGGAGGCGCTACGCCCGCGCCATGGATATCCATTTTAGTCTGACTCGCAGCCGCCCTCAGCCGTGAACCTCGCTCCAAGGGCCGGGACCCAGGGGGGCCTAGGCTGAGCCGCAGGCCCCTATTGGCTGCGGCGGCTGTCTTGGTCGCGGTCGTAGTCATC
>JAJZOO010000048.1 GCA_021811485.1 archaeon
CGATCCCGGTGACCCTCCCGCGGTCCATCCTGATGCCATGATGAAGCACGCTCGGGCCCATCCCTCTCACCACGTCTCCCACGAGGTCGAACGGGCCCATGGACGTCCCCCCGGTGGTGAGAACTAGATCCGCCGATGCGAGGCCCTTCCTCAGTTTCGTCAGGATCTCGCTTTCCCTGTCGCGTGCGATGCCGAGGTTGACCACTTCGCAGCCCAGGGCCTCAGCGAGGCAGGCAAAGAAGGGGCCATGGCTGTTCCGCGTCTTCTCCGCTCCGAAGTCGGAGTCGGTGAGCTCGCTCCCCGTGGCTATTATGGCCACCCTGGGCCTCTTGTAGACTTCTACCCTCCTGACTCCGACCGAGACGGCGAGGCCCACGTCCTGGGCCCTCAGCCTTGCGCCCCTCCTGACCACGACGCTGCCTTTCCTCACGTCAGCGCCGGCCGGGAAGTGATGGCCCCCTCTCATGGCGGGGCGCCGGAGCTCGAGGCCCCTGCCACGCACCGAGACTTCTTCAACTGGAACAACGGCGTCCGTGCCGTCTGGCACAAAGGACCCAGTCGCGACCCTGGCGGCCTCGCCTGGCCCGACCTTCACCCTGGGCTTCTTCCCAAGTCCGACCTTGGCGACGACCTTCAGCCTGACCGGGTTCTCCTCCGAGGCCAGCGACGTGTCAGCGCTCCTGATGGCGTAGCCGTCCATCCGAGAGGATGTGAACTGGGGCATGTCGACCGGGGACCTGACTTCCTCGGCGCTGACCCTTCCGTAGGCGTCCCTCGCATCCACCGTCTCGGTTCCCCTCTCGTCGGCCATCTGCGCGAGGACGTCCTTGAGGGCACGTCCCACGGGGACGTAGTCAGAGATCGGGGCTACCAACGGTTGCTCTCAGTTCGCAGCCTGTCTGGCTCATCTTTAACCTTCATGGAGAGATTCCATCTCCGCTATTGTGACCCTGTCTCAGCCGGGGAGTTTGGCCGGTGGAGGGTGGTGGAAGCGAAAGCCCGTGGAGGCGCACAATCTTCCCCACGAGAGACATGCCGCACGTTGCGGCTGGTCGGTTCAGGCGCGCCTGCATCAGGTCCTGAGATGGAGCACGACCCTGTCCGAGCCGTCCTCTCGAGGCTCGACCATGACATCGAACTCCTTCCCGAAGAACTCTGACAGCATCTCCGTGGTCGTAACCGACTTCAGCCTCCCACGGAGCACAGTGTTCTCGTTGACGAAGACCGGGTCCATCACATCGTCGACGCCCTCCCCCCCGTTGACCAGCAGCCACACCTCAGACGGGTTCAGGCGCCTTGCTATCTCCTGGTATCGCTCCCTGTCGGGCCCAGTCAGGGTCCCCGCGATCTTGGCGTAGATGCTCCTCCCCGGCAGGCGTAGCGCATAATCGAACTCGGATTTCTCCCTGATGCCGGGAGGCTCCCCGAACTTTACGCCCCCTGCCCCTTCTTTCCGGAACCGGGTGAGCAGGTACTGCTCGAGGCCGCTGCCCATGTCTTCCTTTCGCATGACCAGCGAGACTGTACGCGGCCCCTCCACGTTCAGCTGGAGCCTTTCGAGCCAGGGGAGCAGAGGGAGCAGGTCGTTCACCTTCTTAGTCGTCTCTTCCGTCGCCTTGTTGTACCTGTCCATGGCCGAAGAAAGCAGGCGGACGGGGGACGAAAAGAGCCCCATTCCGACCGCCGTGAGAGCCAGATGTGGCAGGAACTTGGCGAACACCTTCCTCCTGGACTCGTCGACGTCTTCCTCCTCGGTCACGGCGATGCACAACCATGAAAGGGCCGTATAAGGTCGTCGGGAATCGGCCTGTGCTGCGCAGCCTTCACCAGGGGGATACCGCACAGCTGAGAAGTGAAGCGAGTCCAAAAGTTCTCAGCGAAACGAAAGGCAGGTAAACTAGGCGCGAAAGCGCGCTACGTCGCGGGCTGGTCCGTCGGCCCGGTTTCCTGGCCCTTGCGGTTCTGCTTCCGCAGGGCCAATGTCCTGGACACCAGGCTACCGCCGAAGTAGAGGGCGGACAGCGTCAGCGCGGTCGTGGTCTCGATGATGCCCCCCGTCGCCCCCGGGGAAATGAACAGGGCGAGGACGAAAGAACCCACGATGGCGTACCTCCAGTTCTTCAGCCAGGTCTCATAGGAAACCAGTCCCACATAGCTGATGGCAACCATGATTATCGGAATCTCAAAGGACAGCCCGAGAGCCACGATGTACGCGATGACAGTGGAAACGAACGTCCCGACGCCCAGCGTCGGTTCGACCCCGGTGGATAGCGTGAAGGCGTAGAGGAATTTGAAAATGACAGGCAAGATGATCTTGTAGGCGAACAGGCCGCCGGCCGCAAAGAGGCCGGTCGCAGGAATCAGAATCAACTTCAGGATTCTCTTCTCCCTGGACTTCAGCGCCGGCCCGATGAAAGACGCCGTCTCGTAGATCCAGACTGGCGACGAGAAGATCGCAGCTAGCGCCATCGACGTGTAGATGATTGCGACGAAGGTGTCGAAGGCGCTCAGGTTGATCAGCAGCATATGCGGGGGGAGGAGCTGCGACTTCGCGAAGTTGAAGAACTCTGTAGTGAAGCTCTGGAACAGGTCTGGAACTGGGTAGAAGACCGTGATCGGTCCCAGTTTCACCCAAACCGGCTTGAAGATGAAGAAGAGAATGAAGAGCACGAAGAAGGAGGCCAGCGATACAAGGAACCTGCGGACCAGTTCCGCTATGTGTTCAAGGAATGGTAGTTCCTTCCGGGCTGATTCGGGATTCCCAATGGACAACCTCATCCGCTACGACGACACCGGGAGATGGCCCTTAAGATAGTTCTCTAAAGGCTGTCTGCGCCGCTATACCCCGGTCTTTTCTTTGAGTTCTTTCAGCTCGTCCTCGAGCTGGGTGATGCGCCTGCGGGCGTATTCTCTGTCTTCGTTAACCGGTTGATGCGCCTGTGGGACCGCGTCCTTTACGGACTGCTGAGACATGCCCTTGGCGGTGGGTGTAGCTTCGAACGAAGACCGGATGTCTGCGACTTCCTTCTCTATTTCCACCTGGCCCTTCTTGAATTCACCCATGGCCTTGCCCATAGAGCGGGCCAGCTCAGGTATCTTCTTCGCACCACCGAATAGTACGATGACTACGACGGCAAGAATTCCCCAGTCGGTTATGCTTCCAATCAAGCACTTCTCGGACACAAGGAAGAAGCCGCTCCTATTTAACCGTCGCGGGTGCGTCTCAGGCTCCCCGCCCTCCTGTTGGTCCCGGCCCCTGACTTGACGGCTTTCGCCACCATGACCTCGGTTGCCTTTACTACAGCCTTCACTTCGTCCCCCTCGCCTAGCCCAAGATCCTCGACCGCATCCCTGGAGATTATCGATGTGAGGTGGACTGGCGAGACCGACGACATCCTCACAAGGCAGGTTATCTCCCCGCGCTCGATCTTTGTTATCTTCACATCGAATGCGTTCCTGGCGCTGAGCTTGTAGCGCACGTTCCCCGCAGCCTCCCTGTCGTCCAGGGCGTACGACAGGTAGTCCCTGACCCTCCGGAACTCGCTGAGGAGCGCCTGCCCGTCCTTCGTCAGCTTCGAACTCCCCCCTTCCGGGCCGCCGGTGGTGGACGCCAGTATCTTCTTCCCGGACCTCGCTTCGATCCGTCTTATCCTGTCCCAGGCGTTCCTGTAGGAGACCTCGACTTCGCGAGCCGCTTCCGTCAATGAGTTCCTCTCGGCGATGACCTGAAGGAGCATGGCATCGACCTCGTCCAGGACGGTCTCCTTGTCGCTCTGAAGGGAGAGGTGCGGAACCGGCTCCACCTCCGCGCTGCGCGTCACGGAACGGTCAGTGCTGCTACTTCTCTTAAGTCTTGGCTTCGAAATATATTTATACCGTTATGCAATGCCTTGCATATCAGCTTGTCCAAGGTCGAGGCGAAGCGCCGTCCTATCATCGTGGTCGCTCTGCTGGTGATAGCGGTCGTCGTCGTGGGGGCGGCAGCCTACGTCTACTTCGAGAGCCCGAAGAGCGGGTCCCCATTGTTATCCTACTCGGCAGACGCCTACTCCGAGGAGACCACGGGACTCTTGAATTCGTTCTCGCAGAGCACCGGCATCGCCGTGGCGCCGGTGAAGTCCGGAGGCTCGTTCTCCGATGCCAGCCAGATAGCGGCCGGGGCCCCCGCCGACATCTTCGTCTCCGTCGCTCTCTCAGCCACGGGGCCGGGGTATCTCAAGAGCGAGTCGCCAGGTTGGGCCGTGGGCTTCGCCACCGACCAGCTCGTATTGGCCTACTCGAACTCCTCAGCGCCTACCATAGTCTCTGAAGGCACCAAGGCGGCTCAGACGAACGCCACCTCCGATTGGAACGCGTTCTTCACCTCGCTCACCTCCGGGAGCGTGAAGGTCGGGATCTCCGACCCGGTGTCGGACCCCGCGGGCCTCCGGGGATGGCTCTCACTGGAGGCAGCAGGCTACCTCTACTCAGGAGGGAACACCAGCGCGTACACTTCGCCCTTGACGAAGTCCGGTGGTAACATCACAGGGACGTCCGCTGCCGCCCTCGTCGCCCCCCTCCAGTCGGGACAGATCCAGTTCCTCTTCATCTATAAGTCCGCCGCCATCACCGACCATCTCCGATACATAGCGCTGGAGCCCCAGACCAACTTCGGAGACACCGCATTGGGGGCGTTCTACTCACAGTTCACCTATCACGACTCCGCTGGCACCGCGGCCGGCTCAGCCATAGTGCTCAGCATCACAGTCCCGCTAGACAGCGCGCATCAGGCGTCGGCCCTCAGATTCGTACAGTACGTCGTCGCGAACGCTCAGAGCCTGACGTCCTACGGGCTCCTCCCCCTCGTCCCCGCCCAGCTCTACACCAACGTCGTCCCGCCGAGCCCCATCGCCCAGATGGTCTCCCAGGGCCTCCTCAGCGAGGCCGGTCCGCTCCCATAGGAACGTCTCCCGCATGAACTGGCTAAGGGCCATCTCCTTCATCGTCGTCTTCCTCCTCCTGGTGCCCATCCTGGTCCTCCTGTACTACGGTCTGGGGCCTCTCCGCTCGCCGGCGGGCTTTGCCCCTCTCATCTTCCGCTCGATAGAACTCTCCCTTACCTCGTCTGCCGTGGCTGCGCTGGTCGACTTCGGGCTCTTCACCCCCCTCGCCTACTATCTGGCGAGGTCCGGTGACACGTTCCTTGAAGCCCTGGTGGACATCCCGGTTGGGGTCCCCCACCCTATCATAGGGGTCGCCCTCCTCATCCTGGACAGTCCGCTCACCCCGACGGGTCAGTTCCTCCTGCGCCTGGGAATCAACTTCTTCGACTCGCTCCTGGGCCTCGTGATAGCCCTCGTCATAATGTCGGCACCCATCTATGTGAAGTCCATCCAGCCTTACTTCGAGTCCAAGGATGTCTCAGCCGAGCACTTCGCCATGGGGATGGGAGCATCGAGGCTGCGGACGCTTGTCTCCGTCGTCCTGCCAGACTCCGCGGGGGGCGTGACCAGCGCCTCCCTGGTGGCGATGAGCAGGGCGCTGGGGGAGTTCGGCTCGATCTCGATAATCGCGTTCTATGTGCTGCAGTACCCCTTCAACGGCGTAAGCCCTGCCTCGGTCACGGTCTTCCAGCTCTTCAACGGTGCCATCCCCGGAGGCCTGGGGGCTGCCGTTACCGCATCGGCTGTGATGATCCTGGTCTCCCTCCCAATCGCACTGGCAGGGCACTTCTTCGGCAGGAGGGGTCGCCGCTGATAGAGGCGAGCGTAAAGGCGCAGCTGGACGCCTTCCGGCTGTCGGCAGACGTACAGTGCAGCGGGACCACCTGCATAGCTGGGAAGAACGGGTCGGGGAAGACCTCTTTGTTCAGGGCCTTGGCAGGCTTCCTCCCATCAGAAGGCTTCGTGAGGGTGGACGGGACCGATGTCATCAGGCTCCCGGTTGAGCGCAGAGGGATCGTCATGGTGACTCCGTCTTCGTGCCTTCCTCACCTCGACGTGGAGGCGCACCTCAGATGGGGCGCGAAGCTCAAGGGGAAGATCCCGTCTTCAGACGCCGTCGCGAAAGTCAAGTCTGAGCTGGGCATAGACTTCGGGGGGCGAGTCAGGAGCCTCAGCCTTGGAATGAGGGGGAGGGTGTCGCTGGCCACCGCCCTCTTCTCCGCCCCCAAGGTCATCCTGGTGGACGAGGTGTTCTCCCTCCTCCATGACAAGGAAGAGTTCGTCTCCTCCTACAGCGGGCTCGCGTCGGACTCTGGCATCGACCTGATCTTCACCAGCCAGAACGAAGAGGACGGGGGGCTGGCCGATCAGACCTACGTCATGAGCAACGGGACAGCTGCGCTCCATCCATGAAGTCCGGGCTCGCCAGGCCACGCTGAGGAGCAGGCGTTCCTGGAGCCTTCTGTGTTCTCCTCTGGCGGCTTCAGGCGGCCTTCTTCACTTTCTTCACGACTCTGATCGACTCGATGGCGGTCCCGGGATACTGGCCCGCAGAGTCCTTCTCGTAGGCCTTCGTCACGTCCCATATGTTGAGCAGGGCTGCCGAAACTGCCGTCAGGGCCTCCATCTCGACACCGGTCTTCTCGTGAGTCGCTACCTTCACAGTCACCTCCACCCAGCCGTCCCCCAGCTCGACCTTGGGCTGGACCTCCTCTATCTTCAGCGGATGGCACAGGGCCACCAGGTCAGGGGTCTTCTTTGACCCGGAGATTGCGGCCACCTCGGCGAGGGAGACGGCGTCGCCCTTCTCCAGCTTCCTCTTCTTGATTAGCTCGATGGTGGACCGCTTGAGCTTGATCCGCCCCGTAGCAACCGCTTCCCGGTAGACCACAGGCTTCTCTGATATGTCGACCTGGTGGAATGGCACGTCTTTTCAGCCAGTAGCTGCCCGTTATATCTTCTCCCTGGGCGGCCGGTTTCGTTTAACCCAGCGACAGTTCATAGACTCGCGCTCTACCCACATGAGAAC
>JAJZOO010000049.1 GCA_021811485.1 archaeon
TCTATCAGGGGGGCGGATGTGCATGCAGTGGTGGGTACAGATACGCGTTGAGCCTCGAAAAGCTCCCGGGTGAAGCAGACGTCGTCGAAGAGGTGGGCGGACTCAGGGTCATGGCCGCAAAGGCTGACGCGGAGGTGCTCAGAGGGTCGAAGATTGACTTCGTTGAAAGCCTGCAGAGGACCGGTTTCAAGATAGAGAACCCCAACGTCCACGCCGAATCCTGCGGCTGCGGCGGACACTAGGACACTTTCAGACAAGAGCTTAAGAGCACAGAAATACTCTCGGCCCACGTTGAAGTACGTGGACTGCTCTAGAAGGGTCTTTCTTAGCACGGGTACGAGGTTCCCGCGAGAAATAATCTGGGCGATGGGGGCGATAAAACGTTCTGCGGCGAAGTCCAACGTCCAACTGGGACTCCTAGACGAGGAGTTGGGCGAGGCAATCCAGTCGAAGGCCGAGGAGCTGATGAACGGGAGGCACGACCAGTCCATAGTCGTCGATGTCTACCAGACGGGGTCGGGAACGGGGCTGAACATGAACGCAAACGAGGTGCTCGCCGAGCTTGCGTCGGCCGAACTCGGGAAGAAAGTCCATCCGAACGACCACGTCAACATGAGCCAGTCATCCAACGACGTGGGACCCTCGGCGGTCCGGGTGGCCTCGGCTCTGGCCGTGAGCAGGAACCTCCTTCCCGCGCTGCGAGGGATGAGCAGAAGCCTGAGCGCGCTTTCCAGGAAGACCGCGACCGTGTACAAGTCAGGAAGGACGCACCTGCGCGACGCTCTCCCGGTCACTATGGGACAGGAGTTCGGAGCATACGCGGACGAGTTCTCCAGGGACGCGGAACTCGTGGAACAGGCGATGTCATACCTGCTCGAGCTCCCAATAGGAGGGACGGCCGTAGGTACCGGGCTCAACGCCGACCCGAGGTTCGGAGGGATGGTGGCCAAGGAGCTGGCGACCATTTCTGGGCTGAGGTTCAAGAGCGCGAAAGACAAGTTCAGGCCCATGCGGCTGCTGACTGACCTGTCGGCGCTCAGTGGGACGATGAGGGCTGTCAGCATCGACCTCTACAGGCTATGCCAGGACCTGAGGCTGATGTTCTCGGGACCCCTCACTGGTTTCGGGGAGATCGACATCCCTACCCAGGGAGAGGTGGCCGGGAGCAGCATAATGCCGGGAAAGACGAACCCGGTGACCGTGGAGAGCGCGCTCCTCGCCTCCGCTGAGGTGGTGGGGCTCGACGGCGCGAACGCTTTCGCGGCGCTGCTGGGGGAGTTCGAGCTGTCCATGGGAGTGCCGCTGATGGGATACAACCTGGTATACCAGGCTAATCTGTTGTCCGAGGCGCTGACCAAACTCGCGTCGCTCGTCATAGACCACGTGGTCCCCATGAAGGACAGGGCGAGGGGATACGCGGAGGCCAGCCAGGCTCTTGTGACCCTCGTCTCTCCCAAGATAGGCTACGACAGGGCATCGAAGCTAGGGAAGGAAGTCGCGAAGGGGGTCCCGATCCGGGGCGCGCTCAGGAAGCTCGGCTTCGCCCCCAAGGAGATAGACTCGATCCTTGACATGAAGGGCCTGGTCGAGCCGGGCATCCCTGCGAAGAAGCTCTAGCGGCGTTTTCAGGTGGAAACGGGCGCGGTCAGCGTCTGACCCTGACGCCGATCTTCTCCATCAGCTTCCCCAGCTCAGAGTCGTCCGCCGCGTCCATCCTCAGGTACCTTAGTATCTCGTCCTCCTCCATCCCCACCCGCCGCGCTTCTGCCACCGTAGTCCTGTAGGCCTCCAACTCCGTCGGCCTGTCTACGTATTCGAACGCCTGGTCGTACAGCTCCTTCCCCTCGAGGAACTGCCTGACATGGACAAGGACGTGTATGACGTCGAGGTAGAGGAAGTCGTTCTTGGCGGTCGCAAGGTGCTTTGACCCGATGCAGATCGTCCCGGTATCCCTGTCGAGCCACAGCCCGGAGTCGTTCCTCTCTACCCTGAGCTTCAGGTGCTTCAGTATCTTGGACATCTGAGTCTTGGAGCCGAAGACCTTCGACAGGGCCGCCGACCCTTCCAGCCCGGAGAACACCTCTGAGAGCTTGTATTCCCCGACGCCAGCGCTCCTCCTCACCCGGAACGACCTTACATGCACGCTGACCCAGAAAGAGTCCCGAGGCAATCAAAAGTCCTGAACTCAAAAAGTAGTATTGCCCCGGTGAAGATTGGTTCACACGGGCAGGCAGCCCTCTGGAAGAGCCCGAGGGGGATACCCTTACCTTATGCCGGAGAGGACGACAGGACGGGAGCGCCAGGGTTGATCGTCTCTCTCAGTGGCATCAGGGGAGTCCCCAATCGGGACCTCTCGCTGGAGGACGTGTCGAGGTTCGCGGCCAACTTCGGCCGCGCCGTGGGCTCCAATAAGTTCCTGCTGGCCAGGGACTCCAGGACAACGGGGACCGCCGTGAGCCGGTCGGCCGCAGCCGGGCTGCTGTCCCTCGGGGCGACCGTCCTCGACTACGGCATCATCTCCACCCCGGCCCTGTTCAGGGAAAGCAGGATGAGAAAGCTCCCAGCAGTGATGGTGACCGCATCCCACAACGAGCCGGAGTTCAACGGCCTGAAGTTCATAGACGACGGTACAGGGATCGGGGAAAGCATCCTCGAAGCGGTCGTCGGAAGGGAAACGCCCCGGAGTGGGTTCGCTGGGGGGCTGATGAAGAGCGCGGGGACGCCCAGGTATGTCGCCGATATTGTCGAGAGGTTCGGGGCGGGGACATGTGAAGGGGTGGAGGCGGCGGTCGACTTGGGAGGAGGAGCTGCGATATCACACGCTGTCCCGCTGTTGTCGAAGCTCGGGTGTCACGTGACCTCCCTCAACGACACCTATTCGATCTTCGCACGCAGGATAGACCCCGTTGCTGACGACCTCGACCTCCTCGTGAGGACGGTGAAGTCGAAAGGATGCGACATAGGGCTGGGGTTCGACTGCGACGGGGACAGGCTCGTTGTGGTCGACTCCGAGGGGAGGAAGAGGACAGGAGACTATATGCTGACGCTGGCGCTGTCGAGGCTCCTCGCCGAGACGGGGGAGAAGCAGGTGGTCGTATCGATGGACACGACCCAGGCGGTAGACGATGTGGCCGGGAAGTCAGGATGCCGAGTCGCGCGATCCAAGGTCGGGGAGGCCAACGTCGTGGGCGCTATGAAGCGGGTCGGGGCGCGACTAGGCGGCGAGGGGAGCAGCGGGGGGCTGATTGACGGGACGTTCAATCACTGCAGAGATTCCATGCTGGCTGCGGTCGCCATCGTCCAGGAGCTGAAGGTGCGCGGGCGGAGCTTCTACAGGTCGGTCCCGGTCTATCACCAGGAGAGGGTCGCCCTTCAGCTACAGAAGGCGAAGGCGTTGAAGGCGATGAAGAAGCTCGCGCGCGAGTACGACGAGGTCGACACGACCGACGGCCTCAGGGTTGCACTCCCCCAGAAGTCCTGGGTCCTCATCAGGCCATCCGGGACAGAGGACGTGGTCAGGGTGTCGGCGGAAGCCAGCTCGCCCGCCAGGGCCGCCAGCCTGGTCGAATCCTTCGCGAAGAGGCTGAAGGAGTTGAGCAGGTAGCATGCCGGACGAGCTGGAGGTCATCCGGTCCATAGTGGGCAAGGCAGGGAGGACCCCCGCAGGGTACACCAGGATAGGCGACGACGTGGCTGTCATCCCTTCGGGAGGCGGCAAGGTAGTCCTGAAGGCCGACATGCTGGTCGAGCACACCGACGTCCCCACGGGGATGACCTACAGGCAGGCCGCCAGGAAGGCGGTGGCGATGTGCGTGAGCGACTTTGCGGCGAAGGGGGTGAAGCCGGACTCGTTCATGGTGTCGCTCGGGCTGAAGAGGGGCGTGACTCGGGAAGAGGTGGACGGCCTGGGGCTGGGATTCAGGGACGCAGAGAGGGCGTGGGGGGTCCGCCTTGTAGGCGGAGACACCAACGAGGCGAAAGAGCTGGTCATCGACTGCGTTTTGGTCGGGTTCGGGGACAAGCTGGTCACCCGGGACGGGGCTGCTCCCGGCGACAGGCTGGTGGTCACCAGCTCCTTCGGTCTACCCCCGGCAGGGCTGAAGATTCTGTCTGGAGGCGTAAGGGCTGATCCGGCTTTCGCACGCGAGGCCAAGCGGAGCGTGCTGGAGCCTGGCCCGGACCTCAGGCTGGGGCTCGAGCTCGCCCCTTACCTCTCCTCTTCCATGGACTCCAGTGATGGCCTGGCCAGGAGCATCCACACCCTCGCCCGGGAGAGCGGGGTAGGATTCGAGGTGCACGAGCTGCCTTTCGCCGCTGGGGTAGAAGACTTCGCCAGGGCCAACAGCCTTGACCCCGAACGGCTCGCTCTTGAAGGGGGTGAAGAGTACATTATCGTGGGGACGGTCAGCAGGTCGAAGCTCGTAAGGGCGACCAGGGCGGCAGAGAAGGCGGGAGGAACCCTCCTCGTGATCGGGACCGCTACGGCCAGCAAAGGGAAGGTGACGATGAAGTCAGGCGGGGCCATCAGGGACGCTGGCTGGACGCATCTAGGCTGACGCCGTCTTTGCCAGCTTGACGAACCTCTTCACGAGCTGATCCGCCTCCTCTTGGGTCTCCGCTTCGGCGAATATCCGCACTATGGGTTCGGTCCCGCTGGGCCTGACCAGGACCCAGGACCTGTCTCCCGCCCAGACCTTAATCCCGTCGACCCGCTCGACCTCTCCCTTGGCCTGCCTCTCGACGGCCTTCATCAGGGAGTCCACGTTCTTGCGGTTCACCTCGACCTTTGTCTTGGCCTGGTAGTACTTTGGAACCACGAAAGACAGCAGCCTGGAGAAGGACATCCCTCTCTTCGCCAGAAGCTCGAGCATCAGAGCCGTGGTCATCGCCCCGTCTCTGACGGGCATGTGGGGCCGGTAGATGCAGCCGCCGTTCTCCTCGAAGCCAAAGACGGCGTCCCGTTCGATTATGGTCCTCGCGATTTCGACCGCCCCGACCCTTGTCCTCAGCACCTTGGCGCCGCGCTTCTTCGCCACGGCTTCGATTGCCTGACTCGAAGCCACCGATGTGACCACGGTCCCGCCCTGGTGCCTCTCGAGCACGTAGTCCGCGACCAGGCTCCCGCTCTGGTCACCCCAGAGTATCCGCCCCCCCTCGTCGCAGAACATAGATCTGTCCCCGTCGCCATCGTAGGCGACTCCGAGGTCTGCGCCGGTCGCCTTCACAACCGCCGCGAGGTCCTTCAGAGTGTCCGGCGTGGGCTCCGGGCCCCTCCCTGGGAAGCTCCCGTCCACGACAGAGTTTATTGTGATGAGCTTACACCCAAGGGCCTCGACTATGTATGGGGCTGCCACTGCCTGTGCTCCGTTGCCGATGTCCATCACCACGGTGAACTTCCGATCGGCCACTGCCTTGGCGTCGACCCTAGAGAGCACTCCCTTCTTGTAGGCCCTGACGACGGAAGGCTCCTGGCGGGAGGCCCCTATGGTCTTCCAATCCGCCTTGGTCTGGGACTTCTCGAAGTAGATCTTCTCTATCCTCTGCTCGTCGAGCCTAGGAATCTCGACGCCGTCGGGCCCCGAGACCTTCAGGCCGTTGTACTGGGCGGGGTTGTGCGACGCTGTGACCATCACTCCTCCCCTGAATCCCATGGCCTTCACAGCGTACTGAAGGGCAGGGGTGGGCACGAGCCCGGCTTCGGCGACGTCCCGGCCTGAGCTGAGGAGCCCAGACACTGCTGCGTTTGAGAGCGCGGGACCTGAGAGGCGTCCGTCTCTCCCCACCAATACCTCTCCGCTACCGAAGTAGGTGCCCACGGACTCGCTGAGGCCTATGACGAAGTCGAGGTCGTGCGACACCCCCGGGACGAACCTCACCCCGTTGGTCCCGAACAGCCGCTGCTGTGTTGCGGCCAACGCGCTTCGATGTCCCTTGGCCAGATAAAACTTTCCAGTTCCGCATGATTTACGCCAGCCTGGGAGACCGCGGCAAAGCTTATGTCGAATCCCCGTGCGGTGGCGTCGGGCCCGTAGCGCAGATCCAGGCGAGCGAAATACGGATAGCGCGGCAGAGCGTCACGCCGAGCCTTCTAAGCTGTAGTGAGCTTGGCTCGCAGAGGTCGTGCGTTCAAATCGCACCGGGCCCGCGCATCCTATCCATACACCGCCGGGTGCCGGGAGGGCGGAAGCATAACTAGCCCCAGGGGGAGGCCGCAGCCATACGAGATGCCGAACAAGGGACGCAGGAGTGAAACGAACCTGGGCTCGGGGTGGGAGAGATACGTTTCTCCGTTCACCTGGAGATACGGGTCAAGAGAGATGAGGGTGCTCTTCTCAGAAGTCGAAAGGCGCGCAGCCTGGAGGAGGACCTGGGTCGCCCTCGCGAAGGCGGAGGAGCAGATGGGGCTGCTGGGGTTGGACGAGCTTAACGGAATACGGTCAGTCAGCGGGAGAGAACACATCGACTTGTCGGCGGCCCATGAGCTGGAGCAGAAGATCGGCCACGACCTGTTCGCCGAGCTCAGGACATTCGCCGCCCAGGCGAAGGAAGGAGGGGGGAAGCTGCATCTGGGAGCGACGTCAACTGACATCGAGGACAACGCTGACATCATGATCTACAAGAAGGCCATAGGCATGGTTGCGTCGCGCCTCAGGGACTGCCTGCAGGCCATCCGGGCAAAGGTCGTCCAATACAAGGGGACCCCCTGCATGGCCTGGACCCACCTGCAGCCTGCCGAACCGACCACCCTCGGGTACAGGTTCGCGTCATACGCCCAGGAACTGGTGCTCGACTTGAGGATGCTCGAGTCAGTGGACGCCATCTTCCTGAAGGGGAAGGGGATCAAGGGAGCGGTGGGGACTTCTGCGAGCTACAGGGCCCTC
>JAJZOO010000050.1 GCA_021811485.1 archaeon
TGTCCCGATGAAAAGGAAGACCAACCCGACCACCAGGGCAAGAAGCGTCAGAGGGGCGGTGAGGGATGGCTTGGAAGGCCCCGGGGGGGCTGGGGGAGTCTCTCCCTTGAAGGCGGAGGCCTGAGCCTGCACCACGGGGGCGCCGCAGTTAGAGCAGAACCTGACCCCAGGCTGGACTTCCTTGCCGCAGCTGGAACAGTATGGCAAACCCCGCTGTTTCGGAACTGTTTCGTAGTTAAGCCTTTGATGGCCTGCGATTCACGAGGCCCTCCGCGCCCGCCCGGGGCGAAAGCCGGGAGGCACCGTCCTGGTCCCGTAGGCCAAAAGGAGTCGAAAACAAGGTACATTACCATTTCAGATGTTGCGCGTGCCCTTCATAGGGGCAAACGACCAGAATCCGCCCCCGAATCTCAGGGATATTGCGGAAAATGGACGATTCGTCCACCCAGCTTATATAGGAACTCCAGGGAACGGCCCCTGAAAACATGTCTACGCTATCAAGCGTACGAATGAATAAGACTAGTTCTATACTACTCGCAACTCTTCTCGCTCTCTCTGCGCTCCTCATGATAATCCCGATCGCACCGACGTATGCTTCGACTGGCCACGCCAGCCTGGCTTACGTCACCCCCAACGTCACCCACGCCACGCTCGTCCATGACGCGACTCTCTCCGAGAACGTCACGGCAGGGATCCTGAACGACACGGTCGCTCAGAACAACGTCGCGACCGCCGCGTACCCATTCGCCATCGACTTCTCGAATCCGGGAGTGACCTTCTCCGGGACCCAGTTCCAGCTCTACATGAGCCTCGACGGGTTCTCGCACATCAGCGCCTCCGACGTCCAGTACGGCCCGACCTTCAACGTAGCTGACTTCTCGCACACCGCCCCCGCGCTGAAGGCGGTGACGGGTCCGCTCGGCGAAGGGATCACAGGGACGTGGTACATCGGCAACGTGGGTGGCACCGACGTGGTCGTAGGGCCGATCCCGCTCAACATCAACAGCTCCTACAGCTTCATCAAGATCTACGACGGCTCTACAGGCGCCGTCGCAGTGACCGCAGGCACGCTCTATCCGCAGCCTGGCATACTCCTGAGCAAGACCTCGGGGGCGCCAGGGACTCCGGTGACAGTGGCCGGCGGCGCGTTCCCGTCTGGGCTCTCCGTTGACATCAACTACACCTACTCCTCGTCCGGATGGACGGGAGCAAACACCACCACGACCGGGACCCTCATAAGCGGGGTCTCGACCGGCAGCGGTTACTTCACCAGCGCGGCGACCCCGATGGTCGACGTGATGCAGGTGATCGACCAGAAGACCACCAACGTCTACACCACGGTGCCCATACTGGTCTACGCGGCCAACGACAAGGCCTCGACCCCGTATGTGGTGAACAGCGCGGAGATGGCGCTCAACCTACCAGTCTTCCACGAGTTCAGCAGAGGCATCGCCTCAATCTCGTCCTACAGCAACGCCGGCGCCCGCGTAGGCGCTGACGCGTTCGCTCTCAACCACCTCTACGGCAACGACACCGGCGCCACGGGCACGGTCGGCACCACGACGGTCGTCGACCCGGCGGTGGTCGACGCCAACGTCTTCGGGACCCTCTACATCGCGGGCAACAACTCTGAGGTCGGCGCGCCTGTGACCTTCCTGGTCGGAAGCGCAAGCGCCTCCGTCGCGAAGTCGACGGCGATGACCTCGGCGGCTGTCACCGCTGACGCCAACGGGTTCTGGAACACCACCGTCACCGTCCCCATCCTCGGCTTGGGCCACCACAACGTGTGGGTCGACCAGGGAGGGGTCTACTACAACTTCACCATCAACATACTCCCGACCCTCATACTCAACGACTCGGTGACGGGCGCGGCTTCCGGGCCGTCCTCGAACCCGAGCTCGACCATCACGGTGAGCGCCTACGGCTTCCCAGCCAACACCGTCCAGTACCTCTACTGGACTGAGATGGCCTTCGGCGACGGGAACGCCTACAACGTGGTCAACGGGTCCGTCGGCTCCAACGGCGAGTTCACCTCGACCGTGAGCTTCGCGGTCCCGAACGCCTACGGGCTCTTGCCGCACGAGGTCGTCGCTCTCTCCAACACCACCTACAAATTCGTGAGCGTTGCGGACAACGCGAGCGAGACAATCAAGATCGCCCTGGCGCACCCTGTGGGGATCGAAGGCCACGGCAACTTCACCATCACACCCACCCTAGTGGTCACCCCAGGCTCGGTCAACTCCAACGACGTCGGCACCTCAGGGTGGCTGACGGCCACCGCTGAAGGGCTCGCGCCCGGATGCAACCCTGACGGCACCACCCCTGGCGACAACCTCGGATACAGTTGCAACACACTGCTCCTGAGGCTCGGGGACTCCTCCGTCATAGGCAACTTCATCTACACAGCCGCGATTGACAACAACCAGCTCCCGCTCACCTCGAGCCAGGGCGGCGTCACGAGCGGACTGATGGCCAACGGGACCGGCGACCTCTCCTTCACCTTCCCCACCGCGGGGTACAGGCCCGGAGAGCACGTCGTGACCCTGTCCAACAACATGGCGGGCCACCAGCTCTTGGAAGCCCTAGACAGGGAGAGCGTCAACATGAGCACTAACGGAATCTACACCTTCGCGACCTATGCGTACTTCAACGTCACCACCACGGGCGACTACATCTACGGCGGCTTCGCAGCGCTCAACACTGCCATAAGCAGCGTGTCCAGCGCCGTGAGCAGCCTCTCCACCACCCTCACCAGCATACAGACCTCCCTCACCAGCATCCAGACCTCTCTGACCGGCATCAGCGGCTCCATCACGACCCTAACGTCGGACGTGACGAGCCTGCAGAGCAGCGTCAGCGGGATCGCATCGCAGCTCACTTCGATCGCATCTGCCGTGAGCGGAGCCGCTTCGAGCGCCTCCTCGGCAGCTACCGCAGCCCAGTCGGCAGCGGCGGCGGCCAGCACGGCGGCCTCGAACACCAGCGGCATAGGGAACACCTCGACCTACGTCCTCGTAGTCGCGGTGCTCGCAGCCATCACCCTGGTACTAGAACTAGCCATATTGGTAAGAAAGCTGTCCTAGACAGACAGCTTTCCTCCCTTTTGTTTTGACGCACCTAGCGTAAGCTGAAACCTCACGGACGGTCCCAGGCGCCCTCTCGGGAAAGTATTTATCGCATAGAGGCCGGCCGCGACTCCACGTGGGGACATTGAGGGCCATCATCCTCAGCGGGGGGCTCGGGATGCGTCTCCGGCCTCTCACCGACGACAAGCCGAAGGCCCTGATCCCCGTCAACGGGCGCCCTATCTCCGAGTATCAGATAGAGTGGCTCGTCAAGAGCGGGGGGGTCGACGCCGTGACGTTCGCCTGCGGCTACAAGTGGGAGAGGCTGAAGGAGCACTTCGGGGACAGGTACGAAGGGGTCCCGGTGGACTACTCGGTCGAAGACGAACCTCTGGGGACGGGGGGCGGAATAAAGAAGGCGCTGTCCGGCAAGTCGGACGACACGGTGGTGGTGACCAACGGCGACATAATCACCGACCTCCCTCTGAGGAGGATGATGGAAGAGCACCGCCAGGCAGGCGGGATGCCCGCGTCGATGCTCGTGGTCCCCTACAGGTCCAGGTTCGGCGTGGTGAAGATAGACAAGCTCAAGATGGTCAGGGACTTCGACGAAAAGCCTGCTTTCCCTGACGTCTGGATCAACGGCGGCGTCTACATCCTGAGCCCGCAGAAGGTCCTCAAAGGCCTCCCTGACAGGGGTGACATCGAAAGGGAAACGTTCCCCAGGCTTGTGAAGCACGGGGAGCTGCTCTCATACCCGTACTACGGCGACTGGTCCTACGTGGACTCGATCAAAGACCTGAAGGAGCTCGAAGAGGCTTTACAGGTGCAGGCCCAGGGCGGCCGCCTGTAAGACGGCGCTCGGTCCCGCTTAGCTCCTCGGTTCCGACGGCCTCGAGCTCGTGACTTCCGGCCCGGCAGATATTTTAGCACCCGGTGCCTCCGGCTCCCCCATGGCCGAGTTCAAGAAGGCGGTCGAAGCGTCAAAGGTCCCCCCCGACAGCATGAGGACGGTGGAAGTCGAGGGAGACTACGTCCTCATAGCCAACGTGGATGGGACGTACTACGGCATGGGGGCCTACTGCACCCACGAGGAGTGGGACCTGTCCGAGGGGACCCTCGACGGGACGGCGGTCACGTGCGCGGGGCACGGGACCGTCTGGGACCTCAAGACAGGGAAGGGGGTCTTCGACGAGCCGCTCGAGGACGAGCCACTCTACGACGTCAAGGAGGAAGGCGGGTTCCTCTACGTCAAGAGACGCTAGAACGGGGGCGTCCTTCCCTCGTCGCGGATGGAAACAGGTCCTCGGTTTATTAGCGGACCCTGACGGGGCCCCCAGTTGGTCTTGGCTGCGCACCCCGGCGGGGGCTCTGCCATCTTCCGGCGCCTAGGAAGGTTCGTCTACGCGCGGAGGAAGGCGGTCATCGCAATCTGGATACTCGCCCTCGTACTGGTGGTCCCGGTCATCTCCCAGGAAGGGAAGGTCACTTCGCTCCAGCTGGGCACCACCACGGGGCAGCAGCTCGAGTCGGTGAAGGCCTCCGACCTGATCTCCGCGGAGTTCCCGAAGACGGTCCCCAACAGCACCCTCCTGGTGGTTGTGACTTCGCAGAACGTGAGCACCCCTGGCGTCCAGGCTTTCGTCAGCCAGCTGGTAGGCGACCTGAAGTCCGACCCCAGCATCGAGGGGCTCAACCAGACTGTCGACGTCTACTCCCGCCTCTACTCGGCCCTGGACGGGGTGAACAAGGCCGCATACTCGGCCTACGGCGGCGCCAACGGGACCAGCCACCTGCTGCTGGGGGTCCCTGAGATCTATCTCAACATCTGGAACTCCACATTCTCCTCTACCAAGAGCGTGACGGTCGCGGACTCCGCCGCATACAACCGTACCGCCTCGTATCTGAGTTCGTCAAACGCCACGAGCTACCGGCTCTACTCGTCTCATGTCCTCGCGCTCTTCAGCTCGGCCTGGGCGTCCAGCTGGGCGGACGCGTCCTCGACCAACTTGACCATCATGGCCAGGGGCTCCCTGGCTGCTCGGGTTGCGGGGGAGCAGTATCTGACCCTCTACTCCCCTGGCACCGAGGCTTTCGGCGACGCCCTGCTGGGGAACGTCTCCCTTGCGCAGTACATGACAGACTCGGGCGCCCAGGCGGCGCAGAGGCTTGCGGCGTTCGCTGTCGGCTACATCGCGGACTCCGCCGGCTACTCTCCTGCTTTCGTCTCGTCTGCGTTCGCACTCGGACGCTCCTACGGCAACGCCAGCCTCTACTCGCTCGCCGGAGACATCGTCTGGAGCCCGGGGAGCTATCGCCTCGACGGCGCGCTCTCCACGCTCATCTCGTCTCTGGTGTCGCCTTCGAGAAACACCACGATAGTCTCGCTCGGGCTGAACAGGTCTTCCAACTCTAACGTCGTCGCAGTTCGGGCCGCCGTCTCGTCAGCTTTGTCCGCTGACGCGGGCTCGGGGGTCCAGTCCGCGCTCGTGACCGGCGGAGACGCCATCTCGTACGACTTCGGGGGGTCCGCCCAGGCCGACCTGGCCGTCATCCTCCCGGTCACCATCGTCCTCCTTATCGTCGCGACGGGCATCTTCTTCCGGTCCGTCGTGACGCCGTTCATCACCCTCGCGACCATCGGTCTGGCGCTCGGCATCTCGCAGATATTCATCGTGATCGTCGGGCTCTTCGTCGCAAAGGTCGATTTCACCGTCCCGACCATACTCCTCACCATCCTGATCGGGGTAGGCACCGACTACAGCGTCTTCATCCTGGCGCGCTTCAGGGAGGAGAGGGTGAAAGGCGGCACCGTCCAAGAGGCCATCGGCACCTCGGTGACCTGGGCGGGAGAGAGCATCACAACCAGCGGAGCGACCGTGATAGTCTCCTTCTTGGCGCTGGCCGCCATCCCGGTCGTCTATCTCAGAACCATCGGATACGTGGTCGGACTTGGGGTGCTGGTCGCCCTGCTCGTCGCCCTGACCCTCGTCCCGGCGGTGATAAGCATGGTGGCAGGGCGCACATTCTGGCCCAACTCCGGAGCTCGCTTCGCCAGGTACTCCTCCTCCTACGTCGCCAAACTCCAGGGGAAGAGGGGGTACTTCTCGAGGAGCGGCGCCTTTTCGGTCAAGAGGGCGAAGGTGCTCATCGTCCTCGCCCTCTTCGTGACGGGGCCGGCGCTGTATGTCTATGCGACCACGACCCCTGACTTCAACTTCATCTCGGCCGCTCCGAGCAGCCTCCAGTCGATTCAGGCGTCGAACATCCTCGCCGACTCGTTCGGCGGAGGGAAGGTGTTCCCCACGTACGTGGTCATGACCTTCGACCGGCCCGTGGTGGTCGGGACCTCCTTCGACCCGCAGGAGATGGGCACCGTGCAGGCTGCCATGGCCATGGTCGCCGCTTCGCCCGGGGTCCGCAACGTGACCGGCCCTGCGATGCCCTTCGGAAAGCCGGTCGACTTCGCTTCCCTCAACTACTCCACCAGCGGGGGAAAGAGGACATTCGACAGCATGATGCAGGGAGTGGGGAAAGACAACAGGACCATCCTTGTCACGATCACTTACGGAATCGACCCCTATTCCACCGCCGCCATCGCCGACGCCCAGGCACTCAGACACTCCCTGCACTCGGACTTCGGGAGCGCCCCGGGCGTCACCGGGGTCTACATGGGAGGCGCTTCCGGGTCCACCCTCGACACGAAGAGCACCTTCGACGCCGAGTTCAGCACGATCGTCCCTCTGGTGGCCGTCGGGGTCGCCCTCGTCCTGCTCGCGGTCCTTGGTT
>JAJZOO010000051.1 GCA_021811485.1 archaeon
ACCGCTGTAGAAACGGTCATCTGGCGCTCGGAAAAATGCAGGAAGTTCTCCAGAAGATACAAATGCGTCAACTGCGGCTTCGAAGGGCCTTAGGTGGCGCGCCCGTTGGGTTCCTACCTGATCAGAATCAAGCTCCTCCCAGAGGACCCGGCGACCGACCTTCAGAAGCTCACCGACTCGGTCGCAGCCAACCTCCCGGAGCCTGCCCGCATCAGGAGCCAGAGGGTCGAGCCCATAGCCTTCGGGCTGTCGGCCGTCATCGTCGACGTGGTCGCGCCGGAAGAGGAAGGCGTCGTCGACAGGATCGAAGACGCTGTCTCCAAGGCGCCGCTCGTGAGCCAGTACGAGGTGACAGGGGTGAGCCGGATGTCCAGCAAGCTCCCGCCACAGCCGCCGTCCTGACCCTGCCGTCGACTGATACCTTTTATACCGCCGGGTGCACCCGGAGCACGCCGTTTCTACAGCGGTGTGGACTTCATGAGATACCCTCTCAGATATGCAGCCTTCGAGTGGATCAAGGAGAAGAAGAACGCGACCGACTCCGAACTCCTGGAGGCGATGAACAAGAACGGGAGCAAATGCTCTCCGAACGAGATCGACAAGGTGCTCATGCAGCTTGAAATCCTCGGCCTCATCTCCATAAGGTGGGTGTCCAAGGACAAAAGGAGGATAGAGTTCCAGGAGAAGCCCCTAGAGGAGCTTCGTATGCCCCGCACGGCCGAGTGACCTAACCGATATATCGGCCGGGCCGGGACGAGCTAAAGCGTGGGCGTCGACTTCGGGGACTCGATTCCGCGCGAGAAGATACAGCTGGAAGACATATCCGGGTGGAAGCTCGCGGTGGACGGCTACAACACCCTCTACCAGTTCCTGGCGATAATCCGAGGCATGGATGGGGGTCACCTGAAGGACTCCCAGGGGAGGGTTACTTCGCACATCTCCGGCCTCTTCTACAGGAACGTGAACCTGCTAGAGCTGGGAATGAAGCTGGTCTACGTTTTCGACGGGAAGCCTCCAGAGCTCAAGATGGAGGAGATCAGGCGCCGCTCCGAAGCGAGGCGCGATGCGAAGGACCAGTATCTCCGAGCCCTGCAGGCGGGAGAGGTGGCGCAGGCCAGGAAGTACGCCGAGGCCTCCACCGTCCTCAGGCGGGACATGGTCGCTGACGCCAAAGAGCTCCTGGACGCGATGGGGATCCCCTGGGTGGATGCGCCGTCAGAGGGGGAGGCGCAGGCTTCGGTCATGGCGATAGAAGGGTCGGTGGGCGCAGTCGCGTCCCAGGACCACGACTCACTGGTGTTCGGCGCCCCCGTCCTCGTCCGCAACGTCACGATCTCGGGGAAGAGGAGGCTCCCGAGCAAGGGGATCGTGATCAACGTCGTGCCCGAAAGGATAACCCTGTCGTCCGTGCTCGAGTCGACTGGGCTGACCCGAGAGCAGCTCGTCGACTACGCCATACTCCTCGGGACGGACTTCAACCCGGACGGGTTCGAGGGGGTCGGTCCGGCTACCGCCCTGAAGTACCTGAAGAAGTATGGAAAGCTCGAAGAAGTCAGAGAGCTCAGCAAGCCGCTTGAAGGGGTCGACTACGCGGCGATAAGGAAGCTATACCTCGACGCCCCGTCAATCAAGCGGGTACAGCCGGTCTGGAAACCCCTCGACAGGGAAAGGGTGGTCTCCTTCCTAGTGGGGGAGCACTCCTTCTCTAGAGACCGGGTGGAGGCGGCCATAGCCAGGGTACAGTCTACAAAGGCGGCCCAGTCCGAGACACTGGAGAAATGGTTCGGCTGACCCCTCCTTCCCTGCCGAGCCTTGCCGACCTCAAGAGGGGAGTGATCGTGGCGTCCTCAGGGAACCACGGGCTGGCGATTGCCTACGCCTCCGGGCTCTTCGGGACGTCGGCGACCATCTGCGTCCCGGAGGACGTGAACTCACAGAAGCTTGTCGCCATCGAGGCGCAGGGCGCGACAGCCCCGAGGCAGGGGAAGGGTACGACGAAGCGCCTGTGAAACGGGGTAAGGTGCCCAGGGTCGACCCGGGCCGGACCGTCGCCGGCGGGATGCAGGCGGCCGCCCCGGGGGAGGTCACTTTCGGGGCTGCAAGGAGGTTCGTCTACAAGATCGACCTCGTGAACGACACGGAGATCGAAGACGCCATCTTCGGCCCCCTCTCCCTTTCCCATGTCCTGGCAGAGCCCGCGGGAGCGCCCCCTCTTGCCGCGATGAAGGGACCGCTGAGAGGAGAACCGGGGGACAGGGTGGGGCTCGTAATCATCGGAGGGAACGTTGCCGTGGACCTTCTCCGGTCCATCCTCACGCGAAGGCGGAGGTGAACTCCCCGACGTCCCGCGCCCCAAGATATGGGTTCGACTCCCGCTCCTCTCTCAAGGTCCTCGACCTCACTTCCCCGTAGTCGTGCCCGGGGTAGAGGACCGTCTCCGGCGGGAGCCTGAAGATGACGTCGTGGAGGCTCGAGTACATCGCGCCCGCCCTCTCCCGGTCAAACCTCCCGATCGTCCCGACGAAAAGCGTGTCCCCGGTGAAGACCTCGCGCCCTCCATAGACGCAGATGCTGTCCTCGGTGTGCCCCGGCGTGTGGATGATTCTCAGAGCCGCCCGGCCCACCTCGAGCAGGTCTCCGTCCCTGACCTTGAGGTCGTATCTCGCCCCGGAGCTTTCATGGGCCACCAGCTTCCCTCCCACCTTCCCGGCGAGCTCCTCCATGGTAGACACGTGGTCGAAGTGTCCGTGGGTGGCGACTATGTACTGCACCCGGGCGCCAGACTCGGCCACCGCCTTTTCTATGGGCCCCGTCTCCCACCCCGAGTCGACGACCACCGCGTCCCGCGTCGTCGTATCCACGGCGAGGTAGACCAGGTTGGACATGGGGCCTACCGGGATTTGCTTCACCTCCAGAGCCACACGCACACAGCGGCAGATTCACGTTTATCAAGTTCCACTGGACAGGAAGGCCCTGACTTGAGCCCTGCAATGAAGAAGCCGTCGGAGTCTGAGATGACGACAGCAAGGCTGATGATGCCCACCGACGCCAACGTGCTGGGGAACGTCTTCGGCGGGGCGATAATGAGGTATATGGATGAGATAGCCGCCATCGTGGCCTGGCGGCACGCGGGGAAGAACGTGGTCACCGCCTCGATCGACAGGATGGACTTCTACGCCCCCGTGTTCGTGGGGGACCTCCTCATGCTGAAGGCGGCGGTGAACTTCGTCGGGACAACATCGATGGAAATCGGGGTCAGGATAGAGGCGGTCGACCCGTCCACCCGCAGGGGGACCCACACTGGGTCCTGTTTTCTGACCTATGTCGCCCTCGATGAAAAAGGGAAGCCCACCCCCATCCCTCCCCTCTCCCCGACCACTCCCATAGAGAAGAGACGCTTCAGGGAGGCCCTCGCCAGGAGAAAACTCAGGGAGGCGGCCCAGGCCGTGACCCAGCGCCGCTGACGCCTGCCGGACTTTGATTGCCGGCTCAAAAAAACTAGAGCACCCCGCACTTAGGGCGCACGGCCGCTGCTCGGGGCGTGCGCGACTTCTCCGAAGGGTTCAGGGTCGACAGGATGCGCAGCGGCAACGCCGCGGTTTACATATTGAAGGAACAGTTCGAGAAGTTCTCGTCATCCCCTCAGAAGGTGGAGACCTGCGAATCGATAGCGAGCTGCTTCTACCAGCTGGAGCAGTATGAAGACGCCGCCGGGTGGTATGAAACCGCTGGGAAACTCATACTCTCAGAGCCGACGGTCACCCCCGCAATCAAGGCTCTAAGCGCCCTTTCGGTCTACGAGAGGGCGCTGGACTGCTACAGGAAGGAAGAGGACGAGGAGAGGTTCACCGAGTGTTCCACTCTGATACGAGAGCTGAAACGGGCCTGTGCTTCAGCCTGAGCCGGCCTTGGAGTCTTCCTCTGCCTTCGCGCTCATCCTGTTGACGGTCTTCACGTGGCATTCCTCGCAGACGGGCTCCTCTCTGGGCCCGACCTTGAAGGTGTGCAGGACGACCTCCAGCTCCGCATCACAGAAGTAGCACTTCGCCTTCAGTCGCCGCTCCCCCTGGGCGCATATATCCTCCTCCTCACCATTTCCTTCCCCCCCTTGAAGTACCACACTTCGGCTTCCGCCTTCGCGTTCTTCCCCCACTCCGCGAGTTCCTCGAGCTCCCTTTTGGTCGCCCTCGCCTTGCCGCTCTTCACCTGGATGAGCAGGACCTTGCCTCCCTTCGCCGCGAACACGTCTACCGCGCCGTGGGACGCCGCGCTCCGCGAGACCATCCAGCCGTCCTTCCTGAGCGCGTTCATCGCCCTGTATTCCCTTGACCGACCGGACTGATAGTTGCGGTTGGGCACCGGGAAGCGGGCCCGATTCAGAAGCATGTAAACGTGTTCTGGGCCCAGGCGTCCCGTGGGGGAGGTCTGCAGAAACTCATCCCGAAGGGTAAGCTTATGACGACCGGGCCGGCGGGCGGGGCCAGACTTGGACGAGGTCGAGAAGTCCCTGAAGGCGATGGAGGCCCGTTTCTCCGACCAGCTGCAGCGTCGCGACAGGGTCCTGAAGGACACCAGAGACGTCATATCCGCCTCTTCTAGGGCGATCATCAGCGTCCACACGGGAAAGCTGAAGGAGGGCGAAAGGGAGCTGGCGAAGGCAAGGGCTCTGATGAACGAGCTGAGGAAGTCCTCAGACCCTTCGTTGTCCCGCTACCTGGTCTCTCCCGAAGCGGAAGTAGTCGAGGCGTCAGCCGTCGTGTCCCTCGCCAAAGGGAAGGCGGTGCCGTCCATGGAGAGCCTGGGGGCTTCTCCTGAAGCGTATCTCCTAGGGCTGCTCGACACGGTAGGGGAGCTGAAGAGGCTAGTGCTCGACTCCATCCTGCGGAGGAAGCTAGCGAGGGCGAAGAGATACTTCGAGGTCATGGAGGAGCTCTACTCGGCCTGCTCGCCGCTGGCGGTCTATGACCACGTCGTGAACGGCGCCCGCCGTAAGATAGACGTGGCAAGGATGCTGGTCGAGGACACCAGGGGGCTCCTAGCCGTGGAACTCGGGCGGGAGTCGGTGAGCATATCTATGTCCCGCCTTGAGAAGAAGCTGGCGGGCGGGCGTGCCTAGAACTCCTTCAGCAGCCTGCTCGTCTTGATGTCAGGATAGGGGGAGTCAAGGCGGACGACTCTGACCTTCAACCCTCTTCGCGCCGCCTCTTCTTTGATGTCGCCCTCCATGTGGTACTGGTCGTAGCCCAGCGCGACCACGTCGGGTGCGACCTTCTGCAGGGTGACGTAGATGTCTCCCTCGACTCCTAGTATCGCCGCGTCGACGCTCCGGAGGGCCGACAGCAACCTGACCCTGTCCTTCTCCGAGACGATCGGCTCTCTCCCCTTCCTCTTCCTGATGGTGCTGTCTCTGGCGACGGAGACCACGAGGACCTCTCCGAGGCTCTTCGCCTTCTCTATCGTGTAGACGTGTCCGTAGTGTATGACTTCGAACCCCCCGCCGATGAAGACCACCCTGATGGACTTCCTCCCCTTCTCGGTGAGACTGGCTCTCCCGCCATCTGTCCTGACCAGCCCCCGCTCCTCAAGGACGGCGAGCTCGCGCTCTGCCTCGCTCGTGCTCAGGTGGAGCTTTCGCCCCAGGCCGCGGGGGTCGGGGGCGCTCCCGAGGAGGGAAGCGGAGAATATGGCCGCCAGGACGTGCCTGCTGTTCATGCGTCACCAGTCAATCTTGACGGTCCCCGCGAAGGACAGGGAGTCCAAAAGCCCTTCGGCATATCCGATGCTCAGCATGGCCATCTCGTCCTCTCCGTTCGCCAAGAAGCTCTCTGCGTCGTTCATGTAAAGCTCGGCGTTCTCCAGCACATGTTCGTATTCCGTCCCCAGCTTCGACTTCACCGAAGCCAGCGCCCTCTTCGTCTTTGCGACGTACCTGGGGACCAGGGTCTGGGCTGTCCTCGACACGCCGTCGGAGTTCCCTCTGAGGTCGGACTCCACCACCGAGAAGAACGCCGACACGGCCTCCTTTTCGGTGAAGTGGAGGTTGCCAGGAACCACTACGCAGTGCGGCGGCTCCCCGAAGTCCTTCTTCGCCAACGCCTCGAAGCTTCCGGCGGCCAGCCCCTCGTCCTCCCGTCCGAGCCTGGAGAGCACCAGCCCGAGCGTCTTTTCGCTGACCACCCCTCGTTTGAAGTTCCCCTCGGCGAGGAGGAGCCCCGCGATCGCGTCCGCCGGGGCGACCCCTTCCCCGCTCTGGACGTCGTACTCCAGCAGCAGCAGGGTGTGCGCCCCTTCTAGGAGGTTCTCATGAATGATATGGTATGCCTGCGTCAGCTTTCCCACCGAGTCCCTGGTCACCGTGACGGTCCGCGAGAACTTGTATGAATGGAGCCCCGACGCGCTCGCGGCGGCAGAGGCGATGGTCGCCGAGTGGATCACTCTGGTCTCTAGTCCCTGCCTGACCGCCCTCACGCGGAGCTCGTTGTGCGTGGTGGCTATCATCGGGTCCCCCAAGACCGCGAGGGCCACCTTCTTGGACAGCGCCTCCTCCAGGATCCTTCCGCCGTCCTCCACGAACTCCCTGTCTACCACTGTGATTCCCCTCCCCGCCGCCCTCTCCACCTGCTTCAGGAGCTGGGGCTCGTGCGGGGTCGTGTAGTACTCCAGATAGACGACGTCTGCGTCGACCATCTCGTCGACCCCTCGCAGGGTGATCCCCCTTGCGCCCAGGCCGAGGCTCTAAGCGCCCT
>JAJZOO010000052.1 GCA_021811485.1 archaeon
GCGTACATGAGCGAGACGGCCGAGACCACCAAAACCATTTTCGCCAGCAACACATCTCCCGCGAACGTCGAGAGGAGGAGAGCAGGCGCCTCGATGTAAGGCGCCGCCAGATACAGCCCGCTCAGGACGAGTGCCACGACGGTGCCGTGGGTGAAGTAGGCGAACCGCTTGGCTATCCTCCCGACCATCCGGGTCCGGTCGGCCTCGTCCTTGGCTATCTTGTAAGACGCGGGCCAGACGACGAGCCAGATGAAGAAAGAGCCGCCGACGAGTACCATCGCCGAGAACAGGTGCACCCAGAGGACCAAGGCGAAGAGCAGGGACATGTTGACACCGTCAGAAGGAAGAGCCCGCGAGGGAGCATGCCGGGTCCGAGCCGAGGGGGTCTCCGCTCCAAGCGTAGGACCTGGCCCTGCTCCCGCCGCAGACATCGGAGAAGGCACAGCGCCCGCATGGGCCGCTGAACTCCCTCCCCCGTATCTTCTGCAGGAGCGGGTCCGTCCTGTAGACAGCAGCTAGGTCGTCATTCTTCACGTTGCCGAGGGGGACCGGGAGCAGGCCCCCGGGGCTGATGGTCCCATCGTGAGCGACGAAGACGATTCCGTCTCCGTCCAGGGTCCCCCTCGGACCGAGGGTCGAAGCCGCGAGCTCGCTCCCGGCGCCACCGAGTCCCTCTTTCATCTCCAGATATGCCACATCATGCCAGTACTCACCTTCCGCCCTCCTCCTGCTCGCAACCCTTCTGACGAAAGGCGCTTCGACGCACCTGACGACCATCCCCAGCCGCGAAGCGTCGTAGGCGAAGTTGCAGGCGGTCTCGTATTCCGAGGGAGTCAGGTCAGCGACGCCGGACCCCCTCCCTACTTGAATCAGGAAAAAGAGCTCCCATATCTTCACCCCCAGTCCCTTGACCAGGTCGAGCATCTCGGGGAGCTCGCGGAGGTTCGCTTTCATGACTGCGGTGTTGACTTGGACGTTCACCCCGAGCTTTATCGCGGTCTTGATCCTCTCGAGGGTCAACTCGAAGGTCCCGTCGACCCGTCTTATCGCGTCGTGGGTCGCGGGGCGCGCACCGTCCAGGCTGATGGAGATGGACGAGGCCCCCACGTCGCGGAGGCCGGTCAGGAAACCGTCAGTGAGATTCTTGCTCACAGCCGGGGAGACCGCGAACGGCACTCCGGAGTCCCTGGCGTACGCCAACAGCCTGGGGAGGTCGCTCCGCATCAACGGGTCCCCCCCTGTGAAGACCAATACAGGGGGCCGGCCGCCGAAGGATTTTACCTGGTCGATCACATGCGTCCCCTCCTCGGTGGTCAGCTCCCCGGGGACAGGCCCGAGGATCGCCGACGCCCTGCAGTGGACGCACGAGAGGGGGCACGCCTTGGTAGTCTCCCAGAAGACCAACACTGGCCTCTCGGAAAATGGCATTGCAGGTTCGCGACTTTCCGTCTGCAGGTCGGGTATTTAACGGGTGTTAGATTTTTGGACGCCTCGGGCTCCGGCGAGGGGCACAATCCGAGGCGCGCTGCCAGCGATTTCTGCAGCCGACTGCATCCGGGACCATGCGACGGTCCGCCTCGACGCTCTTCGTCCTTGGCGTCGGGGCGGACTCGCATCAGAGCGGAAAGCTCCAAACCTTTTTGAGGTCTCGGGCGCATGGTTCACCTCTCTGTGCCATTAAGCGGCTCCTCCATCGGCTCGAGAATCAACCGGGTACTCCAGCAGGGCTACCTTGCAAAATGGGTGGTAGTAGGCCTCCTGATCGGGACCATAGCAGGAGCGGGGGCCGTAGGGTTCTACACCGCCATAGAACTCGTGAACAACCTGATGCTGGGAGGGATTACGGGGTTCTTCCCCCCGAACCCCGCCGGTGAGGCGGCTGCCCCGCTCACGGTTCACCCCAACTTCCTCCTAATCCCAATCTCAACTATCATAGGAGGGGCGATTGCGGGATTCATAGTCTACCGCTTCGCCCCCGAAGCAGAGGGTCACGGAACAGACGAGGCGATCGCCGCATTCCACAGGCGGGACGGGAAGATCAGGAGGAGGGTTCCCCTGGTGAAGGCGGTCGCCTCGGCGTTCACTATCGGGTCAGGAGGGAGCGGCGGAAGGGAGGGGCCGACCGCCCAGATCGCCGCGGGGTTCGGGTCCTTCATCGGCGACCTGCTCAAACTTCCGGTCAAGGACAAACGGATAGCTGTGGCTGTGGGGATCGGGGCAGGGATAGGGTCCATCTTCAAGTCCCCCTTCGGCGGCGCCATCCTTTCAGGAGAGATACTGTACAGCGGAGGCGACTTCGAAGTGGAGGCCTTGATCCCGTCGTTCATCGCTTCACCCGTCGGATACATAATATTCGCGTCCTACACAGGGTTCACCCCCATATTCGGCTCCGGCCTGACCTACTCCTTCAGCGAACCTCGGAACCTCCTAATCTATGCCGCACTCGGGATCGTCTGCGGGCTCGTGGGGCGGCTCCACACGTACACGTTCTACTCGGTCAAGGATCTCTTCGCCCGCCTCCCCGTCACCAAGTACGCGAGGCCTATGATAGGGGCGGGGGTCGCCGGCGTCATCGCGATCTTCTTCCCCCAGGTGGTCGGCCTCGGCTACGGCTTCCTCCAAATCATGATCGACGGCAACCTTTCGCAGATAAGCGCCAACTACCTCGCCCTCCCCCTCCTGGCCGTCCTGATCGCGGTAATCCTCCTGAAGATAACGGCTACCGCATTCACGGTGGGCTCCGGGGGGAGCGCAGGCGTCTTCGCGCCTTCGCTCGTGATCGGAGGGTTCGTCGGCGCCGCCTTCTGGATTGTCGTGAACGAGCTCCTCCCCGGGTGGATACCCGTCCCTGCGCCCCTGGTCGTGGTCGGGATGATAGCCCTCTTCGGGGGGGTGGGCCGCGTCCCAATCGCCGTGATGCTGATGGTCAGCGAGATGACCGGGACCCTAAACCTGCTCCCGCCGGCGATGGTCGCGGTGGTCGCCGCCTACTTCGTCACGACGCCGAAGTTCACCATCTACAGGAGCCAGGTCCTCAGAAGGGCGGACTCCCCGGCGCACAGGGGGGAGTACAACGTCCCGCTCCTGACCAAGATCCTCGTGTCAGACGCCATGAACCACTCGGTCTTCACTCTCTCCCCGACCGATACAGTGGCCTCCGCCTACCAGGTGGTGGTGGAGAAAGGGTACCGAGGGATTCCGATAGTAGAGGCCGACAAGGTGGTCGGGATTGTGACTGTCAGCGACCTTCAGCGGATACCCCGGGAGCAGATGGGGAGCACACCGGTGAAGGATGTGATGACCCAGAACCTCCTGGTCGCCCACTCTGACGACTCTCTGCTCACCGCACTGGAGACGATGACGAACCAGGGGGTGGGCCGGCTCCCGGTCGTGTCCGAGGAATCAGGGAGGCTCGTGGGCATCATAACCAGGACCGACGTGATACGGGCATACGAAAGGGCGGTGATGCTGATGTCGAAGTCGGAGCCCACATGAGGCGCTGTTCGCGACCTGACGGCGCCGATCCCAGGCGGGCTAGCGGGGCCCATTGTGGGCTCGGAACTCCCATTGGCCCTGTCCCCTAGAGTGCGTGCAGAACATCAGGTGGCGTACATCAGAAAGCGCGTCCCGGCGAGCGCTCCTTTCAACTAGCACCAGTTGTCCGGAGTTAATCCCCTGACAACGGGGGTGGCTTGAAACCCATCAGAGGCCCGAGGACCTGCAGGACTCGAACGCCCGACCTCCTTGCTCGCCATGTGCACGCAGTCACACCCCGCCCCCACAGTTCTGGGCACCCAGCTACCTCAATACTCCTCTCTTTATGTCCAATCTGTTCTGCTTGTCTAGCTTATTCGTTATCACGCGAAACGTAATCGTCAGATCGCGGGCCCCATCAGCTACGGTGTCCAAGTTCCCCAAAACCTCAGCCAGCCAAAGGCGTTTCTCTATCTCGTACCCCTTTCGAGAGGAGACCCAGCTTCGAGGTTGCCGAGCCATCGCTTGGCATCCGGGTCCTCCGGCAGATACCAATACGTTACAACGACCACCAAGAGTTTCCTAGAAGGCTCACGCGGGTTAAAGGGATTCGATTAAATCTTGGACGGGCCCGGTGGGATTCGAACCCATGGTCTCTGAGGCGCATGTCTTCAGCTCCGAAGGCTGACGCCTTAATCCGTGCTAGGCTACGGGCCCGGTTAGGCGCGCCGGCCTCATCTAATTAAGCCATGGCAGCGATGCTGTCGGCGAAGGGAGGCTCAAGGATCCCCCTCTCTGTTATCATGGAGGTGACCAGGTCGGGAGGGGTCATGTCGAACGCGGGGTTGGCGACCGGGACTCCCTTGGGGGCTATGCGCCGCCCCCTGATTCGGACGACCTCGTCGGCCGCCCTCTCTTCGATGGTGACCTCGTCGTGCACCCTAGCCAGGTCGAACGTTGACGCGGGCGCAGCGGGATGGAAGGGGACGCCATGCCGCTTCGCCAGCACGGCCTCCTGGTAGGTCCCGATCTTGTTGAAGACGTACCCGTCTCTGGTGATCCTATCTGCTCCGACCACGACCCTGTCCACGCGCCCCAGGCTGAGCATATGGCCGACGGCGGTGTCTGATATCAGCGTACAGGGTATCCCGTCGTGGGAGAGCTCGAACGCGGTGAGCCTCGCCCCCTGCAGCGCGGGGCGGGTCTCCGGGACTATGACCTTGACGAGCTTCCCCTGCTCCACGGCTGCCCTGACCACCCCCAGCGCGGTGCCGTACCCTACGGTCGCGAGCGCGCCGGCGTTGCACTGGGTGAGTATCGTGTCCCCGTCGCGGATTAGCTCCGCCCCCCGCTTGCCCATCTCCCTGTTGACCCTGACGTCCTCGTCCTCCATCTTCATCACCTCGACTGACACATCATCCCTGGCGCGTCCCACGGTAGGTGCGGCCCTGGCCTTCTCCATGACCCGGTCGACCGCCCAGAACAGGTTCACGGCGGTGGGCCTAGCGGACTTCAACAGAGACGCGCTGGACTCCATGTCCCGCAGGAGGTCCGGAAGGCGCGACGCCTTCGAGCGGCGGGCGGCGAGGGCCACCCCCATGGCCGCAGCCACCCCGATGGCCGGTGCGCCTCTGACCACCATCGTCCTTATCGCCGAAGCGACCTGCTCCGGGGTGGAGTACGACACGTAGGTAAGCTTGGCCGGGAGCGCCGTCTGGTCGACCATCTTGACGTGGTCCCCTTCCCAAGTCACCGTCCTGAGGGTGAAGAAGTCAGCCATGACCTCCGAACGGAGCGGAGTGCACAAAAGGGTTTCCGACTTCTCAGTCAATCGAAAAGTGAGTCGATTATCCAGCCCGTTTGAGTTGGGTGCGGTTAGGCGTACCCTCTCACCGGACACCCATGCTATCAACCGACCTGTTCGGTGGGATGCCCGGCAAGAGGATGCGCGATATCCAGGCGTGCCTGCGCGCATATTCCCTTCCTTGCGTTGGAGCTGTTTGACAAGCACGTCCAGCTCCCTTCAGCCATCAACGCCCACTACCAGCCCGACGCGGTCTACACAGGCCTGATGCAGCTCTCCGTCAACGGAGGGTACGCCGAGTCGACGATGACAGACCTCAGGCTGAGGTACGGCATCGACGCGCCCTGCGGAGGGGCCTTCCTCTACAGGCTGAAGAAGCTGGACCGTGCCGGGTGGGACTCGAGGCTGAGGGAGGTCAACGACGCCGTCCTCTCTGTAGCTGCAAGGCTCGGTCTGCTCGACAGGCCCGTCGCCTGCGCCATAGACTACACGAAGGTCCCCTACTACGGGGAGTTCAACCGCTACGTGACCAGGAGCAAGCACGAGAGGGGGACGGACCGCTTCTACGAGTACGCCACGATGTCGACCGTCCAAAACGGTGTGAGGCTCTGCGTCTACTCCAGGCCCGTGACCCTGCTGGACGTCAAGGTCGACGTCGTCAGAGAGCTGGTAGAGGAGGCCGAGAGGCGGGGAGTGAAGATCAGGCTCCTCCTCATGGACAGGGCGTTCTTCACCACCGAGTGCCTGAACCTCCTCGAGGGCATGGGGGTGGATTTCATAACCCCCTGCGTCTGCAACGAGAGGGTCCAGGGAGCCGTGGACTCGTTCGGGAAGGAGGGGAGGCTCCCTTTCTCGATCCACGACAACTCGACGAAGAAGGTGGCCCCCTTCACCATGGTCGTCTGCTGGAGCGAGAAGAAGCGGAAGCTCATCCCCTTCGCCACCAACGTCGAGGGCAGCGCGAGGAGGCTGGTCGGGATGATACCGAGGGAGTACAGGAGGAGATGGGGAATCGAGACCTCTTTCAGGAAGGTGAAGGAGGTCTTCCCTATGACCACGTCGCCGTCGCCGGCGATAAGGCTGGCATACTTCATGGTGGCCATGGTCCTCTACAACCTCTGGCAGCTTGTGAACATACAGCTCGCTACAGGGCGAAGAAGAAGAGAGGCCGATGGGTACAGGGTGACCATACCTTTCATGGTGACAGTCCTCTGCGCCCACCTGAACGGAAGGCTCTGATCGCCATGACGTCTCACAGGGGGTGATGAGACTCACTTTTCGATTGACTGCTTCTCCCGTTAATCACCTTCAAATAGAGTCAGGATGCGTCAGAGCTCTGATGCAAGAGGAGCATGCAGGAGGAGCCGAAGTCCGGCCCTTCGAAGGAGTCATCAGGGACGGAGGGGTGAAGATAACGGACAAGGAGAGGTTCGGAGAGCTG
>JAJZOO010000053.1 GCA_021811485.1 archaeon
TTCCTTCACCATCCACTTGATGACCTCTCCCTCGGTGATGCCTTCGCCGAGGTCCGGCAGTCTGAACTCCAAGACAGATACGGGCGACCCGGTGGAGGGTTAAAAACTGTGCAGCCAGCTCGTGGGGAGCCTATTCAGTAGCCGACCACGTCGAGGGCCGCCTTCATGACGCGTTCCTTGCTCGGGATATAGTTGTCCTCGAGCTTGGCCAGGGGTACGGGTATGTCGTAGCCGGTCACCCTCCTGACGGGCGCCTTCAGGTAGTCCAGGGCCCTCTCAGCCACGGTGGCCGCTACCTCCGCCCCTATCCCGACATTGCGGGGCGCTTCGTGGACGACGACGAGCCTTCCGGTCTTCTGCACCGATCCCACCACGGTTTCGAAGTCGATGGGGGAGACGGTTCGCAGGTCGACCACTTCGGCCGAGACAGACCTCTCGCTCTGAAGCGCCTCCGCCGCCTGTGCGGTGGGGACCATCATCGCGCCGTAGGAGACGAGCGTGACGTCGTTGCCCTGCCTTACCACACTTGCCTTGCCTATGGGGATGCGGTACTCCTCCTCAGGGACGTCGGCCTTGGGGGAGTCGTAGATCTTCTTGGGCTCCATGAACACCACCGGGTCCGGGTCGGTCAGGGCGGATGCGAGGAGGCCTTTGGCGTCATATGGGGTGGAGGGGACTACGACCTTCAGCCCCGGCGTGTGGGCGAAGTAGGCTTCGGGGGATTCAGAGTGGAGCTCTGGGGGTCGTATGCCTGCCCCATAGGGGAATCGGATGACACCCCTGAGTGCGAACCTCCCTCTGGTCCTGTTCCTCATCCTGGCTATGTGACTGAAGATCTGGTCGAAGGCAGGGAAAGTGAAGCCGTCAAACTGGAACTCGGCCACGGGGACCATGCCGCCGATAGAGAGGCCCACGAATATGCCAGCTATGCTGAGCTCGGCCAGGGGGGTGTCGAAGACCCTGCTGGGGCCGAACTCGTCAAAAAGCCCGCGCGTCACCTGGAAGACGCCGCCGTTCTTTGCCACGTCCTCCCCGAATATCACCAGCCTGCTGTCGCGCCGCAGGCCCTCCCTGAGGGCCATGTTGACCGCGTTCCTGATGTTTATCCCCGGCTTCCCGCCGGTGGCCGACGGCTCGGGCGCCGAAGCCGCTGGGCCAGACTGTCCCCCAAGAAACTCGGCCTTCTCCATGGCGAGGACTGGGGTGAGTGAGGAGTAGGTGTAGTCGAATATCGCCTCCGGGTCCACGGGGGGGGTCGCCCTGTAGGCAGCTATCGCCTCGTTCATCTTGTCCTGGGCGGCGGCAGCGACAGCCTCCTTCGTCTTGTCGTCCAGCAGGCCGCGCGACCTCAGGTACTTCTCGAATCTGACGATGGGGCTCCTCCGCTCCCATTCAGCGACCTCATCCGGAGCCTTCAGCTTGTTGGAGACAAGCTCGGCGGTCGTGTGCGGGCCGAGCCTGTAGGTAGAGTACTCGATCAGGGTGGGTCCCCCGCCCCTCCTTGCCTTGTCGACCGCGTACTTGGTAGCCTCATAGGACGCGATGACGTCGTTGCCGTCGACGAGGATCCCTTCGAAGCCGTAGGCGACTGCCTTCTGGGCGATGGTCTTCGACGCCGTCTGGGCGCCCCTCCTGACGGAGAGGGCCCACTGGTTGTTCTCCACCCCGAATATGACTGGCAGGTCGTAGACCCCGGCTATGTTCATCGCTTCGTGGAAGTCCGCCTTGGAGGTGCCGCCGTCCCCGGTGACCACGAATACAACTGACTTCTCCCCCTGCAGGCGCTTCGCCATCGCGAGCCCCGCGGCGTGAGGGAGCTGGGTGGCAACTGGAACGGCCAGCGGGAGCATGTTCAGGTCCCCGGGCGTCTGCATCCCCCTCTCGTCCCCGCCCCAGTACTGCAGCAGCTTGACTGGGGGCATCCCGAAGGCCAGCATACCCGCGGAGTCTCTGTACATGGGGACGTACCAATCTCCCCGCTCCAGGGCGTTGACCGGCCCAATCTGCGCCGCCTCCTGCCCCTTGCCGGGCGCATAGGTCCCGATCTCCCTGAGGGTCGAGAGGTTGGTCGCCTTGTCGTCGAAGAGGCGGCCGAAAACAAGCTGCTCGTAGATCCGTTTCAGAGTATCCGGTGAGAGGTTTGGGTCCTTCCCGCGGATGCCTCCGTCGGGGGATAGCCTCTGAAAGAGAAACTCTTCGGGAGTGGCGAACTTGAAATCAGACTCGCTGAAGATTCGTGGTACCGCGTCGGTGCCAGACCTCTTCATGGAATCTTCTTCGGTCAAGGATTTTTTCTGATTCCGGCGCCCATATAAGATTGGTGGGCTCTACTGTTCCTTTGGATGGCCGTCCTGATGAAGAATTCCCCCGCGCGGTAGCTGCTTCTCACCAGCGGGCCCGAGGCGACGTACAAGAACCCGAGTTCTTCACCCATGGCTCTGTATCGTCCGAAGTGTATGGGGTCGACGTAATCGGCCACTTTAAGGTGGCGCGCGGAAGGGCGGAGGTACTGTCCCACCGTGAGGAAGTCCACGTCCGCCTGCCTCAGGTGCGTCATCGCCTGGTATACCTCCTCCTCTGACTCCCCGAGGCCCACCATTATGGACGACTTGGTGTAGACGCCAGGGTCCAGCTTCTTCACGTTCCGCAGGACCGAGAGCGACTGCCAGTAGTTCGCCCGCGGGTCCCTCACCCTGTGGGTGAGAGAAATAGTGGTCTCGATGTTGTGGGCTATGACGTCGGGTCGCGCTTCGACGACAGCCCTCAGGCCGTCGAGGTCCCCCTGGAAGTCTGGGATCAGGACTTCGACGAGCATCCCCGGGTTCTCCTCCTTCACGAGCTTGACCGTGCGGGCGATGTGGGAAGCCCCGCCGTCAGGCAGGTCGTCTCTGTCTACAGAGGTCAGCACTACGTAGGTCAGGCCCATCTGGGAAAGGGCGAATGCGACGTTCTCTGGCTCGAGCTCGTCCAGGACCCCCTGGGGCTTCCCCGGGGTGACCATGCAGAACCGGCATGCCCGCGAGCAGACGTCCCCCATCAGCATCAGGGTGGCCGTCCCGCCCCCCCAGCATTCGTGGACGTTCGGACAGTGGGCTTCCTCGCAGACCGTGTGCAGGTTCAAGCGGCCGAAGAGGGCCTTCAGGTCGTCGTAGTTCTCCCCGATGGGAGGTTTTACAGTGAGCCAACTTGGCTTGGGATCGGCTAGCAATTTCAGCTGCTGACGAGCAACTTCAGCCTGTCAAAATCCTTTACGGAAAAGGTGCCTTCGCAGGCGTAGCAGCCTTCCACCTTGAAGTCGGGCTCAAGGTCGCCGTGCAGGAGGCACATCATCTTGTTGAACCTGATGTAGTCGAGGACCTCGGTCATCGACCGGAGCGCCTCTCTGGTGTCGGGATGGTCCAAGGAGAGCTCCTTGGCTATCTTGTCCGCGGCCTTCGTCACGGTCGGGTCGCCCTCGAGGTTGACCATGACCCCCCTCGTCTTTCTCGCGTAGTTACTCACTGAGGCCTGGGTGACCCCGAGGCGCTTCGCGACCTCCTGCTGGGTGAGACGGTACTCCTCCTGCAGCCTTCTCGCCACCATGGCCCTCAGGGCGGGGAGGGCTGACTTCGCGACTATCTCATAGGGGCTGATGAGGCGGGTCATCGTCTTTTCAATAACGTATGTTATAGTCCGTTATTTAAGGCGATACTCACGCCACAGCTCACTTTCGCAGCCGACGCTTTTCTGACGACTGGCCGACCGCAAACTTATTGGAGGAGGCCGAGGAGTTTCCCACAGTTCTTGACGCCGCGCCCAGACGACCCAAGGAGACGGTGAGCGGTGCAAGGGCAGAACGTCTTCCAGTTCCTTTCGCCTCCCCTGCTCGCAGCCTTGAAGGAACGGGGATTCGACTCCCCCACCGACCCCCAGGCGAAGCTCCTCCCCATAGTGATGAAAGGAAAGAATGCGCTCCTCATGGCCCCGACGGGGACTGGGAAGACTGAAGCGGCCCTGCTTCCGATTCTTGACGCCATCATCCGCGAGGGCGAGACGAGAGAGAAGGGGACGAAACTGTTGTACATCACCCCGCTCCGAGCTCTCAACAGGGACATGCTCGACAGGATGCAGTGGTGGTGCAAGCGCTTCGACATCAGGCTGGGAGTGAGGCACGGAGACAGTAGCCAGGCAGAGAGGACCAACCTGAGCCTGGCCCCGCCCGACATACTCATCACGACGCCGGAGACCCTCCAGATCATGCTCGTGGGGAGGAGGATCAGGCAGAACCTGGCGAAGCTGAGGTGGGTGGTGGTGGACGAGGTGCACGAGCTCTCGGAGGACAAGAGAGGGAGCCAACTGAGCGTCGGGCTCGAGAGGCTGAGGGACGTGGCAGAGAAGGAGTTCCAGGTAGTCGGTCTGTCGGCCACCGTCGGCTCCCCGGAGAAGGTCGCTCAGTTCCTAGTGGGGAACGGGAGAGAATGCGAGGTGGTGCGCGTCCCGGTTGAGAAGAGCCTGTCGCTGAAGGTGGTGGCCCCCAGGGCGACGGGGGACGACAGGATCCTCGCCGATGCCATATACTCCTACCCCGAAGTCGCGGCCAGGCTCAGGACCGTCAGGGAGCTGGTGGAGAAATACAGGTCAGTCCTCATTTTCACGAACACGCGGTCGGAGGCCGAGGCGCTGTCGAGTCGATTCAGGGTGTGGGATCCAGGATTCGCCATAGCGGTCCACCACAGCTCGCTGTCCAAGGCGACCAGGGAAGCCGTCGAGAGGAGCCTCAAGGATGGGAAGCTGCTCGGAGTAATATGCACGAGCAGCCTCGAGCTCGGCATAGACATAGGGTTCCTTGAGTATGTGATTCAGTACAACTCCCCGAGGCAGGTGACCAGGCTGATTCAGAGGGTAGGACGCAGCGGGCACAGGGTGGGTGAGGTCTCCAATGGGCTGGTGATCACCCAGGACTCTGACGACACGCTGGAAGCCGCCGTGCTCTGCAGGAAGGCGGTGATGGGCGAGCTGGAACCCCTCGAGCCGATCTTCAACCCCTACGACGTGGCCATACACCAGGTCGCCGGGCTGCTCATCGAGCAGGGGAACTGGAACTTCGACGACCTGGTGGCCTTCTTCAAGAGGAGCTATGCCTATGCGGAACTCGACGGGGAGAGGATGAAGAAGGTGCTCACCTACATGCGGGAGCGCTATCCCCGCCTGGCCTACTACAGTGAATCGGACGGGAAGGTCTTCCGCGCCAGGGACGTCAAGCCGCTGTTCCAGTACTACTTCGACAACCTCTCGATGATTCCGGACGAGAAGCAGTACCTGGTCATCGAAGGGGACACGTTCGTCGGCACCTTGGACGAGGCGTTCGTGTCGGAGTACGGGGAGGTCGGTGTCAAGTTCGTGGAGGCGGGGAGGTGCTGGAAGGTAGAGCAGATCTACGGGAACAAGGTATACGTGAGGTCAGAGGATGATCCGACGGGTGCAGTCCCCCACTGGGTGGGAGATGAGATACCTGTCCCGATGGAGGTCGCGGCAGAGGTAGGGTCCGTACGAAGGAGGTACGCCGAGGAGTTGGAGAAGGGTGGAGAGGCTGAATACCTGGACGAGCTGGCCAGGACTTACCCGGCCTCCAAGGACGCCCTCCAGGAATCCTTGAAGGAGGTCGCGGAGCAGCAGGCTGCGAAGCTCCCCATACCCTCAGAGAGGCTTGTGACCATCGAGAAGTGGGACAAGTACCTGGTCATACAGGCGGCCTTCGGGCACAGGGTGAACAGGCTGCTGGCCAGGGTCCTCGGTCACCTCATTTCCGAACGGATAGGGCAGTCGGTAGCCGTCCACCAGGACCCTTACCGGATTGTGATCGAGGCCGAGGTGACGCCCGCCGTCGTCCTTTCGGTGGTCGAGGAGCTCCACAAGCTCGACCTGAAGGCAGCGACTGAGAAAGCCGTAGAGAGGAGCGGGATCTTCAAGCGGCGCCTCATCCACGCGGGCAAGAAGTGCGGCGCCATAGCCAAGGACGCAGACTACGCAAGTGTCTCCATCGCCGGGATCATCGAAGCCCTCAGGGACACCCCCGTCTACGAAGAGGCGATGAGCATGATTTTCCACGACGACTTCGACCTCTCGGCGGCTGCCGACGTGATCGAGAAGATTAACGCAGGCGCGATTGACGTGAAGCTGGTAGAGTACGAGGGGCTCACCCCCATCGCCAGAATCGGGGTGGAGGAGATCAGCAGACGTGGAGAGATAGTCTCACCAGAGCGGTTGAGGGCCCTCCTGAAGCAGTCGACCAGGGCAAGGGTCAACGAGACGTTCCTCGTGGCGGTCTGCACCAGCTGCTGGAACTTCCTGGAGCTTAGAAAGGTCGCAGACCTAGAGGGGCTCGAGAGCTGCCCCGCGTGCGGGAAGCCTAGGTTGGGGCTCTCGACCGACTCTTATGAGAACGTCTTCTCGCTGGCCATGAAGGCCAGGAGCAGGGCGGCTCTTACCGGAGCCAAGCTGAAGGTGGTCGAGGCGCTCAGAAAGTCGTCGGAGCTGAGGAAGGAGTACGGTCACGCCGCTGACATGATCCTGGCCGGGAGGGGGATAAGGCTGGCAGAAGCTGCAGCGCTGGCCGCGAAGATGAGGAAGGAAGGGACGGATGTCGTTGAACTCATCATCGAAGGAGAGAGGGAGGCGCTGCGCAGGCGCTACTTCTTCGCCGCTTCCTGAGCGCGCGACAGTATCAGCGTCATG
>JAJZOO010000054.1 GCA_021811485.1 archaeon
ACACCCCGGTCTTCAGCACCTTGAATCCAAGAAGTGCGCACTTCACCCTCGAAGGCCCCAGGTCAGGGTTCCCGAGCATCTTGAAGACGTCCTCTTTGGACGCTTGCTTGACCCACTCCAGGGGCTTGCCTTTCGCCAGCTCGGTGAGCATGGAAGCCGACGCCTGGCTTATGGCGCACCCCTTGCCGGTGAACTTGATCTCCTGTATCTTGTCCCCCCCTACCATGATCTGCATCTCGATCTCGTCCCCGCAGAGGGGGTTGGTGTCGTGGGCGTCGATGTCGAACTTCTCGAGCTTGCCGAAGTTCCGCGGGTTCCTGTAGTAGTCGAGAATCAGCTCCCTGTAGATGTCCGCGCTGCTCAAACCTTGAAGATCTCCCCCGCCCTTTGAATCGCCCTCTTAAGCGCGTCGATATCATCGTAGGAGTTGTAGACGTGGAAGCTGGCCCTGCTCGTGGCTGGGACGTCCAGCCAACGCATCAGCGGCTGGGCGCAGTGGTGCCCTGATCTGATGGCGACGCCCTCCTCGTCGAGGATGGTCGCCAGGTCGTGTGGATGGACGTCGGCGTAGTTGAAGGAGACAACCCCCGCCCGGACGCTGGTGTCCTCTGGCCCGTAGAGCGTGAACCCTTTGACGGCGGTGAGCTCCTTGATGGCGTAGTCAAGGAGCTTAATCTCATGGCCCCTCACCCTCTCCATCCCGATCGATTCGAGGTACCTGACCGCGGCGCCGAGGCCGACGGCGTCCGCTATGTTCACCGTCCCCGCTTCGAACTTGTAGGGCACGTCGTTCCAGGTCGAGTGGTCGTCGTAGACTTCCCGTATCATCTCTCCACCGGCTTGGAAGGGGTCCATCTCCTCGAGGAGCCCCCCACGGGCGACGAGGGCACCGATGCCTGTGGGCCCGAGCATTTTGTGCCCCGAGTAAGCGTAGAAGTCCGAGCCGACCGCCTTCACGTCCACCGGCATGTGCGGGACCGCCTGGGCCCCGTCGACCAGCGTCGTGGCGCCCGCGCTCCTGGCCTTGGAGCACAGCTTCGCCACATCGTTGATGGTCCCCAGCACGTTGGAGCAGTGGGTGAAGGCGACAAGGCGGGGAGCCTCTTTGAGGAGGTCTTCGAAGTTACCGAGGTCGAGGGTCCCGTCAGGGTTGAGGCCCACGTACTTCACGACAGCCCCGTTGCGCCTGGCCAGCAGCTGCCAGGGCACTATGTTGCTGTGATGCTCCATCGTGGTGGTCAAAATGACGTCCCCCTTCTTCACGCTCTTCTCGCCCCAGGCGTACCTCACGAGGTTGGTCGCTTCGGTGGTCCCCCTCACGAAGACGAGGTCACGCGGCCGGGCCCCGACGAATTCGGCGGCCTTCTTCCGCGAGCTCTCGTAGGCCTCGGTGGCTTCCTCCCCGAGGGCGTGCACGGACCTGTGTACGTTGGAGTTGTGGCTGGAGTAGAAGTCGACGAGCGAGTCTATGACCGCCTTCGGCTTCTGGGTGGTGGCCGCGTTGTCCAGGTAGACCAGCCTCTTCCCGTGGACGGTCCTTCTCAGGATTGGGAAATCCGCCCTGAGCTTCTCCACGTCGATTGCCTCCGATTCGAGCATCTCTGATGAGGACTCCAGCATGACAAAATCCTATTCCCTGCTTAAAAGAACTCCCTAAACCTCGACATAGATCGTCTCCCCCTCTACCCTCGTGTTGTATCGCCTGAGCGGGACCGTTGCGGGGGGGTTCACTGCCTCACCCGTCCTGAGGTCGAACTGCGACAGGTGGAGCGGACAGACGACGCGGTCCTCCAGGAGAAATCCCTTGCTGAGGTCCGCCTCCTCGTGGGTGCAGGTTCCCGCGACCGCGTAGACGTCGCCCCCGATCCTGGACAGGAGGATGTGTTCCCCCTTCAGGTCCACCGCGGACATAGAGCCCTCGGAAAGGTCAGCGGCCTTCAGGGCCGCCAGATAGTCCCCCAAAGGAGCTACCTGTACTTGTAGTGGCGCTCGAAGATGTCTTCAGACTCCTTCACTTCGGGCGTGAGCTCTCCGGTCGCAGCGAGGAGGGCCTCCCTGTCGACGAGGCGACGCTTCTCCCCCTGCCACTTCCCCTCTATCATGAACCTCGCCCCTTCCCTGGTCTGCTCGATGGGGACTCTTGAGAGGACGGGCTCGAAGAAGCCGAGGACCACCATCTTCTTGGCTTCGTCCGGCGAAAGGCCGCGGGCCATCAGGTAGAAGAGCTGCTCATCGTCTATCTGGGCAACCGAGGCCGAGTGGGTCGCCTTGACCTCGTTGTTGTCTATCTCAAGGCTGGGGACGCCGTCAGACTTCGCGGTCCTCTCGAGGATCATTGCGTGGTGTGCCAGGTAGGACCGGGAGTTCTTGGCAGCGTTTACTATCTTGATCATCCCCTTGAATATAGTCTGTGACTCCCCCTTCAGTACCCCCCTGGCCTGGGTGGAGCCCGTGGAGTCGGGGGAATTGTGGACAAGGTTCGTCTCGTAGTCGTAGCGCTGCTTCCCGTCAGTGAAGAAGATCTCGAACCCCTCGCCGAAGGACCCCCGGCCGTTGAGGTAGAAGTTGGTCCTCGACCTGGAAAAGGAAGCGCCCAGCGAAAGGGCGCTCATGGTCGCCCTGGCGTCGTTGGAGATCCCGATCCCCCTGTTCGACAGGTGCGCGGTCTGGTCGTCGAGGAGCTGGATGGACGAGAAGTCGACGTGGGAGTTTGGCTTCGCGAGGACCTCGGTGGTGGATGCCACGAAGGCAGGGGCGGGGGTCCCCTTGGAATACTGCTCCTCGAGGAAGACCAGCCTCGCCTCCTCCTCGGCTATCACGAAAGTCTGCTCAATCACAGAGGTGCGAGGGGAGTCGAGCAGCAGCATCTTGCGGATGGGCTTGTTCAGGACAACGCCCCGTGGCACCCTGACGAAGGTGCCACAGTTGAAGAAAGCGTTCACGAAGGCGGCGTACTTGTCGGTCCCGGACTTCACGAGCCTCCCCTCGATCAGCTTCCTGACCTCCCCCTCGGCCTGGCCGAGGGCGTCGTGGAAGGACATCAGGTTCACCCCCTTCGAGGCGAGGTCCTCGCTGAGCTCCGCATGGACCTGGGTCTCGTTCCCCTGAAGCAGGATGTCTGACTCGCCCCCGGTCAGGTAACCGCTGAAGAAGCTCCTGAAGTCGACTTTGGTGCGGTCCTGGGCGAGCTTGAACCGGTCCAGCGCGAGGTCGAACGTCTTCGCGTACTTCGTATAGAGGGGGTTCTTCTCCGGAGGGAGCGAATTGAACTGCCTGAAGGCCTCGAGCCTCGCGCCAGTCAGCCATGAAGGCTCGCCGAATGAGGCCGAGATCTCCTTCACGTGGTCTTCGTCGAAGGAGGACAGAGACGCCTGAGACATACCACGAGACTCCCGGCCGATCCTAGCCCACTGCGTTCGTCATTTCGAGCGACATGAGGCGGTTGAACTCCACCGCGTAGGTCATGGGGAGCTCCTTCGCGAAGGGCTCCATGAACCCATTGACGACCATGCTCAGGGCGTCCCCCTCAGAGATCCCCCTCGCCATCAGGTAGAACAGTTGCTCCTCTCCCACCTTCCCCACGCTCGCCTCGTGGGTGACCGTGGCGTCGTCTTCCTGGATCTCCATGTAGGGGTAGGTCGCGGTGGTGCTGATGGGGTCGACGAGGAGGGCGTCGCAGCGGACCGTCGACTTCACGTTCTTAGCCCCCTTGGCTATGTGCAACAGGCCACGGTAGGCTGTGTGGCCTCCCCCCTTGGAGACTGACCGTGAGATTATCTTGGACGTAGTGTCCCTGGCCAAGTGAATCGCCTTGGCCCCGGTGTCCTGGACCTGGCCCGGCCCGGCGTAGGCTACCGAGATGATGTCAGCCTTCGCCCTCGGCCCGAGCAGGTAGACCGACGGGTACTTCCGGGTCAGCTTTGCGCCCCCGTTGAAGTCAACCCAGGAGACCGTGGCGTCCTCGTGTGCATGGGCCCTCTTGGTGACGAGGTTCAGGACGTCCCTGGACCAGTTCTGCAGGGTGGTGTACTTCACCAGCGACCCCTTCCTGGCGACTATCTCGACTATGGCCGAGTGCAGGGACTGCGACGAGTACACGGGGGCCGAGCACCCCTCGATGTAGATCACCTCGCTGTAGGGCTCTGCTACGATGAGGGTCCTTTCGAACTGGCCCATGTTCTTCTCATTGATTCTGAAGTATGCCTGCAGCGGCATGCTGACCTTCACCCCCTCGGGGACGTAGACGAAGGAGCCCGCGCTCCAGACGGCCGTCTGCAGGGCGGCGATGTAGTTGTCCTGGAACGGCACCACGGTCCCGAAGTACTTCTTCATGACGTCCGGGTACTCCTTCAGGGCCGCGACCGTGTCAGTGAAGACGACCCCCTGCTTCGCCAGCTCCCCCTGGATGCTGTGGTAGACCGACTCGCTCTCGTAGATCGCGCCCACACCCGCGAGGAACTTCTTCTCAGCGTCAGTGATGCCGAGCTTGTCGTAGGTCCTCCTGATGTACTCTGGGAGCTGATCCCACGACTGGGCGGCCTTCTTCGTGGGGTTGGCGTAGTAGTAGAAGCTCTGGTAGTCGATCTCCTTGAGCTCTGGGGCCCATGAAGGGGGCTCCCGGTCGAGGAAGTGCTTCAGGGCGTTCATCCTGATCTGCTCCATCCACGCGGGCTCGTCGTGCAGCCTGACGATCTCCTGCACCACCCGCTCGCTCAGCCCCTTGATGCCCTTTACAGCGTACTCTTCGACCGGGTCGCTGAAGCCGTACTTCTGCTTGTAGTCGTCGGTGACGATGTCGACTTTAGAAGTCATATCACAAAGACCTTGTATAACATATGTTATCTACTCCCTAAAAGGGTTTACCCGGCCTGGGGAGCCACCGGCTCCTCTTCCTTGTATCCCGTTATCCAGGTGTAGCCTCTCTCTTCCAGGAGCCTGGAGAGTTCCTCCCCGCCCGACTCGATCACCTTCCCTTGGAACATCACGTGGACGAACTGGGGCTTCACGTACTTCAGTATCCTCTGATAGTGGGTTATGAGGATGGAGCCTGTCTGCGGACCGGACACCTTGTTGATCCCCTCGGCCACTATCCTGAGCGCATCTATGTCCAGCCCGGAGTCCGTCTCGTCCAGGACCGCGAACTTCGGCTGCATGAGGGCCATCTGGAGGATTTCGGCCCTCTTCTTCTCCCCGCCTGAGAAGCCTTCGTTCAGGTAGCGGTTCAGGAAGGCGTCGTCCATGCTGAGCATCTTCAGCTTCTCCGCCACCACCTCCTTGAACTCGAATATGGTGGGCGGCTCGGAGCCCGCCGGGCGGGAGTTGTTGTACGCGGCGCGGAGGAAGGAGAACATGCTCACGCCTTGGACACTGACCGGGTACTGGAACGCGAGGAAGAGGCCCTTCTTCACCCTCTTGTCAGGGGTGAGGCCGACTATGCTCTCGCCGTCGATGAGGATCTCCCCGGAGGTAACCTGGTACTTGGGGTGCCCCATCACCGTGTAGGCGAGGGTGCTCTTCCCTGAGCCGTTGGGCCCCATCAGGGCGTGGGTCTCCCCCTGGCCGATGGCGAGGTTGACGCCTTTGAGGATTTCCTTGCCTTCTACGGAGGCGTGGAGGTCCTTGATCTCCAGCTTCATGGTTGGAGTTGCCGACCGCCAGTTCGTATTTAAGTATTATAACGTATGTTATCGAGGCCGGGCTACCAGAGGTTGCTGACCCTCTTGGCCACCGCCTCGAGGAACTCTTTGTCCACCGACGAGAATGCGTCCAGCTGGTCGCTGTCTATGTCTATCTCCCCCACGACCTGCCCCTGGTTCAGGACCGGGACCACTATCTCTGCCCTCGTCGAGAGGAAGCACTGGAGGTACCGCGGGTCCTTGCCGACATCGGAGACTATCTCCGTCCTCCCCGCCTTGGCGGCGAATCCGCACACTCCCTTCCCGATTGGGATGCGGGTGTGCTCAGTCGCGGCCGGCCCGGCCCAGGCCTCGAGGACCAGGTCGCCCCCATCCACGGCGTACATCCCCACCCACGAGTAAGTGGGCACGGAGGCGTTCAGGAACTTCACGATGGCCTCCCTCGCGGCCTTCCCCCGAGACGAGCCCAGGGCAGAGTCGAGACCGACGAGGACCTCCTTCGCCTGCTCCCTGCCAAGCCTTCTTGCCGCGGATTTCAACCTGCTCATCCCTACCCTGAGTTATTTAGACGCGACCCCTCAGGTCTTGCTTTCTATCAGGTACCTGTAGACCAGCCCGGCTACGATGCCGCCAAGCACCGGGCCGACGAGATAGATGTACCAGTACCCGGGGTAGAAACCGGACGCGAGCATCGGACCGAAGGCCCTCGCGGGATTCATTGCCGCCCCGGTAAGGTTCCCCGCTACGAGGACGTCGGCGACGACGACGAGGCCGATGCCGAGCCCGCCGATGTGAGGGGCCCTGGAGTCGACTGCGGTCCCGTACACTGCGAAGACTAGGACGAAGGTGAGGAGCGCCTCGATGGCGATCCCCTGACCGACGGTGAGGGCGCTGCTGAGGGTCGGGGAGCCCCACTTCACGCTGTCCCCGAGGACGGAGGGGAACGCCGCCTCCAGCGCCAGGCCTGCGGCCGTCGCCCCCACGAGCTCCGCGACTATGTATGGGACGACGTCCCTGGACTTCAGCTTCTTTCCAACCCAAAGCCCCAGCGTGACCGCGGGGTTCAGAGCCCCG
>JAJZOO010000001.1 GCA_021811485.1 archaeon
GAGGCGAACAGGAAGCTGCTGACCAGGAAGACGGCCACGAACCAGGCGATGAGGGTGAAGTCGGGCTTCCTGCTCGTGACCACGTCGAATGAGATGACCCCCGCGAGGAGCCCGAAGATCCCGCCCGAGGCTCCGAAGCTCGCGGCCCTCGGCCCATTGGCAAGGCTCACGACGTTGCCAGCGATTCCCGTCAGCAGGAAGACCGCGTAGTACTGGTTCTTGCTGTAAGCCAGGGTGAAGAAGCCGTCGAGCCAGACCAACGCCATGGCGTTGAATCCGACATCTAGGACGCCTGACCAGGTCGGGGGCGCGACGATTATCGACGTGACGAGCTGCCACGCCCATCCCTTCAGCACAAGGCCGTTGAACTGGAGGAGCAGGTACGTCAGGGGCACTCCATCCACGCTCACGAACGCCAGCGCCGTCCCAAGCGCGAGCCCTCCGACGACGGCCACGGTCAGGTTCCTTCCCTGTGTGGAGACCTCCAAGAGCGACGGTGACGCCCGGGGACGCGGTGGAAAGCTATTTCGTCAGGGGGTGAAGAGCCAGGCCGTCCCGCGCTTCATTCACCTATAATACGGCCGTCCCGAAACCAGGCCGTCGCGATGACGCGGTCGGTAAGACGGTTCTACTCTGGGAACGTGAAGGAGGAGTGGGCCAGGCTCCAGTCAGACCCCTACCACCGGCTGGAGTTCGACACGACTCTGGAGTTCCTCAGGAGGTATCTGCCGAAGAACGGGCTGATCCTGGACGCAGGGGGCGGCCCCGGCAGGTACGCGATCGAGCTGGCCAGGAAGGGTTACGACGTTGTCCTGCTCGACTACGCCCCTGCGAATCTCAGGTTCGCAGAGGGGCGGGTCAGGAGAGAAGGGCTCGGCAGCAAGGTCACGGCCGTGGAAGGGTCCATAGTGGACCTGGCGCGGTTCCCTGACGGCTACTTCGACGCGGTGCTCTGCCTCGGTGGACCGCTGTCTCACGTGATGAAGGGCGAGGACAGGAGGAAGGCGATGGCCGAGCTGGCCAGGGTCGGGAAGGCCCGCTCGCCAATCTTCGTCTCAGTGATGAGCCGGCTGGCCATGATCGCCACGGCGCTCAAGTACTTCCCGGACGAAGTCCAGCTCCCCCTCTTCAAGAAGATACGAGACAGCGGAGACTACCTCGGAGGGCGCGGTTTCACGGCGACTCACTTCTTCCTCCCCGAAGAGCTGAGAGCGGAGGCCGAGGGAGTCAGGGGGGTCGAGGTCCTGGCGATGGTGGGGCTCGAAGGGGTCGGCTCTGTCCACAGAGAAGAAGTGAACAGGCTGGCGAAGGACCCCCGCAGGTGGAGGGTCTGGCTCGAGACCCACTACAAGACCTGCGCCCACCCCTCGGTCGTCGGGGTGAGCGAGCACATGCTCGTGGTTCTCAGGAGAAGAGGCTGACCGGCCGCCAACCCATGCGTAGGCCTAGGTGAACCCGATCACTGGCTGGGGGACATAGGGCTCCTCCAGGTGTTTCGCCTCGTCGTCTGTGAGCTTCACGTCCACGGCCCCGACCATCTCCTCGAGGTGCTCCACCTTGGACGTGCCGATGATCGGCGCCGTCACCCCCTTCTTCAGCAGCCACGCCAGGGCCACCTGGTTGGGGGTCGCCCCCTTCTGCTTCGCGAGCTCGACCAGCCTCCCCACTATCTGGTCGTTCTGGGGCTTCCCGACGTAGCGCATGTGGCCCATGGACCCCGGGCTGATCCGCTTGCTGTCGCCCTCCCTGGTCACCAGCTTCCCGTTCTCGAAGTACTTCCCAGAGAGGATCCCTGCGGCGGTGGGGCTCCAGGGGATGAGCCCTACCCCCTCCGCCTTGCAGAGGGGGATCATCTCCCTCTCCTCCTCGCGGTAGAGCAGGTTGTAGAGGTCCTGCATGGTGACGAAGCGCGCGAACCCCTTCACATCGCTGGTGTAGAGGGCCTTGGCGAACTGCCACGCCCACATGCTCGAAGCCCCAATGTACCGCACCTTCCCCTGGCTGACCAGGTCGGTCATCGTCGAGAGCGTCTCCTCGATCGGGGTATCGTAGTCCCACCTGTGGATCTGGTAGAGGTCGACGTGGTCCGTCTTCAGCCTCCTGAGCGACTCCCTCAGCTGCCACATTATGTGGGCCCTCGACAGCCCGTGCTGGTTCGGTCCCGGCCCCATCTCTCCGCGGACCTTGGTGGCCAGCACCGCGTCGTCCCGGCGGCCGTCGAGGAACTCCCCGACTATCTCCTCCGACCTGCCGTTCGAATACACGTTCGCGGTGTCGTAGAAGTTAATCCCCAGGTCCCAGGCGCGCGAGAGAACCTTCTTCGCCGCCTCGCCGTCGACCCTCCAGTCGTCCCCCGTTCCGAACGACATGCACCCCAGGCAGATCCGCGACACCCTGAGGCCAGTCTGGCCCATCCTGACGAACTCCATGGCCGAAATCGGGGGAGCTGGGGTTATGAATGTTAGCCGGCGTTGCGACGGACCATCCTGGCTTCGGCCCTACCTGAAGAGGTTGGTCCGTGCCAGGTCGAGGACCTCGTCCCCGCGCCCATTGAGGACCGCTTTGGCCATGTAGAGGGTCATCCCTCTGAGCTCCTCTAGCTTCAGGCTCGGCGGGATCGAGAGCTCCTGGCGGTTTACCACGACGTCGAGGAGCGCGGGACCGGGGTGCTGCAGCATCTGCCTCAGCATGGGCTCCACCTGCTCCGGCAGCTCGGCTCGCAGGCCGAGAAGGCCCGCGGCCTCGGCCACCTTAGCGAAGTCAGGGTTGAGGAGCTCAGTACCATGCTCCAGCATCCCTGCCGCCTTCATCTCGAGCTCGACGAAGGCGAGGGCGCCATTGTTGAAGACCACCACCTTCACGGGGAGGCTCTGCTGCTTGAGGGTGAGTACGTCCCCCAGCAGCATCGCGATCCCCCCGTCCCCCGAGAAGGAGACCACCTGCCTCCCAGGGAACGCCTTCTGCGCCCCGATCGCCAGTGGGAGGGCCGCTGCCATAGAGCCATGGGAGAATGACCCCAGCAGCCTGCGCCTCCCGTTCATCCTCAGGTACCGCGCCGCCCAGATGGTGGGGGTCCCCACATCACAGGTGAATATGGCGTCGTCGGCCGCGACCTCGTTGGCCACCCTCGCGACGTACTGGGGGTGTATCGGTGCCTTCCCCGGCTTCCCGACGGCGAGGGAATCGAGCTCGTCCCTGGCCTTCCGGTAGTGGTCCAGGCTGGCCTTCAGGTGACCTTCTCCCCCCTTGTTCGGAGACAGAAGCGGCTTCAACGCCGAGAGGGTCGTCCTGACGTCCCCCACCAGGCCGAGGTCGACCTTGGTCCTCCTCCCAATCTGCCCTCCCCTGACGTCGACCTGGATCACTTTAGCTCCGGGAGGGTAGAACTGCTGGTACGGGAAGTCGGTCCCCAGCATGAGGAGAGCGTCGGAGTCCATCATGGCGTAGTACCCCGACGAGAACCCCAGGAGCCCGGTCATCCCCACGTCGTAGGGGTTGTCGCATTCGATGAACTCCTTCCCCCTCATGGCGTGCACTATCGGGGCGTTCAGCACCCCAGCGACTTCGACCAGCTCGGAGTGGGCCCCCTCGCACCCCGCCCCTCCGAGGATCGTGACCTTCGAGCATGAGTTGAGGATGTCAGCGGCCTTACGTAGCTCAGCATCGGAGGGGCGGACGGACGGGGACGGCCTTTCGAAGGAAGGGACCGGCCGCTGGGTCGTCGAGTCGAGGAGGGCTACATCCCCCGGAATCACCAGCACCGACACGCCTCCCTCGGCGACAGCCGTCCGCATCGCGATCTCGAGCACCCTGCAGATCTGCTCGGGGTGGGAGACCAGTTCGCAGTATAGGGAGCACTCCTTGAACAGCAGCTCCGGGTGCGTCTCCTGGAAGTAGCCGCTGCCGATCTCCCTGCTCGGGATGTGGGAGGCGATGGCGAGGACGGGCACTCGGTTCCTGTAGCAGTCGTAGAGGCCGTTGATCAGGTGCATGTTCCCCGGCCCGCAGCTCCCAGCGCATACCGCGAGCTTCCCGGTCAGGCGTGCTTCCGCGCCGGCAGCGAAAGCTGCAGTCTCCTCATGGCGGACCCCAACCCATTCAATCTCGCCGCCCCTGGCGCGGATGGCGTTGACTATCCCATTGAGGGAGTCGCCCACCACCCCGTACACCCGTTCCACCCCCTGAGAAACCAGAGAATCGACGATGATGTCTGCTACTTTCTTTGTCATGGTCGTCATAGGCCCGCTCGCAGTGATTTATGCCGTTTGTCCTGACAGAACGCCGCGCAGGGTCACGCGGCCCTTGGCCGACCGACTCAGTCAGGCCTCATTGAAGGAACCCCGGCGATGCCTTATAGCGGTTCAATCATCGAAGGGCGCGAATGAGCGCAGCCCAGGGGTCGCGGTCTTTCCTCGAGCCGCTCCTGGGGAAGACCGCCACCTTTCTGTTCGCAGAGAGGCAGGACAACCTAGCCTTCGCCAGGACCCTCGCCGGCCTGCTGGGGGCTTCAGGGATGGCGGCCGCGGTCTTGGACCTCGACGCCTTCTACTCCTCCCACGCCGACTCGGTCCTGACGCCCTCCCCCGCCGAAGCCGACTCGTGGACGCTGAGGGTCCCCGCCCCGGGCTCTGACATCGAAGCGGAGGTCTCCCAGCTCTTCGTCGCCCCCCAGGGCGCCCTCATCTTGGACAGCCTCAACACCCTCTACCACCTCTTCTCCCTCGACGACGGCCGCTCCCGGGGCAGGCGGTTGGGGTTCGCGCTGGCCGGCCTGTCATACCTTGCCAAGACGAACTCGAAGGCCGTCATCCTCGGCATGTACAGGCGCGAGGGCTTCGGGAGGCTCGGGACGGCGAGGTCGATATCGGGGCTCTCTGATATAGCGGCGTCCGTCGAGGTGAAGGGGTCCGAGCTGTCGATGCGGACTGAGAGGGGCTCGGCCTGGCCGGGCGGGGTCTTCTCTACCCGAATCCCTTGAGGATCGCGAGGTTGAACCCTATGAACAGCGAAACGATGAGCAGCAGCAGCGCAAGGGCGAGGTAGAAGTTGACCGCCCTGGGCCTGACCGTCTGCCTGCCGCTCAAGTAGGTGAGGTATATGCCCGCACCCCCCAGTATGATCACCATGGCGTCGACCACGGCTTCGGGGACCGTCTCGTTCGCGCCGCTGGGGTAGGGGATCAGGGTCTCGTTGGCCACAGGGTAGGTGATCGCGCTGACGAACCCGGCCATGAGGCCGATGAGGACGATGACGTAGAGCACCTGGACGAGGCCTCCACCTCTGGTGGCGGAGGACACAGAGCCCACTAGCCAGTCCTTCACGGCGCCTACGCTCCTCCTGTACGCCAACTGGATTGCTTGTCTGATCATCTAACTATCACGCAGGGCTTCAGCTACCTCTTTTGCCCATGGGCCCGTCTGGACGTTGCGTATAACGTTATCCAAGTAGTCTCCCCAACTCATCCTCCCATAGGCCCTGACCCAGAGAGGGTACGCCGCCTCCAGCCTCTCCTTCGCCACAGCGTGGCGCTGGCAGAGTTTCCCCGCGCCCTCCCTGCCGCAGACGGCGCACTTCATGGCTTGCTCCGTCCGGGGCAGTCCGGGTTGACGCAGAGCTTCCAAGGCCGCCTCCCTCCTGAGACGTACACCACTGGCCAGGAGCACTTCTCGCAGGGCTTCGCGGCCGGCCTGAGAGTCCCCCGCTGGGGGAGGGGGGCCGACGCCCGGCACCCCGATGGGTAGTTCGAGCACCCGACGAACCTCTTCTTCGTCGTCCTGGAGCGTACGATCCTGAGGGTTCCGCTCTTGCAGACCGGGCACCCTCCCAGGGCCCCTGCCTTCGAGGCCTCACCGGCAATCGCCGCGTCGATCACCCTGCCCACCTCTCCCTCGTTGGCGAAGAGCTCTGCGAGCTGCTCGGCGGCCGTTCGTACCGTCTCCCTGACGACATCTGCCTCCCCCCCGGCCCCTTCTTCGACCCCTTCCAGCATCTCCTCCACATGCCGGGTGAGTTCGGTGCTCACCACCGAGGGGGCGTACTTCTCCATGGCCTCCACCACCGCAAACCCGAGGTCTGTCACCGTCAGGCTATCCCCCGAGGCGTACCCCCTCGAAAGCAGCGTCGAGATCATGTCTGCCCTGGTCGCCTTCGTTCCGATACCCTCGCTCTCCATCTTCTCCAGCAGGCTGCCCTGGTTGTACCTCGGCGGTCTCTGCTCGAACTTCTCTTCGACGGTCACGCTGACGACTCCCGCCCTTTCCCCTTCGGCTACCGGAGGAGGTTCCTGGTCCCTGCGCCCGGCATACCTGCCGTAGTAGTCCATCCAACCGGGGAAGGTGGTCCTGCTCCCCAAGGCCTTGAACCGGTGCCCCCCCACGTCCATCGAGACGTCGACAAGCTCCCTCCTGGCCGGCGGCCCGAAGCCGGCGAGGAACCTCCTGACGACAAGGTCGAGCAGCGAGGCCGCCTGACCATCCAGCGGCCTCTGAGGCCTCTCCCCGGTTGGATGGATGGCCGGGTGGGCGGGGTCCGACCTCGCCCCTTGGACTGTCCTGGACCCCGACTTCAGTATCTCCTCGACCGCGTCCGAGTACGCGCGCACCCTCCCAAGGCCGCCGAGAATCCTCCTTAGGTCCAGGGAGGGAGGGAGCTTCTGGCTGCTGGTCCGCGGGTAAGAGATCAGGGCGGCCAGGTATAGGCCCTCGGCTATCTGGAGCGTCCTGCTCGGAGGAATCCTGAGCGCCCTGTACGCCTCCTTCTGAAGGTCTCCGAGGCTGAAGGGCGGGGGAGGGCTAACCTGGACCTGGCTCCTCTGCACGGCGACGACGACGGCCGTGCCACCTCTGCACGCGGCGCGAACCTCCTCCGCCTGCGCCTTCGTCCTGACCTTCTCCTCGGCGTACCATGCGGAGAACTCCCTGCCGTCCTTCTCGAACACCCCCGTCACCTTCCAGTAGGGTGTGGGTACGAACTCGCGTATCTCCCGCTCTCTCTTTGCCAGGAACCCGAGGGTCGGCCCCTGGACCCTGCCGACGCTCACGGTCCTGAACCTGTGCCCCAGGCCGAGCGGGGATTGGGAAAGCGCCCTCGACAGGTTGATCCCCCACAGGAAGTCGATCACGTGCCTCGCCCGGCCAGCCCTCGCCAGCCCATCAGCGGCCTGGGGTTCCAGCGAGCCGAAGGACCTCCTCAGGTCTTCCTCCGTGAGGGTTGAGAACCTCGCCCTGAGCGCCCCCTTCTCCTTCCCCCCACAGGCATACCTCAGCAGATTGAATCCAATGGTCTCGCCTTCGACGTCGAAGTCGCAGGCGTTCACGAACCTGGCCGCCCCGGCCGCGAGCTTCCTTATCGCTGCGATGCGCCTCCCGGCTGACGCACTCTCTTCCTCCACAAGGTTGAGCGGGTACCACTCAACGTCGAAGACGGGATAGACTGTCCTCTCCTCCGCGGGGTCAGACACGCCGTAGACGTGGCCCTGGGCCGAGCAGACCACGAACTCCTCTCCATCCTTCGCGAAGCTGAATACTGTCGTCCCTTCCACCTGTGAGGCCGCGCTCCTCCCACCAGAGAGCGCGTCGGCCACCCTCTTCGCTGCGTCGGGCTTCTCACAGACCACGAGGGTGTAGCCACCGCTCACCGCCGGGTCGCCCCAGACCTGAGGACTTTGCGGTGCCCTATCAGTCAACCCTAGTCGAAGGAGCCGTCGATTTTCCTGACGTCGACCTGGAACCTGCTCAGGGCGAGCTTGGTACCGCACTTCCTGCACCTGTAGTCGGTGGCCTTCAGCACGTCCCCCGGCGACCTTAGGTCGAACCCGGAGTACAGCGGAGCGCCGCAGGAGTTACAAACAATCTCATAGGTCAACGTCGAGGCCGGCTCTTCCCGGACATTTAGGCCTATGCGCCCCCCGCGAATCCGAGGCTCCTGAGGAAGACGTCCTCCTCCAACGCCACCGCGAACCTCCTCGGGCCGTACTCCGAACCCTGTCTCAGCGCCTTCTTCAGCCCCCTCACCAGCACCATGGGCGTGGCCTCGTCCGACTCCCCCATCAGCACCTCTGCCGCCGAACTCAGGTCATCGGCCACCGCCTGGGACGTCACTTTGAGCACGTTGCCGAAGAGGTCTCTCCTCCCCCTCATGTCTTGGACCGCCTCGATCCCCGACGACCCCACCGCCACACCGGTGGTCCCTCTCCTCGTGGGGGAGAGCCTACTGTCGCATATCACGACGCCTACGGACACGCCCCTGGAGAACATCAGGGCCTCTCTGATCGTCCGAGCGGCGGCTTCGGGCCTCCTGGGGTAGAGGATCACCGCTCCGTGCCTGACGTTCGACTTGTCTATGCCCGCGTTGGGCGTCAGGAGCCCTTCCTTGCTGGCGAGGAGGAAGCCGGGTATTCCGCCAATCACCCGGTCGGACTCGCGGAGGACCAGCTCGCAGATCCTCGGGTCCATGTGGTGCTCCGCCGCCAGCGCCCTCGCCCTCGCCCCTGGATTCACCCCCCCGAGGCTGACGACCCTCCCTTCTGACATGGCGACGAACTTGCTAGAGATGACGAGCACGTCGCCGTCCCTCAGCTCCGCGCCGACTTCCTCTTCGATGAGCGCGATGAGGTCGAACTTGGCGCCCTTCGCAGTGACCCGCACCGGGCGTAGCGAGAGCAACGAACTCCGCCATCGACGTCGCCCACTTAAATAGCGTCGGGGCCCGCTCGAGCACATGCCCAAGACCACCCAGCTCTTCGGCTACCACTCGAAGCGCGCCAAGCTCACGGAGTTCGCAGGCTACGAAATGCCGCTCTGGTACACCACTACCGCGGCCGAGCACATGGCGGTCAGAAACGCCTCAGGGATCTTCGACGTCTCCCACATGGGGAGGTTCCGCGTGGAAGGCCAGAAGGCCACGGGTTTCCTGGAAGAGCTCGTCCCAACCGCCGTGAAGACCCAGCCACCGGGGAAGGCGTTCTATACGCTCCTCCTCAACGACAGGGGCGGGATAATCGACGACCTGATCATCGAGAAACTCGGGGAGGAATCGTACCTGGTGGTGGTCAACGCCGCCAACGCCAAGGCCGACATGGAGCATATGCGCGCCCACTCTCCCAGCGGCCTCGTCATCGACGACAGGACGGGCTCGACGGCAATGGTCGCGGTGCAGGGCCCCGGTGCCGTCTCCTCGCTCCAGCGCCTGACCGACCTGGACCTGGGCCAGCTCAAGCGGTTCAGGTGCGCGGAAGCCAGGGTGGCAGGCGAGGAGGCGCTGGTTTCGAGGACCGGATACACGGGCGAGGACGGGTTCGAGGTGATCGTCTACGGGGCCACCAGCGAGCGCCCTGACGGGGCGATGAAGGTGTGGGAGAAGCTGGCCGAGACCTCGACTCCCTGCGGCCTTGGCGCCAGAGACTCCCTGAGGCTGGAAGCGGGGTTCCCACTCCACGGTTCCGACATGGACCAGGGCACCAACCCATACGAAGCTGACCTCGCGTGGGTCATCGCCGCCGGGAAGCGCGGCTTCGTGGGCTCGGAGGCCCTGGAAGCGTCCGGAGCCCAGCCCCCATCCAAGGTCAGGCGGGGGCTCGTCCTTGACTTCGGCATCCCCAGGCACGGCTTCGAGGTCCTGGGAGACGCCGGCGCGGCGGGGGTGGTCACGAGCGGCACCTTCTCCCCCGTCCTCAGGAAGGGGATAGCTCTCTGCTACTTGGCGCAGGGGAGCTCCGAGCCTGGCTCCAGGGTCGGCGTGACCATCAGGGGGTCCAGCCAGCCGGCTAGCGTCACGAAACCTCCGTTCTATGACGAGCGGTCATACGGCTGGAAGAGGCAGAAGGATAATTAGCCACACGGGGCGGCGCCGGTCCTGATGGAGATCAAGGGATATCACATTCCAGACGACCTGATGTACACGAAGGAGCACGAGTGGGCCAAGGAAGAGGGGAAGGCCGTGAGGATTGGGATCACCGACTATGCGGCTAAGACCCTCAACGACGTGGTCTACGTCAGCGCCCCGAAGGTCAACGGCGCGGTCGAGCAGGCGAAGTCGATGGGGACCGTCGAGTCCATCAAGGCAGTGTCCGAGGTCTACGCACCCATCTCAGGCAGGGTCGTGAAAGTCAACGGGGTGCTCGACTCCCACCCCGAGCTAATCAACAAGTCGCCCTATGGCGAAGGATGGCTGGTAGAGGTCGAGCCGTCGAACCTGCCGGCCGAGCGCAAGTCCCTCCTCGACGCGAGGGGCTACGCCGCCTACCTGGAAACCCTGCTGCAGAAGTAGCAGAAAGGGCACGGTTAAAATAGCCCGGAGAAAATCGGAGCCCAGACTTGGGCGTACTCGACACCCTACGGCTTTCCATCAGGCGGCCGACCCTGTCGCGCAGGGCCGTCATGCTTTCGATGGCGCTCGCGATCATCTTCTCCATAGCCGTCCTCATGAGGTCCTTCGCGGCGAAGTACGGCTTCTACCTGAACGAGTTCGACCCCTACTACGACTACTATGCGGCCCAGCACATCGTGAACCTTGCACACCAGGAGGGGCTCTACGCCGCCTTCTTCGCGAACCCCGCCGGGTGCGGACCGACGGTCCTCACGAGCTGCCACAACCTCCAAGGATACTTCTTCTGGCACGACATCCAGACCTGGTTCCCCACAGGCCGGAACGTGGCCGCGACGTCTCAGGACGGCCTCCAGATCGGCGGGGCCATGATCTACCTGTTGGTCCATGACGTCTTCGGCGTTCCGATAACACTCTATGACCTCCTGATCATCCTCCCCGTGTTCTTCGGCGCCATCACCGCGGTACTGTTCTACTTCGTGGTGAGGAAGATAGCCGGAGACGCCGCGGGCCTGTTCGCGGCGCTCGTCTTCGCAGTCTCGCCTCCGCTCATCGAAAGAGGGAACCTGGGCTGGTACAAGTCCGAGCCCTTCACGATAATGCTCTTCGTCGCAGCCAGCTACCTGGTGCTCACCATCTTCGACAAGGAGAGGCCCGCCAGGGGCAGGGTCCTGCGCGCCCTAGCCGCCGGGATCATGCTGGGCTACGGCAACACCGCCTGGGGCGGCGGGAACTACTTTACCGCCGCGTTCGGGCTCATCTTCCTCGTCCTCCCCTTCCTGAACATCGAGCTCAGCGGCTACTCGCCCGCCATAGTCACCTTCACCGCGGCCACACTGTTCATGAGCGCCATCTTCCCGTTCCCCGGCGTCCACATCATCACCGATCCCATCGGCCTCGCGATAATCGGAGGGACGGTGTTCTTCCTGGTAGCGCAGTGGGTCAAGACATGGACGAAGCCCACGGAGTTCAGGCCCACGCTCCTCAAGCTCCTGTTTGGATTCGCGCTCGGAGGGCTCGCGCTGCTGAGCTTCGGCTTGGTGGGGTCTCTGACGCTGAGGTACCTCACCGTACTGGCTCCCTGGTTGGTCGCGTCGGGCACCTCCGCCGCCGACCAGCTCGTGAAGTCGGTCGCGGAACAGGCGATGCCCACCGGAGCCGACTACTTCACTTCGTATGCGGTCCTCATGTCCTTCGGGATGGTCGGGGCCCTGGTGGCGTTCAAGAGGAGAGGCGTCCCGATGATCTACGCCCTGGTGTTCGGGCTGACAGGCCTGTACTTCTCAGCATCTTTCTCGCGTCTGCTGGTCTATTCGTCTCTGGCGCTGGGGATACTGGGAGGCATCGGCTTCGCCGAACTCGCCTTCGCCCTGGTCAAGCCGAGCACCACAGCCCTGGTCAAGAAGAAGCAGGTGCCGACCTCCCGCAACGAGATGAAGGTAGTCTTCTCCATAGCGGTGATTGCGCTACTCGTCCTCCCGGCCGGGACGTACTGGATCCCCAACCCGGTCCAGTGCACTTCCAGCGGGCAGCTCTTCTGCGACAACAGCCCGGCCGACGCGGGGGTCAGCATCACCAACGGGGCGACCATCTACTCGCGCGGCGGGTTCCCAGACTGGATAGACACGCTCCAATGGATGAGGCAGAACACCCCGGCGAACTCCGTCATAATCGCCTGGTGGGACTACGGCTACTGGATCACGGTCATGGGCAACAGGACCACCCTGGTTGACAACGCCACGCTCAACAGCTCCAGGATAGCGCAGGTGGGCAGGCTGCTGATGTCCAACGTCACTCAGGCGGCCGCCATGGCCCAGAGCTACACCGACGGCAGGCCCACCTACGTCGCGATCTTCGTCACCGGCAGCATCGTGCCTGTATCATCGACGTCCGGGACTTCCTACTACTACGTACTGCAGGTCCCGAGCGGAGGAGGATTCACCGCAGGGGGCGGAGATGAGAGCAAGAAGCAGTGGTTCATACGCATCGGAGGGCTGAACGAGTCCACCTATCTGGAGTGCCCGACGGCGGGAGCCCCGCCCTGCACCGGCGCCGACGACTTCAACCTGACCCCCTACGCCACTCAGAACTCGCTCTTCGGCCAGCTCCTCCCGTTCCAGTACTCTGGGTGGCTCGTCCCTTCATCGTCGAACACTGGGACCGTCTGCGCCAGCCTGTTCTACTGTTCGTTCTCCTCGACCTACCAGCAGGCGAGCAACGGGGCCCCGCCCTACCAGGCGTTCGCGTATCCGGGCACCCTCAACTACCCATCCAACAGCACCGGCCCGTTCAGGCTCGCCTACATCTCCCCCAGCTTCTCGTTGGCCCAGCAGGGCATCTCGGGGACCTCAGCGGGCAACCCATGCCCGGGAGACACCTCCCTCCAGTGCTTCAACACCATCCTGGTCTACCAGGTGGTCCCAGGCAACTACACCTCCTGAGCCCGATCCGAGTTCAGGCGTTTATTCCAGCGCTCTTCTTGAGGTGAAAAACAGGCGGCTACCGCTCTTCATACGCCAGCGGGCTGCGGTACCTCGCGTACTTGTCGTCGGGCGAGTACCTGGCGGGGTGGACGGTGACTGTCTTGGTCCCGCAGCTGGGGCACTTCTCAGACAGGGTGTACCTGCCGCACTGGGCGCACTTCAGCATCAGGCTCCTCAAGACGACCCGCCGTACTTCCTCGATATCTCCCGCTTGAAGCTGAAAGCGTCATGCTTCCCCACTTCGCCCTTGATCTTGTCTAGGACCACGTCCATAGCCTTCTCGGCCTGCTTGTAGTCGTCTGCCGTTATCCTCACCCTGTAGTGGGGAGCCCCCGCGTACGTGATGTGGACCTCGGCGGAGGGGGCCGACGCGGCCGCCAGGAGCGTCTTCTTCACCTGCTCTATCCCCTCGGGGGACCTCGAGGACACCTCTACCAGCGCCCCTATTTCATACCTGGGCGGGACGATTTTCTCCCCGGCGATCCCGGCCACCGCCTCCGCCTCCTCCTCGGAGAGCCCGGCCCCGGAGAGCCCCTCTGCTCCCTTCCTCGCCGCCGTCTCGAGGGCGGCGTACAGGGTGCCGAACTCCCCCTCGAGCTTATGCCTCAGCTCCTTCACATGGGCGTCGTCTATCCCCATCTTCTTGCTCACGGCATCGATAATCGTAAGCGCCCTCTCCTCCCGCTTCCACTCGATAACCTTCTGGCGCCTCTCCTCGTTGGTCACCTGCCTGAGAGAAAGGTCGATTTCTCTGCGGGCCCTGTTCAGCCTGATGACCTTCAGGATGAGCTTCTGTGACACCTTTGCCACTCTGTCGATGTTCCGCACCCAGCCGGTCGATATCTCAGAGACGTGCAGGAACCCGTTGGTCCCGTCGTACTGGTCCAGGTTGACGTAGATGCCGTGCGACGTGAGTTCCCTCACCGTGCAGACGACAATCTCCCCCGGATCGGGGAGGGACCTGTCTTCGCTCATGTCTTCGTCCGCCGTCCCTGGTGGTATTTGTCGGTTTAGCCCAGCCGCTTGACCACAGTCGCCAGGACCACCGACTTCCCCCCTCTGCTCTCGGCGAGCTTCCTCCCGCACCCTCTGCAGCCGATGTCCTTCGCAGAGTTCGAGAAGAGGATCCGCTCCTCGCCGCAGTCGGGGCACTTCACGAGAAGGAAGACGCTCTTTGTCTTGGGTATCGGCTCCCTGTCGCGCTTCACGCCGCTATCTCCGCCTTCCTGAGCCTGATCCCGTCGCGCATCCTCTCGCGGTTGCACTCACGGCACTTCAGGCGGAGCGTGGCCTTCTTGGTGGTCTTGGCGGTCCTGATCAGTTCTGGGAACTTCTGACCACCATAACCGCGCTTCCTCCCGGCCTGCCTCCTGGCGCCCCAGGACCCTGCGCGCTCCTTCCCTCTCTTGTACAGCGCCACTGAGTGCGTCGTGTGCTTGTGACAAAAAGGACAGTTTGTTCGCATTTCCTTTGGAAACTTCATTGTCTCACTGGGTCGGATTTGCCCCGCTGCCGCTCATGCATTTAAGCTTGGCCTGGCCGAATCCTCATCCTGGTCGTGCAGGGCACCGGCGGGTCCCGCCTCCGCTCAGTTGGCGTCTCTCGGCTGGTCCGCGGACCTCAGTTTCGGGAGGCGCCCCCTCTTCTCGACCTTCTCCCGCCAACGCTTATTATCCAATCCCGGTTGACCCGGACGAAGGAACCCGGCAAATCTTGTTCCACGCAAAGACCTCCAGCTCGGTTGAGTGGCGGGCAGTAGCGGCCGCGGTCAAGACCCTCGTCGAGGAGGCGACGTTCGACGCGAACTCCGAGGGAATCACATTCCGGGCGATGGACCCGTCCCACGTCGCGCTGGTAGACCTCGCCTGGCCGGTCTCAGCGTGGGCCGCCTACGAGTGCGACAAGCCGTTCCGGTTCTCCGTCCGCGTCGAAGACTTGGTCCGGACCATAGGGCGGGCCGAGACCAAAGACAGCGTGGAGATTTCGTCCGGAGAGGACGACAGCATCATGATACGATTCACCAACGGTTACAAGCGCGAGTTCAACATACACCTGATTGAGAGCACCGCCGCGTCGGCTCCCCTCCCGAAGCTAGAGTTCGACACGAAGATGACGCTGACCAAGACCATACTGGAGAAGGTGCTTGGGGACGTGTCGGTCGTCTCCGACCAGATTACGCTCAACACGACCAAGGACAGGATGACGTTCTCAGGGAAGAGCGACGTCGGAAAGGCCGAGATCTCCCTCGCGAAGAACGACGCGGACGTGCTCGAACTGACTTCCAACGCAGAGAGCAAGGCGACATACTCCACTGACTACATTTCAGGAATCCTGAAGGCCCTGGGCGGGGTCGTCGACACCGTCGAGTTGGAGTACTCGACCAAGAAGCCTGTCCGCCTGATGCTGAAGCTGAACGACCAGGGCGCAAAGATGGCTTACTTCCTCGCGCCGAGGGTCTCGTCCGACTGAAGCCCCGCTCAGAACGGCGGAGGCCGGGATGCGCCCACGGCGGGTCTCTGGGAGACCGACGCCGGGCCCACACAAACGGTTTTACCTTCCACCGCCCCGCCTCGGCCCCGTAGCCGTTGCCCAGGAGCCTTGAAGAAGCGACGATATCTGAGCTGCAGGCGGCCATGGAGGCCGGGGAGCTCACCTCCAGGGCCCTGGTCCAGGGATACCTCGACAGGATCGCCAAGGTCGACAGGGCCGGGCCAAAGCTGAACTCGGTGATCGAAGTCAACCCTGACGCCCTCAAGATAGCGCGCCGCCTGGACGAAGAGAGGCGGAGGAAGGGCCCCCGGGGCCCGCTGCACGGGATCCCCGTGGTCCTGAAGGACAACATCGCCACGACCGACAGGATGGAGACCACCGCAGGCTCCCTGGCTCTGGTGGGCTCCAGACCAAGGCGCGAGGCCTACGTAGTCAGGATGCTCCGGGACGCCGGGGCGGTCATACTGGGCAAGACAAACCTCAGCGAATGGGCCAACTTCCGCTCCAACAATTCTTCCAGCGGGTGGAGCGCCCGGGGCGGACAGGTCCGCAACCCCTACGTACTGGACAGGTCCCCCTGCGGCTCCAGCTCAGGCTCGGCGGTGGCGGTGGCCGCGAGCCTCGCGGCGGCCTCCCTGGGGACCGAGACCGACGGCTCGGTACTCTGCCCGTCCTCGGCCAACGGCATCGTCGGGATCAAGACCACCATAGGGCTCGTCTCTCGCGCCGGGGTGGTGCCCATAGCCCACAGCCAGGACACCGTGGGCCCCATGGCTAGGACCGTCGCCGACGCCGCCATCCTCTTGGGGGCCATGGTGGGGGTGGACAGGGACGACCCGTCGACTAGGTCGAGCGCGGCCAAGTCCCGGCGCGACTACTCTAGGTTCTTGGAGAGAGACGGGATGAAGGGCGCCCGCATCGGGGTCCCCCGTGAGGTGTATTTCGGCTACAGCGACACGGCCGACGCCATCGCAGAGGCTGCGATAAGGAAGATGCGGAGGCTGGGCGCCACCGTCGTGGACCCTGCGGACATCCCGACGGCGAAGAAGATGGGCGAAGGCGAGATGACAGTCCTGCTGCACGAGTTCAAGGCCGACCTGAACCGCTACCTCTCGGGGCTCGCCTCGTCGAAGGTGAGGTCGCTCAAGGAGGTCATAGCGTTCAACGAGAAGCACAGGGGGAAGGAGTTGAAGTACTTCGGCCAGGACCTCTTCATCAAGGCGGAGGAGACACCCGGCCTGAAGGACAGGAAGTATCTGAAGGCGTTGAAGAGGGACCTCCTGCTGTCGAGGAAGGAAGGGATCGACTACGCGTTGGACAAGCACCGACTGGACGCCCTGGTCGCGCCGACCAACTCGCCTCCCTGGGTCGTCGACCACGTCGACGGGGACCACGGCGTCGGAGGGTCGTCGCAGCCCACCGCCCTGGCGGGCTACCCTGCGATCACGGTCCCTGCCGGCTTCGTCTTCGGCCTCCCGGTGGGCATCACCTTCATGGGCCGTGCTTACAGCGAGCCGACCCTGATCAGGCTCGCCTATGCGTACGAGCAGGCGACCGGCCACCGGGCCCCGCCGAAGTACTTGCCGACGACGGCCTGGGAATAGGGCTGCCCCGGCTCAGGTGTCTTCTCCCCCGTCTCCACTTCCAGCTTAGCTTCTCAGGAGGAACCCTTAAATCGCCATTATGACATATGTTATAATATGGACGAGAGCTACTCGCATCCCGAGGTCCTCGTATCGACCCAGTGGGTCTCCGAGCACCTGCACGACCCCAAGGTCAGGGTCGCCGAGGTCGACTACGACCCGGCGGCAAACTACACCCAGGGGCACGTTCCGGGGGCAGTCCTCTTCGACTGGAAGAAAGACATGAACGACCCCCTGAACAGGAACATCCTGTCGAAGGAGCAGATGGGGGAGCTATTGCAGCGGAACGGCGTATCGAACGACACCATCCTGGTCCTCTACGGCGACTTCAACAACTGGTTCGCGGCCTACGCCTTCTGGGATCTCAAGTACTACAGCGTCGAAAACGTGAAGCTGATGGACGGGGGGCGGAAGAAGTGGCTGCTGGAGGACAGGCCGATAGCCAAGGACGTCCCGTCTTACCCGAGCTCCAAGTTCAGCGTCGCAGAGCCCGACGTGAAGATCAGGGCGTACAGGGAGGATGTGAGGGCGGCGGTCGGAGGACCCGGCAGGGTCCTCGTCGACGTCAGGGGCCCGAAGGAGTTCTCAGGCGAGATAACGGCGCCGCCGGAGTACCCCAACGAGGCAGCCCAGAGGGGAGGGCACATCCCAGGCGCGAAGAACATCCCCTGGGGCATGGCGGTCAACGATTCAGACGGGACCTTCAAGCCGAGGCGGGAGTTGGAGGCGCTGTACGCCTCCAAGGGCGTCACCAGCGACAAGCAGGTGATCACCTACTGCAGGATCGGCGAGCGCTCTTCTCACAGTTGGTTCGTGCTGAAGTACCTGCTTGGCTATCCTGAGGTGAGGAACTACGACGGCTCCTGGACCGAGTGGGGCAACTCTATCCTCTACCCCATCGAGAAGTAAGGCTCAACTCTTCTTCACTATGAAGTGGCGGAGGGCGCCCTCGGGGCGAACCTCCAGGAGGGCGTTCCCGGTCTGGCCCTCCCACCTCATCATCTCGATCTCGGCGGTGGGGTCGTCGGAGACGAGGTGGACGACCGCCCCCCTGGGGGAATTTGCGAGCTCTTCATCCAACCGCGAGAGCACAGCAGAGCACTCTGTGCCGACCTCGTAGAGCTCGATGTCCGGGAATGCGGCGAAGCAACGCACCTTCATGGAGCTGTGCCTCTGCTCGATTGCCGGCGCGGCGCCAGCGAGGGGCTCCAACCGCGAGCCCGGACTCGCCTTCTCCACCAGAGCGAGCCATCCATCGCCGAAGGGGTCTCTGTTGACGGTCCGCGGTTCCTTTGTGAGCGCCCCGTTGGTTTCCTTCACGACGCAATCGAACGGAGCCCGGACCACTTCGAAGTGCCTGGGTCCCTCCACGGAGGCTATGGAGTTCCCCTGGGCGATTCGGGCGCCTGCAGGCTTGAAGGTGACCGCGGTCAACCCCCCCGAGAGCCACGGGAGGAGGGGGGTGACGCCGACTCTCCAAAGCCCCTCCTCGAGGCGCCCCCACGTCCCGAACTCGGGATCGTACAGCACGTCCTCCCTGTACTCGCAACCGCCTAGCTTCACGCTCGAAGGCCGGCCCGCGGGGCCTTAGATGGTTTGCGGCCCTCAGGCTGACCGGCGTTCACCGGCGACTCCCGGGGAGCGGCCACGCGTTGAACGGCTGAAATAGCGGCGCCGGGGGAGCGGGCTGTGCTTCGCGGTGGCTACGGCGGAGTTGTGATCCACAGCGTGTCCGCCCTCTTCGGGCTGATCCTCGGGCTGGTGGGCGCCTCCCTGGACTTCTACTCGGGGTATCAACTCATCGCCGGGTCGGCCCAGAGCTCCGCGCTTCCCTCTGGCGTGGGGATGCCGGCCGTCCAGTACGTCAATTCCGGGCTCCCCTGGGGGGCAGGGGTCGCCGCATTGGGGGTCCTGGTCGCCTCCACCTCGGTGGCGAGCGTCTCGGTGTTCGGAGCCGCCCACATGAGGGCGTTCGGGGCGCTCATGGTCGTCTACGGGCTCCTCATGGTGCTGGTCGGGTTCGCAATGGGGGGCCTGGCGTCTGCCATGGGGCCGGAGTCCCTCTCTGGTTTCGGGATGCTCCTGGTGGGGGGGCTCATGGCGATCAACGGCTTCATGATGCTGAGGGAAGCCACGTACGCCCCGGCAGCCATGTACTAGACGGTCGCATCCAAGGGGCGGTTATCTTAAAGCGGGCGGAGGGTGCATGACACCCGCGATGACAGTGAAACCAGACGGGTCAGTGAAGCCCGAGAATGTCGAGAGGGCCGTCAAGACCGAGATCGAGTGGCTGGTCGACAGGCACGACGGCGCGCCCAACTTCGAGATGAGGAGGTTCAGGATCAGGCCTGGTGGGAGCATACCGAGGCACTTCCATCCAGAGATAGAGCACGAGCAGTACGTGCTCCGAGGGCGTTACAAGATGGGTATCGGGGGGCAGGTCCACGAGGTGAAGGCCGGTGACTCCATCTACATCCCCAAGGGCACCATGCACTGGTACCAGAACACGGGGGACGAAGACGCGGAGTTCCTCTGCATAATCCCGAAGACCGAGAGATACGAGTCCGTCTATCCTGACGAAGAGGGACGGCAGAGCTAGTCGGAGTCCGGGGCTACCAGACGCCCGCGTCAGAGGGCGGCCCGACCCGGGGGCTGTCCTCACGGGAAGATGTCGAGCGGAATCATGGCGCCGACCACCCAGTTGGGCTGGTCGACAACCTCGTGGATCCTCAGGTCCACGGCGACGCTGCACAGGACGTACGCCTCTTCCTTCGCGAGGCCGTATCTCTCCGTGAGGTGCTCGATCATCCCACGCACGGCCTCCTTGGACGCGGCCATCAGGTCAGGCGCTATGCCCGTGGTGACGTAGTACCCCTTCTTCGGCGGCTGCTCTCCCTTCGTGGAATATCGGGGGGAAGAGAGCCCGGTCCCCTTCACGACGTCGAACCTGAACCTCGCCTCCCCCGCGCACTCGATGGCGCTTACGCAGACCTCACCGTCTCCCATGGCCGCGTGGAGGTCCCCGGTAGAGAAGAGTGCGCCCTCGACCATGACGGGTAGCTCGAGGCGGCTCCCTGCCGTCAGATGCTTGATGTCGAGGTTCCCGCCGTGCCTTCCCGGCGGCATGACCGCGTGCCCCCCTGGTTCCCCGGGGGCGACACCCATGACCCCGCAGAATGGCCTGAGCGGTATCCTGATCCCCTTCTCGAAGGGTGCGAAGTCCTTGCGGCCGAGGTCCCATTTGTACAGGTAGGGCCTCTGGAATTCCTCGAGCAGGCCTTCGCCGGGGATTATTGCAGACCAGCCGAAGTCCCCACTCGCGACTTCGAGGACGTCGACAACGAGGGTGTCCCCCGGCGCGGCTCCAACGACGTATACCGGGCCTGACAGCGGGTAAAGCTTGGACGGGTCGAAGCCGGGCCTTTCCGGCGGGGTGTCCTTCGTCACCTGCCAGCTACTGACGTCGTTGATGTCGAAGGAGACGTCGTCTCCCGGCTCAATACTAATCACCGGCTTGTGTTCCCTGCTCCACAGATAGTGGAAACTCTCCCTCCCTATGCGTTGGTTGCCCACGGACGCTCCACAGGCTCTCCCCTCAAAGCTGTTTCGCGGACCGGGGCGCGACTTCGGTCGGGCGCCGCCACCGGACGAGGCGCGGAGTCCGGCTCCCAGGGGTGGCTCATCCGCGGTGCCGGACGAAGGCCTAGTGTTCTTATCTCCCGGGTCTGAGGTGAGAGTCGCAAGATGAACGAGGCCACGAAGAACTTCCTCAGGTCCGCGTACAAGGAGTTCTACTTCCGCGGGGCGGGTGCCATAGAGTTCCCACGCGAGGTCGGGGCCAGGGAGTTCGGCTACATCCCGTTCGGAGGGGGGATGGTCCGCCACCTGTCGTTCAGGAGCGAAGGGGAGGCGGTCGCGGAGATCCTGAAGCAGTCGCCGTCCTCGGTCTACTGCTCCAACGCCCGCTACGAGAGCCCCGCCAGGCCGATAGATGAGAAGGGGTGGCTCGGAGCCGAGCTGATCTTCGACATCGACGCCACCGACATCCCCACCACATGCAAGAGGGGGCACGATCTCTGGTACTGCGAGAAGTGCTTCGCTTCAGGGAAGCTCCCCAGGCCGGCCAAATGCTCGAAGTGCGGCGGGCCCAGCGCGCAGTTCCATGGGACCTGCGAGACGTGCCTGGGTGCGGCCATGGACCACGCCATGAGGGCGGTTGGCTTCCTCACAGAGGACTTCGGGGTCGACCGGGATGCGATTAGCGTGTACTTCTCAGGCAACCGGGGATACCACCTGCACGTCTACGACCCTAGGTTCGATCCGCTGGACCAGCTCGCCCGCGGCGAGATAGCCGAGTATGTCCGCGGGTCATCTCTTCCTCTCAGCCAGACGATCGCCTCGACTCTCCGGCACAGGACCCAGACCGGCGCCGTCGGCGCGGGGTGGACTAGGCGCATAACGACGTACACCGACGCGCGCAGGGAGGACTACGACGGCACCCTGCAGAAACTCGTGTCTGAAGCAATCGCGTCCCAGCGTGCCCTCGTGGACTCTTCGGTGACGACCGACATCCACCGCGTGTTCAGGCTGGCAGGGACGCTGCACGGAACGATGGGGATGTCGAAGATGAAGGTCGTGTCCGTGGACAGGTTCGACCCCCAGGAAGACCCTTACGTCCTGAGCGCGAAGCCGGTCACCATCGCAGTGTCTTTTTACCCCCAGTTCAGGGCCCGGCACAGGGACTTTGGCCCTTACAAGTCTGTCACAGTGGAGCTGCCAACCTACGCGGCAGTACAGATCCTGACGAGAGGCCTGGGAGAGGTGGTCTGAGTGCCTGAGGGGACACTCGAGTACCTGAAGCGCAGGCTCGATTCGGAAGCGCTGTCCGAGGTGCTGCTCCCCCTGCCGGCCGATTTCTACTCGGGCATCTCGGGGTACAGCCAGAAGCTGAAAAGGTCCGTGGGCTCTGGGGCGTCCGACATGGCCGTGCGCCTGGCCGCGGTCCAGGGGAGGCTGATCGAATCAATGGTGAGGCAGCTGCTGCAGCTCCGGACGAGGAAGGCCATGAGGCAGAACGCTGTCCTCCAGCTCCTGCCCGAGGAGCGGTACGTGTGCTCCGCCGAGCAGAGGTTCGAGAGGCGGTTCCAGACGCTCGTCGAGGCAGTCTCGGCTGGTCAGCCATCGTTCGTCGAGTTCGCGCACATGACAGAGAACCAGAGGAGCATCACCGTGAGGTTCGTGAAGCACGTCAACGAGTTGGTGGGGCTGGACCTGAGGCGCTACGGCCCCTTCGAGCCGGAGGACGTGGCGTCGATCCCCGCGGCCAGCGCGGACATCCTGATAGCGGGCGGGGACGCGATTGAAGTGACGACCAGGGACGACGTCTAGGGAGCGTCTTGCGCGTGGCCTAGCTGTACGACCGCCAGGTGTGGCTGCACTTCACGCACCTGTAGAACTGCGTGGGAGGCTCGTCCCCACTCCTCGTCTGCAGGAACCACCAGAACGCCTCGTTGTGCCCGCACTTCGGGCATTCCATCTTCGTCGTCGGGAGGGAGTTCAGCTTCTCCTCCTTCTCCCCCACTATCTTGATCTGGGGGGTGTTGGAGAGCTCCTCTTCGGTCTTCTGGACCAGAGCGTTCTCTTCCTTCTTTGAGTATCCGCAGTTGTCACAGTTGTACGTTACGGAGACTTCCCGGGCCCCCTTCACCTGCTTCAGCTTGAGGCGCGTGCCGCACTTCGGGCAGAATTTCAGCTCGACCCACCACCGAGGGCCTTCTTCACGTCGTCGTAGAGCTCTTTGGTGGTTTCCATGGCCCTGTCGACGCTGTTGGCGAACGCCTTCTCGGGCTTTATCCGCTGGGACCTGACCTTCAGAACGAGCTTCTTGAGGAGTGGGTGGGGAGGGAGGACGCCAGCGAAGGTCACGCTCTTCTCCTCCAGCAGCTCGTGGTGCACGATCTCGGCTAACGAGTAGTCTTCCCCGGTGATTTCCACCGTGAGGCCTTTCTCGTCTTCACTCGTGGTCTGGACCTGCATTTTACTTGTCGGGCCGTCGGACTCTTGTTATTAAACAGATAGCGGTGTCCGTCTCAACCGGCTTGCTTGGGCCCAGGCTTACGGCTCGATGGGGGTGTTCCCGAAGTCCCTGGCGATCTTCCTCTCCTCCACGTTGCCGCACTCGTCGCACTTCAGCTTGGTCGCGCTCCCCTTGAGAAGCGGCCTGCCGCAGTTCCCGCACAGTGCGGCGACGACTCCCATGTCTGGCTCGTCTATGGTGAGGTGGATTATCCCGTTAACCAAGCTGAAGACCCGGCATCTGACGATGTCTCCTGGCTTGACCGGGGTGGTCCTTCTCTCCCCCCTGCCTCCCCCCGACAGCCCCCTCAGTGAGAGCATGCCGGAGAAGTCCTTGTAGGTGGGCTTCCCGTTGAGGAAGAAGACGTGGACGTTGGCGGAGTTAGCCTGTGACCCCTCGACCTGGCCTGTGACCCAGTCGTCGACCCTGGTCAGCTCGGGCTCGGCAAAAGGCTGGACTGAAATCTCCATGCTCTTCATGTCCTTCACCACCGAACCGGCCCTCAGGGCCCTGATCTGCCCGGAGGAGTCGTAGGTGTGCGGGCCGGGGAGGAACTCCTCTGATACAGCAAGCCTGTCCCCGGGGAAGGCCAGCGGCGTTTTCTTTCGCTCTTTCATCGCTTTATCAGTCCCACCGTGAGTTCGATCCATTTCGCGCGCTCAAGGAACTCCCCCGGTTCCCTCCCCTCAATAAGTGCGACTAGGGCATCCGCCTGGGGTATGGACAGCACCGGCCTGTCGAAGGTGAACCCATCCACCGATATCCTGGGGCAGGCGGTCTGGACGAACGCTTCGATTTCTCTGTGAGGGGCCAGCCGCTCTGCTGTGACGTCTCTCATGGCGAGCCTGACCACCTTCCTCCCGCTCATCTCGAGGCGCTTCGCTATCCAGTTGCTCCTCCCGAGCATCTTCTGCCCCTCCTTCAGCCCCGTGATGACCCCGAACACCCGCGCGTCCCTGGCCTTGTAGACGGCCAGTATGGCCCGCTTCCTCCTCTCGTCCGCTGCCGCCTGCATGTCCGTCACCTCGTTCATGTATGGGTCGAGCATGAATGTGGGCTTCCCCATGGCCAGCGCCAGACCCACGGCATGGAACTCGCTCTCCCCCAGGAAGGCGAAGGCATCCACCTCGTCTCTTATGGGGAAGGGCGTGGAGAAGTCGCACCCGAACACCTGCCCTTCGAGCATGAGGTTGTTCCCTCTGCCGACCTTCACTTCGAACCCCTTGGCCTCGAGCCTTTCCTTCACAGGGCCGAGTTGGTGGAGGTGCTGGCTGAAGGTCGCGAGCCCTATCCGCCTGTATGGGGCCAGCCGCTCTGCAGCGGTCTCGACGACGTCCCCGAACTCCACGTCGTCGACCGCGTCGATCAGGTATGTGTAGTCCCCCACCTCTTCGACCGACGCGTTGTGTCCGATGTGCAGGGCCAGGTCGGCCTGCAGCTTCCCGGCGTCGTCATCGACGGTGTCGCAGATCCCGAAGCAACTGTCCCCCGACATTATGGCGGTCACCCCATACCTCTCCTTCACGTGCTCCATCAGCTCCTTGGTCTGCCTGAGCAGCCCTCCGGGCGCGTTGACCAGCACCACCTTCGGCTTCTTTGCCTCGATGATCTCGAACACCTTCCTTTCATCTATCTTGACGGTCATAGGAATCTTATCGCAGCCCTGCTTTCTGAGCCGCTCCCGCGGGGCCAGTTATATAGTTGGAGGGGGTTCCGACTGCTTCGTCAGCATCCTCGCTGACACAGCTCCCATCCAGGCGAGCACCGACCCCAGGAACAGCCTCTCTGTCAACCCCCCATAGTGCGCGAACAGGCCAGGGACAACGAGGGCGCCGAGGAGCTCGACAGCACAGAGGAAGGCCGACAGATACGCAAGAGGGACCGCCACCCCCCTCGCACGGGAGAGCTCTCTGTTCCCAGACATCCCGAGCGAAATGTATAGCGCCCCCACCGCGGCTCCGGCGAAGGCGACAACCGCCAGCAACAGGTGCACGGCCCCGTGCCACGAGACGGGGGTCGGCGGGACGTCAGTCGGGAAGGCCGCCAACAGGAGAGACCCCACGGCCCAGGCCGCGAAGAAGTAGCCTCCGCGCCTGAAACGGAGGCCTGTAGTGTCGGAGCTGTTCGCAGCGAGAGCCAGGGCGAACAGGAAGCAGAGGGAGAGCACTCCACGGTTGACAAAGTTGAGGGTCATGACGTACCCATATGGTCCGACCGCGAGGTCGCTCTCTGCCTGGCTGATGGGGCTGTAGTGCGGCGGGAGAGCCTGTGCGACTGCGTCCAAGATGACGTAGAGGGCGAGGAGTGCGAGCGTCAGGACGAAGAGGGACCTGGCCCGTCTGGCCTGGGCGGCTTCGTCAGGGACGGCGACCATGCCTGGAGCCGCCGAGGCGATCATCGGCGGCATTAAGTCCTTCGAAGTTCTTTCGACGGGAGGCCCAGGTTCATTTAACCACGTGGGGCCGAGGTGCCCGGATGACGGAGCGCGACCGGGGGATTTTCAGCCTATCCAGATCCCTGCTGCTGAACAGGAACGTCAGGGCCATCGCAGTCACGGGCTTGATCTCGGGGGTCTACATCGGGATGCTAAACGTCGCCCTCCAGCTCTTCCCCGGGACCCTCGGGTTCGGCGTGGCGGCTCTCGGGGTGCTCCAGGCCCTGGGCAACAGGTTCTCCGGGGCGGCGGCCACCTTCGTCCAGCCGCTGGCCGGCCACCACTCCGACCTGCACAGCCGGAAGCAGTCCATCCTCCTCGGCAGCGTCACCACGATTGCCTCCATGGTCTGCTTCATGGGGGCGGCACTGTCGCGCGACGGATACCTGGTCCTCCTCGCATTCGTCCTGTATGGGGTGTCCGTACTTGGGAGCCCCGCTTCTCAGGCCATGGTGGCCGAGTCTGTCAACCTGGACCCCCACCAGATGGACGTCGCCTACAGCTTGGTCTTCTTCCTGGGGACGGTGCCGGGGGTTGTCTCCCCCTACCTGGCGGGGGCGATGGCGGAGACCTACGGCTACCTGCTGATATTCACGGTGGCCGCCCTTCTCGAGTCCGTGGACCTCTACATATACTGGACGAGGCTCTCGGAGACCAAGCACGTGCTCGCAGCCGAGCCTGGGCAGGGGTCCAGGTTCTCCATGAGGGAAGCGTTCACCTTTCCGCGGTCGTCCTGGGGATATTACGGGGCCCTCGCCATGGACGCCTTCGCCTTTGGGATAAGCTCCAACATCATCTACGCCATGGCCGAGGACCAGTTCCACTTCACCGCCTCCGACGTCGGCCTGCTCGTCGCCGTGTGGTACCTCGCCATGCTCGCTTCCCAATACCCAGCCACGAGGGTCCTGATCAAGATCGGTCCGAAGAGGACCTTGATGGCCTCGGAGGCGCTGGGGACGGTGCTGATGGCGGGGTGGGCACTCTCCAACTCCCTCCCGGAGTTCGTCGCGTTCTCCGTGGTCTTCGGGGTGTCGGTCACGACATGGGTCCCCGGGGTCTCATCGCTCTTAATGACTCACGCCCCGCCCAAGACGCGCGGAGGGGTAGGGGGGAAGGTGGCCGCCTTCAGGGGTCTCGTCGCCTTCCCTGCGCCCATAATCGGGGGCTTCCTCTACCAATATCTCGGGTATGAAGCCCCCATAATCGCCAGCTTGGTGGGGACAGTAGTCTGCGTCGCCCTGATGTTCAAGTATCTGCCGGAACGCCCGACGGCCAGCGCTGAGGGAGGAACGAAGTGACCCCCACCACGGCCCGGACGAGGGTGGGGGACGCCGGGCCGAAGGGCAGGGGGGTGTTCGCCGCGGGGCGGATCCCTCACTCGACGACCATCACGACCTTCAGGGGAACCCCAAGATGGATCTGGGATATCCCACTGGAAGCTTGGCCCTACGCTATCCAGGTGGACTACGACAGGTACGTCGTCCCCAGGAGGAAGGGCGTAGGGTGGTACATCAACCACTCCTGTGAACCGAACTGCGTGATGTCCGGACTATCCATCGTCACGGAGAGAGAGGTAGAGAAGGGGGAGGAGCTAACGTTCGACTACTCCACGGACGTCGACTGGGTCGGTTTCAGGATGGAGTGCAAGTGCGGGAGCGACCGCTGCAGAGGGACGATAAGGGCGTACAGGTTCCTTCCGAAGGAGCTGAAGCGCAGGTATGGCCGGTCCGTCGCCCCTTTCATCCGGAAGAAGTACGTATTATCATAATTCGAGGGCGCCTCGGCCTCGCGAGGGGTGCGGGGCAGGCGGCCACCCCTTCGTCCAAGCCTAGCCGGCAACAGGGCCTTTGTCTGCTGCCGGCTTCGGTATCAAGAAGGCGCCCGCAGCCGAGGCCACCGCCAGTAGGGCCATGTATTCGAAAGAGAGGCCAAGCCTGTTGTAGTTGTTGAAAATGAGCGCATAGATTAGCAGAGGGCCCACAGCGTTCCCGCCGGTCGCTCCCAGTCCCCAGACGAGGGAGTTGCTGAGGGTCGAAGCGGTTTCGGGAGCGTAGTCCGCCGCGAGAGACATCAGCACCGGAAACCCGGTGTAGGCGAAGACGCCAAACAGGGAGAGCAGGGCGACCCCCAGGAGCCCCTGGACGTTGACGTATCCCACTATCGAAGCCGCTGCCCCCAGGGAGGAGGCCGCCAACACGAGCCTGTGGTCGACCTTCTCGACGAGCCTGCCGAAGGCGGGCTGGCCCAGGATGGCGGAAGCGTAGAACACGGTCATGGTCAGGCCCAGGGATGCCCCCAGGCCGAGGCCCCGCTGCTGGGTGAGGAACGTTGGTATGTAGGCAGCAATCCCGAAGAGCGCAGCCGACCTCACGAAGGATATTGCCACGAGCGCTACCATCGGCACCGTGAGCGCGCCGCGGATGGACTTCGCCCCAGCGTTCCTCCTGGTCCCCGCTGCCTTCGCAGACCCCAGCCCTGCCCAGATGAAAAGCGCAGCCGCGACTCCAAGCAGCCCGAAGAAGCCCATGGAGCCCGGAACGGTGAACGCAGCGGCTGCTAGGACATACAGAGTCGGATAGAGCGCCCTTCCAACGCTTCCCATGGCGCCGTTGAGCCCAAGCGCGCGCCCAGCGGTTCCGCGCCCGAAGGACGACTGCAGGATGCTCCCCCCGAGTGGATGATAGAATGAGCTCCCGAACCCCATCCCCAGGTCACAGAGGAGGCCGACGGCGAAAAGGTCCTGGCCCCTCAGGTAGATCATCGACGTGTAGAAACCTACCAGTCCGATCCCCAGGAGCCCTATCCCAACTGCCATCAGCCTCCCTGTCTCGCCCGTCTTGTCGGCCTGGCTCCCGACAAGGATACTGAACGCCCCCGAGCTGAGGTAGAAGAGAAAGAGGAGGACCGCCACCTCCGCGTGGCTCGCCCCATACATGCTGCTGAGGACGTCGACGATCAGCGGAAGCAGGAACACCGAGCCGTCGTTGACGAAGTGCCCGACGGATGTGAAGACCAGCGCTCTGGTCTTCCCCACGCCGACAGGCGAGTCCGCCGAATGGTTACTCGCGGCCGTACGCCTCTCTGGTCTTTTTCACCCCGTCGTCGCCCAATCCAGGCGCGCCCCCCACCAACCGGCCGGCCAGATAGATCTTGGCGCTCTCCTCGAGCACCTCCAGCCTGGACGCGGCCTCATGCAGGTCCCTCCCCATCGAGAAGAACCCATGATTCTTTATCCCGACCACGTCGCACCTCTTCAGCTGGGTCGCAATCGCCCTCGCACAATCCTCCCCAGGCACAGCGTAATCCACCACTTCCATTTGCCTGATCATGACCGCGTGCTCAGGGGTCATGACGGGTACCTTCATCCCCGCGCTGATGAGCCCGACGGCGTTGGGCGGGTGGCCATGCACGACGGCGTTCACGTCTTCCCTGGCCCTGTAGGCGGCGAGGTGGGTGGGGAGCTCGCTCGACGGTCTCCCCCTGCCGACGACCTTCCCCCCGAGTCTCACCCTGACGAGGTCGCCACGGGCCACCCCACCCTTGAAGTAGCCTGCCGGGGTGATCAGAATCTGGTCCTTCGCATCGAGGAGCGCGCTGGCATTCCCGCCTACGCCGGAGACCAGCCCCCGCTCGTACATCCTCCTGATGGTGCGGGCGAGCTCCTCTCCCAGCGGCTTCGCTCCGGCCATGTTTCTTAGCTGCGGCCTGGTGCTTATTATGGTGCGTCCACCCCGCCGCCAGCTGCCGGGCGATGGCGGACCTCTGGCGCCTCATCATCGACTGTACGACGCCGACGTGGATGGGCGCGCTTTGGCGTCCCGGGGCTCGCCGACTGCAGGCGATTGAGGGCGATGTTCGAGGCGGCGTCGGGGGTGGAGCCCTGTGACCACTCTGACGACTGGGATCAGGTCCCTGGAGCGGCGGCCTCACGGGCAGGCGTCGTCGGCTAGGCCAGGCCGACCGAGGCTGCGCTGAAGTCCCAGAGGTCTCGCGCGAGGGTCTTGTCGTAGGACGCCGCGGCCGATCTCCTCTCGCGCTTACGGTCGAAGTATTTGCCGGTCACTCCTTCGAGCTCGGGGGAGGAAGCGAGGAACACGGGCGACCCTGCCCCCTCTTCGGGGCTGATGAGGAAGAGCCTCGCGACCTTCATCACGAAGGACAGACGCCCGAGGGGCCTTCCCCAGATGTTCGTGGCCACGGCGCCTGGGTGGAGGCAGTTCGCCGTGACCCCTGTCCCATTGAGCCTCTCGGCGAGCTCGTAGGTGAAGAGTACCTGGGCCAGCTTCGCCCGCGAGTACGCCTTCATCACACTGTACCCCTTCTCCATCTGAATGTCGCCCAGGTCGATGCGCCCGCCATAGTGCGAAACGGAAGATACGAACACGATGCGCGAGGGGGCGCTCTTCTTCAGCACGTCCAAGAGGAGGTTGGTCAGCAGGAACTGCGACAGGTAGTCGACCTGGAGGGTGGTCTCGAACCCGTCGGGGGTCACCGACCGGGTCAGCTTGGCTATCCCCGCGTTGTTGACGAGCACATGCAGGGAGTCGTGGCTCCCCAGATACGTCCGAGCGAGTTCCCTGACCGATTGGAGGGAGCTGAAATCGGCAAGAAGGAGCTCCGCGGACCTGGTCCCGCTCTCCCGCCTGATGAAGTCCATCGCCCTCTCGCCCCTTGCCCTGTCCCTGCAGACGAGGATCACCGTTGCGCCGAGTCGGGCAAGCTTCCCTGCTGTGGCCCTGCCGATGCCCGAGCTCGCTCCGGTCACCATGCACACCTTCCCGACCATCGATCCGGAATCCAAAGCTGCGCTCCCATGCCGCGACGCCGCGGCTCCTAAGCCTTCACGGGAGCCTGGGGCGCCCGGCCCATGGCTTCCTTTCGGCGTCAGCTGGCCCCTCAGCCCGGTCGCTCTGACCCTCGCTCTATCAGGGTTCCCACGACGGAATACGCTCTCAGGAATTCGTATCCTCTGGGGGTCATCGTGTAGTCTGTCCCGTCGTCGCCCTCCTCCGCCCGGAGGAGCCCCTTGTCCGCCAGGAACTGCAGATACCTCTTCGTCCTATCCAGGGGCGTGTTGGACGCGTAGGAGAGGTGGGTGATCCGCCCCGACCCGCCGTAGGAGTCTATGGCCCGAAGCAGCGAGCTGTAGATGTCTAGCTTGGACCTCTTGACCTTCTTCATACCGGAGGGGACGGGAGGGTGGAGACCCTCTCGGGCTGGCTGGCGAGGCTGACATCCCTGCCCAGACGGATGTCTTCGACGTACTGCAACGCTCCTGATATCCTGCACTCCCTGCCCACCTCGGCGTTCTTGACGTAGACGTTCCTGAGCGAGCAGCCGGCCTCGGCCCAGAGACTGTCCGCGTAGACGTCTTCCGCCTCGGCTTTCTCTCCTATCCTGACGGTCTTTCCTACGATCGGCCCTCTCACTCGCGCCCTCCTCGCTACGTCGATCTCTCCGGCCCTCGACCCCTCCGAGGTGGAGAGACCGCCGCCCACCTCCAGCTTTCCTACAGCCAAGGCCTTCGACGCCTCGAGCTCCCCCCCTACGCCAATGGAATCTGCTTCCACTGTCCCGCCAATCTTCGCCCTGCCTCCCACAGAAAGCTCGTCTCCGAGCGCCAGGTCCCTGGCTACCTCCATGATTCCGCCAACGGAAATCTTCTCTCCTTTCCCAGAGTCGATGGCGAGCCTCCCGCCGACGTGGATCTCTTCGAAGGCTAGCTCCCCCGCGGACCTGAGTTCTCCTCCGACCCTTACGTCCTCCACTCCTCCGCCGCCTACCACCGCGGTGCCTCCCACCGTGAGGTCTTCGATCTTCACTTCGCCGGAGACCTCGACCGTCCCTCCGACGTCCACATCTTCAGCTTCGACTGTCTCAGCACGCAGGCTACCGCCCACCTTGACGTCTTCGCAGACCAACGTCCTGACCTGGAGCGCGCCGCCGACCCTGACGTCGTCCGATTCCAGCCTCGCCTTCGCCTCCAAGGTTCCGCCGACCTTCACGTCATCCACCTTGGCGTCGCCGGTCAGGACCGCTGTGCCGCCAACCCGCAGGTCGTCTACGTCCGTCCTCCCACCCACCCTGACCGAGTTCGGCACGTCAACATCGTCCGCCTTCAGGTCGCCCTTCACCTCAAGGCTCGCGCCGTCTTCAAGCCTGATGTCACTGGCTTCCAGATTACCCTCCACAAGGAGGTCTCCCTCGCCCCTCACCTCTTCCGCCCTCAAGTTCCCCTTGACCGCGGACCGGCTCCTGACCACAAGGGTCCCACGCACCACCACCTCCCTCCCTGACGGAATCACAGTGGAGCCATCAAGGAGCAGGTCGCCTTCTACCTCTGAGATGGTCGCCGTCTTCCCGCGTTCAACCCTCTGTTCAAAATCGCTCATTGGGCCTTCGCCGCCACGGCGCTGATATATTGGCGACTCACCTAAAGTGATTACTGAACGTGCCCTGGGTATTTAGAATCGCGAACCCACCTCGCGCCCATGCCAGAAGACGACGAGGAGAGGAAGAGAGAGTCAGAACGCGACCGTGAGACAACACGGACATCGGGATACGCCCTGTTCCTGCGCCGCTGAAACCCCGTGCCTGCATTGGAGCAGCCGGCGCCTGCCGGCTGAACCCTTTTACAGAGTCGGGAGTGGATAGGGAAAGAAGAAGACTTGACGACATACGCGTTCAAGTGCAAGGACATCGGCATGCAGTGCGGGTTCGAAGTGAAGGGCGCCTCGTCCAGGGACGAGGCGATGCAACTGGCCGTCGTGCACGCCAAGACCGCGCACAACATGCAAACTGTCCCCCAAGAAGTGGCCAACAAGGTCAGTTCAGCGATAAGGAGCTGAACTGGCCCTCCCGTATTTTCCTAGCTGTTCTTCGCCGTCGACCGAGCGTCCCACCACAACGACAAGCCCGAGCTCGGGCCAAAGTCACCCCGTCATTGCCTGCAGCCAGTCGTGGAGCCGCGCCGGGCGTAGTTCAGTTTTCCTAACCGTTTGTTCAAATCAATCACGCACCCGACCCTATAGGCCAGAGGGCCGCACCACGGGGCGTGTCTCTGCTGGCAAGCACCGACGACGCCGAGTTGGCGGCCAAGGCATGGCTGCAGAAGAAGTATGGCAAGAGGCTCGGAAGGGTGAAGTTCGTCGAGGTGCTGAAGGACAGCGACGTCTGGACGGTGAGGGCCAACGTCAAGCTCTCTTCTGGGGTCCTGCTGATCAAGCCCCACATGGTCCAGGTCAAGATAGACTCCAACTCGACCCAGGTCCTCGGCTATTCCGAGGCAGAAGTCGAGAAGTGACCTGAAACCCTTATCGAAAGCCCCGGGCGCCCGGGTCAGACGATGCCCTACTACTTGGCCGACTTCGGTCGACGGACGGCGGGGTGACGCCTAGGGGAATGCGCCAAGGCGGTCTGCCGGGCGTCAAGGAGATTGAAGACGCGTCCAGACAGATAGCCGGGGTCGCGTGCCGGACGCCGCTGGTCGAATCCAGGCCTCTGTCCAGACTGACCGGCCGGCAGGTCTTCCTCAAGCTGGAATGCTTCCAGCCCGTCAAAGTCTTCAAAATCAGGGGCGCCTACAACAAGGTGTCCAGGGTGGAAGAGAAGGGCGTGGTCGCGGCTTCTTCTGGGAACCACGGGATAGCGGTGGCCTACAGCTCTCAGCTGCTGCGCAAGAAGTGCACTGTCGTCGTCCCCGAGACCGCCGTGCGGGAGAAGGTCGAGGCGATCGAGGACTGTGGGGCCGAGGTGGTCAGGGCAGGCCGGTTCAGCGACGAGCGGGAGGCTAAGGCGAGAGAAATCGCGCGCGCCAACGATTCAGCCTTCGTGCACCCCTTCGACGACCACGACGTTATTGCGGGCCAGGGGACCTGCGGCCTCGAGATCGCGGAGCAGATCGCGGATTTCGACACCGTCCTCGTTCCGGTGGGCGGAGGGGGGCTGATATCGGGGGTCTCCATCGCTTTGAAGGAGATGGGGGTTGCTGCTAAGGTGATCGGAGTCGAGCCGGCTGTGGCCCCGAAGCTCGCGGCCGCTCTCGCCGCCAAGAAGGTGGTGCGGGTCAGGCCGGCAGGCTCAGTCGCTGACGGGCTCGTCCCGTCTGCCCTGGGGGAACTCACGTACCTAGCCTGCTCGAAATACGTCGACGGCGCCCTGACGGTCTCGGAGGAGGAGATCATGGGCGCCACCAGCGCGATGGCGAAGGCGGCGAGGATATTCGCCGAGCCTTCGGGGGCAGCCCCCCTCGCCCCGCTACTGTCCCGGAAGGGGGACTTCGGGGACAGGGTCGTCCTCGTGGTCTCTGGGGGGAATGTCTCCCAGGACGCCCTCCGGCGGGCGCTGGTCTAGCAAAGCCCTCCGAGGGGGCTGCAGCCGGGCCCCGCCTTTGAATCAGGCCTGTTCAAGGGGGTTGAACAGCGACCGCCATGCCATTCAAAGCCGCCGTTTCAAAAACCAGCCCAGGGACACCATGGGTGATGATTGGAGAACTTAGGCGGAGGCTCTCCAGGCAGGTCGAGGACCCCTGGAGCATAGAGCACGAATTCGAGCCGGAATTCAGAGGCGACTCCGAGCTCCTAGGCGGAGCGGCAGTCTTGCTGGCAGCTCAAAAGCCGACCGGGACACGCGAGACCAACGATTTAGGCATGAAGGAACACTACAAGGCCATCGTGGGGACCGCCATTGAGAGGGGTGGCTGGTACCAGGGGCAGGCGATGTCAGTCGCCTGGCTCAGGATGATACTGGCCGGCCTCGAGTCTCGGCCCTTCCCACCAGAGGCCATGTGGGAGGGCGAGCGGACGGATGCCGGGGGGATGCTACGCGGCGACATGCCTTCATACGAAAACCTATTCCCCACGGAGAGGAGTCAGGTCTCCAGGTACGGCTAGCGCCGGAGGGCCCCTTACCTCTGGAGGAGCGCCCGCCGATGACCGCCCCTGACGCCAGACGGAGTCTGCTGATGCAGGCCTAGGCGCGCGCCGCCTTGCGCCGCGGTGGAAACCATTTAGCGGAGCCTCGCCAAAGTGCCGGCATGTTTGATGTATCCCTGAGACTCGACCACTCTCTCCCCTTCTGCAACTTCTCCAAGCTCTTCCCGACCGTGGGAATCCAAAGGTGGTGCAACCTCCAGGTCGACATCTTGGAGTTCCAGGTCTCCAAAGAGGAGGACGCCGGGAAGCTGGAGCGGGCCCTCGGCGACATGCTGAAGTCGTTGGGCGCCCACCTGATCCGGTTCAACAGGTACTCTTCCAAGAACATGGAGGCGGTGGTCGGATGCAAGTGCGCTACGGACAACTCCACAGTCGCCATGATTGAATGGGCGGAGTGCATACCGGTCATGCCTGTAAACTACCGCGGAGGGTTCGAGCACTGTCGCCTGCTCGCCTTCACCAAGGGGACGTTGGACGGCGCCTTGGAGGCGCTTTCGAAGGTGTCCAAGGTCGAGGTCGAGAACAAGTCGGTGGTGCCGAGAGAGTCGGCGAGGGGGGCCATCACCGTCCCTGTGGACGAGTTCCTGGGGGCGCTGACGAAGAAGCAGCTCGAAGCGTTCGTCACCGCCCTGCAGATGGGATACTATGGCATGCCCAAGGGCGCGACCATGGATGAAATCGCCGCCAACCAGGGGATGAAGAGGTCTACCTACGAGGAGCACCTCAGGAAGGCGGAGCTGAAGATACTGCAGGCGGTCAGGCCGTACGCCAGGCTTGCCTACGTCACGTCCCAGGAAGACTAGCGGGGCTCACTGATACGGCGAGCCCTTGGTCTCCGAGACGTAGGGCCTGATCCTGGCCTCAATCGTCTGCTTCGGCGCGGCACCCACCAGGCCGTCCACGGGCTCGCCGTCCTTGAAGACCATGATTGTCGGGATTCCCTGGATGCCGAACTGCTGGGAGGTCAGGGGGTTGTCGTCCACGTTGAGCTTCCCGAAGGTGGCTTTGCCCGCCATCTCAGTCGCGAGCTCCTCAAGCACCGGGGAAACTACCCTGCACGGGCCGCACCATGGAGCCCAGAAGTCGACCACGACCACCTGGTGCTTCCCTACCACCTCGCGGAAGTTGGCGTCCGTCAACTCGACGGGCTTCCCGTCGTTCGCGGCAATGCCCGCCTGGGGCTTCGTCCGCTTCAGCATCTCTTCGAACTTCTTCTCGTTGATCTTCTTCACTTCGTCATCGAACGTCACTCATCGGTCACTTGGCAACACACTGGAGACGGATGGATTTAGACATACAGCCGGCAGCTGCCGGCTCGTTGCAACACAGACGTCACTCAAGGAACTCCCTCAGCTCCTCGAGGATGGGCCTGACGGAGTACTCCAGATTGAGCGCCTCGGAGATGCGGGCCACCCCTCTGTCGTGCTCGTCAAGGACGCGCGGAAGCACCTTCGAGGTGTCCAGCTCGCCAAACCTACTCGCCACCCTCGCGGCCTCGAGGACTACGCGAACTTCTCGCTCAGATAGGTCAGGAGCCTTTCGGCGTTGTAGGCCTCCCCGAACACCCTCTCCTGCAGCTCCTTTGGGGGATAGATGGCCCCGAACCTGTGGATCTTGGACCCGAGCCACTCCTTGAGTTCGTCGACGTCACCCCCGCTCAAGGCCTCCTGCACGAGCGCTCCCTTCCCCATCTTGTGCCATATCATCGCCGCCACGATGTTCCCGAGGGTGTACGTGGCGAAGTAGCCGAAGGACCCTCCGCTCCAGTGCACGTCCTGGAGTGCGCCTTCGGCGTCGCCTCCTGGCCGGATTCCCAGGTAGCTCTCGAATGTGTCGTTCCAGACCTCTGGAACCTCTGCGACCTTCACTTCGCCCCCGATGATCTTCTTCTCTACCTCGTACCTCACGGCGGTGTGGAAGTTGTAGGTCAGCTCGTCCGCGTCCACCCTGATGAGGCTCTTCCTGACAGTGTTGAAGTAGAGGTAGAGCTCCTCCGCGTCGTACTTCTCTACGAACGGGAGGTTCTGCTTGAGTATCGGGCGGACAAGCTTGACGAAATCCCTGCTCCTCCCCACGACGTTCTCCCAAAACCTAGACTGAGACTCGTGCACCCCATAGGACGCCCCATCGCCCACGGGGGTGTAGGCAAGCTTCGGCCCGAGCCCCAGCCCGTAGATCGCGTGGCCGCTCTCATGGACCGTCGAATAGAGCGACGCTTTGAAGTCCTTCCCCTCGTATCTGGTCGTGATTCTCACGTCGTCGGGCGCGATCTGAGTGGTGAACGGGTGGGTAGACACGTCCATGCGGAACCTCGTCATGGGCATCTTCAGCAGCCCGAGGATCTCTTCGTTCACCTTCTGCATCGCCCCTGTGTCGTAGGTGACCGATTCCAGCGGGTGCTTCGAGGGGTACACTCCGTCGGCCGCGACTCTCTTGAGGAGCCTCTTGCTCTCCGGTATCAGCACCGCGTAGACCTTGTCGGCGTCCTTCACCGTGAATCCCTCTTCGTAGAGGTCGAGTAGCGCGTTGTACGGGTGCTTCGCGTAGCCCAGCTTGTCGGCCACCTTCCTCTCGAGCTCGACGATCTTCTCCAGGTGGGGTCTGAACAACTTGAAGTCTGACCGCTCGCGGGCCGTCCTCCACACGACGGTCGCCTCCGTGGTCTCCCTCTGGAGCTGGTTCACCAATTCCGGCGGGACCTTCAGGTAGTAGTCCAGGCTCCTCCTCAGCACCCTGACGACCCCCTTCTCCATGTCGTCTAGGTCTCTCGCCTTCTCCGCCTTCCTCACCAGCCCTTCCAGGTCGACGGTCGCCTTCTGGACCAGCATGGCGAGCTGGCCCGAAGCGATCCCCCTCGCCTTCGCCCCGGACTCGGGCATGTGCGTCTCCGTGTCCCATCCGAGCACAGCCATGGAATGGCCGAGGGACCACACCTGCTGGTACCTCTTCAGGATGTCACGGACTATGGGATTCTGAGCCAAGGCTGCCCCGACAGTCCGCCGGCCGGACTTTTTATGTTTGCCACGTCCGCAAGGTTCTAGTCTCAGGCCTGGGCCCCGAGCGGGGATATGTCCCCGGAAGACCAGGAGACGTGGAAGAGGGCGCTCGCCAGGTTCAGGGAGGAAAAGGACGAGTTCTTCAGGTCCGACCCAGATTCGCCCTTCCCGCCGGAGGCGAAGCGCGCCTTCCCAGGGCTGAACTACTTCGTGCCTGACCCCGACTATCGGATGGAAGCGAGGCTGCAGAGGTACCCCAGCCCTGATGGAGTGGTCATGGGAACCAGCAAGGGGACCCGCCAGCTCTTCAATAGGGTGGGCTTCTTCGACCTGTCAGTGGGGGGTGGAGGGTTCCGGATTCACGCCTACCAGTCTGCCCAGCGGCAAGAGCCCAGCCTCTTCATCCCTTTCAGGGACGCGACGTCGGGGGAGGAGAGCTACGGGGCGGCCCGCTACCTGGACCTCGAGGTTGAGCACGACGACGAGTACGCGGTCGACTTCAACTACGCGTACAACCCATATTGCGCCTATTCCGACGACTACGTCTGCCCCCTCCCGCCGCAGGAGAACTGGCTCAAGGTCGCAGTGAGAGCGGGGGAGCGGAAGTTCCACGGCTGACCCGGCGCCGCTCAGCCAGGGGCGCCTCGGAGAGTTCCTCCCGCGAAGAGGCGTCGAGCGCACCAGGCTGCCCTTCGATTTCATGGAGGGCCTTCCGAAGCCCCTCCGCGGCCATGGCAGAGCGGGCGCCACGCGCGGCTAATAACGTCGGTCATTGCCCTGCCGGACGACAATGGGCACCAGACCAGCCTACAGGTTCCCCAGTCCACTCCTGAGGGGGACAATCCTGTCGAGGCCTAACAGGTTCGTCATGCTCGTGAAGTCCCGGGGGAAGGTGCTCCGATGCCACTGCCCCACCACGGGGAGGCTGGGCGACCTTGAGCCCGCAGGGCTCCCATGCCTCTACTCCAAGGCCTCAAACAGGCAGCGCAAGACCGCCTACACGGTCGAAGCGATTTCCACGACAGGGGGACGGGACTGGATCGGCATCAACCAGACGGCCGCCAACCGGTACTTCGAGTTCTTCCTAAAGCGCGGGTCCCTCTTCCATCTGGCCTCGGGCCGTGTTCGGAGGGAGGTCGTGTTGGGGTCTTCGCGCATCGACTTCATGGTCGGGGACGCGTACGTCGAAGTGAAGACTCCGCTGATAACGCTCCCCGCGGGGGACGGAGCCGCGAGGAAGAGGAGCAGCAGGTTCGATTCCTTCGACAGGCTGATCCGGCACATGGGCGACCTCAGACGGTCCCTCGCGGACGGAAGGAGGGCCAAGATAGTCCTCTGTTATCTGTACGACGCTGAGCCCTTCAGCCCTCCTCCGCCCAACGACTCGAACAGCAGGATACTGGCCGCCGCCAGGTCGGCCGAGGACGCTGGGGTAGAGAGATGGCAGGTGAATCTGAGGGTGACGAAGGATGGCGTGTCTCTCATCCGGTACTTCAGGAGCCGCCCATACGGAGTCCATGTCAGCGGCAGGCCACGGCCGGTCAGCTCTCCGCGGGCGCCTTCAGGGCGTTGACATATTCCGTGACCACCTGGTGGGCAGGGTTGGACTGTAAAGCTTCGAGCCTGACCTTGGGATGCGAACGCAGGGTCTCCCGCAGTCTCCGGAGAAGCTCGCTCGGGTTCTTCGCCCTGTCCCTCCTGGCCTCAGAGACCACCGACTCATGGTCGCACACAACGGTGAACCTGCCTAGGAGCCCCAGCTCCTCGATCGCAAAGAGGATTGCCAGGACCTCGGCGTCATCGGTCTCCTGGGCCTCCACCCGCTTCACGTTCTTCCTCCCGCTGCCGTCGACCACGTAACCGACGTAGGCTTCCTTCGGTAGCGACGGGTCATGCATGTTCAGAATCTTGGCGTCGACATAGACCCTGACGGGCCTGCGTCCGGGGATCCGCATGCTGAAACTGGTCGCCGGAAGTCCTCCCCCACTTAAATAACTCAGACGCCACCTTCGCTCTATGGCCACGGAGCCTCCTTCGGTACCTGCTGCACCGCAGAGTGCCGATGGGCGCGAAGTCTCGGCTCTTGGGATGATGCTCTGGTTCGGCGTCCTGCAGTTGGCGGGGTTGGTTGCCGGATGGGCCGCCAGCTTGTACCTCTTCGGGGGGGCGTTCTCAAGCTTCACCGCATTCCCCCAGGTCCGGAACGCGACTTCGGTCCAGACCGCGGCGGCGCTGGGGCCGGCGATCCGGAGCATGACCTTGGTCCTCCCGGTCACGGGCGCAGTGGAAATAATCGCGCTCGCGATTCTCGCCATAGGCTTCTGGGGCCTCAGGAGGGTCGACCGGACGTTCTCGGTGCCATCCATCCTTACCATTGTCATGGTAGTGGGAGGGGGGCTGGCTGTGGCTGGAGGGGTCGGCTTCTTCGGCTCAGTCAGTAACATCATAACCCAGGCGCCGACAGCTTCCGCGTCGCTCTCCTCGGCAGAGTTTTCTTCCGCCGTGGCATCACTCTTCATCGCCTTCTTCATGCTCGCGATCGGAGGGCTGCTGACCCTGATCGGTTTCATCGGGGGGGAACTCCTCGGGCTCTGGAGGGCGGGCAGCAGGTACAACGAGACGCTGCTCAAGCTGGGCGCCATCTTCACCATCATCCCCTTCCTCAACTTGGCCGCTCCAGTGCTCATAATCGTCGGCGCGAGTCAGGCTAGGAGCAGGTTGCGAGCCGGCACCGCCTGAGGCAAGGGGCTTCGACCGACTCCGGACGCTGGGGAGTGACGTCGGCATGCTCTCCCCGCTCCCCCGGGGAAAAGATACTCGACATAGGCGCGGGGAGAGAGGAGACAGCCGCCCTGGCGATGGAGGACAAAGCGTCCAGGTCCACGCGGTCGACGCTTCGGGCCTGTTCCAGGTCGTCAGGACGGCTGACTTCGGCTCACGCTATCTGATGGCCTTTACGCGACTCCAAGCAACTTGAAATCCGCCGCAATCTGACTGTATGCCAGGCAGGACAAGTTGCCGCACTACATCCTCGGACCGAATCCTGTGGAGTATTCAGTGGTGAAAGGGACAAGCAACAGATACACCTACTTCCGCTTCCGACCTGACCTGACCCTGGAAGTGGTGCTCCCGAGGGGGAGGACGGTGGACGTCGAGAAGGCCATCAGAGACAAAGCCCCCTGGCTGAGGAGGGAGTACGAACGGATGGCCATGACGAAGCAGATCCTCCGCCCCGACGCTGTAATGGTCGGGGGGGAGATGCTCACGGCAGTCTTCCACGACCGCGCTGGGGACTTGCTTGTCCCGGACCCCTCTCGGGGGGTCGTGGATGTCTACACCGATGACCGAAGGAGGTTCAAGGAGCTCGTCCGGAGGTGGTTCCTCCGCGAGACTTCAGCCTACGTCGTGCGGAAGGTTGCCGAGCTGGCCCCGAGGGTGGGCGCGAAGCCGGCTAGGGTGGACGTGAGGGAGATGGGCAAGTGGGGCTACTGCACCAGGGGTGGCAGGCTTTCGTTCAGCTGGCAGCTCATAGCCCTCCCTGAGCGTCTCAGGGAGTATGTGGTCCTGCACGAGCTCACCCATCTGCTCGAGTTCAACCATTCCACCGCCTTCAGGAGGAGACTCGGCGCCCTCCTCCCCGGCTTCCGTGACCTCGAGGGGGAGCTGGATCTCATCTCTCCCTACGACAGGTTCTCGCCCTGACATCAAGACCCATTCGTCTGGCGCCAGAGCTCGGTCAGGCGCCCCGTTCTTGTTTCCTGAACTTCCGCCTGTTCCTGAGGCTTACGACGACGTAGAGTATGAAGATGACGGCGATTACCACCGGGCTCGCGAAGAGCCTGAAGTAGACGAGCACGATTACGGCGGCAGCGATGACAGGCAGGGAGAGGAGGAGCTTGGCTCTTGGGGACATCGGCCGCCTGGGGGCCGGGAACCTGTGATAAATACCGAAGCCGAGCGGTGAGGCCGGCAGCCGGCGGACGGCACGTTTACCGGCGCGTGGCCCCGGGAGCTGAAGAATGACTTCCCAGAGACCGTGAGCCCCACGACCGTTGTAGCCTTCGACTACCCTAGGAAGAAGCTCACGGGCCGCAAGAGCCTGAAGCCGCTGTCGACTGTGACCTTCGTGGAGAAGTTCGGGAAACCCCCCGGAGAGCTCTCTCGGCGGCAACGAAGGGCCTCGCCCTTCAGCCGATGCATGAATGCGTCGATCTTCACCGAGGCGGCAAATCGGGAGCCGTGGGCAGGATGTGTGGACCAACGAGGAGTTCGAGAGTCAGGCGTTGGCAAGGCATTCCCCGCCGCCTGGAGGCGCCCTGGCCTACGTCAAGGGCTTGGACAAGAGCTGCCTCCAGTCCGCAGGCGGTTACTTCACGGTGTGCCAACCCAGTCGGAGACGGGCGGGCTGGCCGCCGGTCTGCCTCGGCAGATTAGGCGTAGCGCTGCTGCCTGAGCCAGGAATGTATGGCGAGGGTGGCCACCGCCTCCATGGTGGTGTTCCTCTCCTCAGCCGCTTTGCGAAGGCCGTCGGCGACCCTCGGGTCCAGCAGGATTTCGAGCTTGACGGCGTGGAGGTACGCTGCTTCCTTCTTGATGTCTTCCACGGGGCGCTGCGGGGCCATGACGAAGTGACTCACCACGTTCTCTGCCTCGGGGGTGGTCATCGGCGCGATGGTCTCGGCCAGCTCCTTCAGCTGCGTGGCCCTCTCCCTCTTGGGGAGCTCCTGGACGGTCGATGCCTCCTCGGCCCGGTGGAGGAACGTCGCGTGCCTCACGGGCAAAACACCCTCCTTTCGCTCTTTGGGAAGGGGGGCCTGCTTGACGGTGATGTCGGCTCTGGTCTCCCTTCTTATGTTGCGCACGACCTCGACCGCGCTTATCCTGTCTTCCACATATCTCCTTGACTTGCCGAGGGCCCTGGCGACCTGTTCGGACGTGCCATAGGCGCGCGGGTTAGCTTTCTTCAGCGCCAGGATGGCGTCGTACTCCTCTTCGGGCTCGATGTCCCTCCTCTGGATGTTCTCGACGAGGGAGACTATGATCGCTTCTTCATCGGTCATGGGCCTCACTATCGATGGCATCTTCTTGAGCCCGGCGATTTTCGCAGCCTCGAACCTTCGCGACCCGACGACCAGCTCGTACCTTCCGCCGATGGGCCTGGCGAGCACGGGTTCCAGGATTCCCTTCTCCTTTACCGAGTCTACGAGGTCTCCGACGTCCCCCGGCGACTTGCGGACGTTGGTCTTCCCAACGAACAGCTTCGATATCTCGACTGACACTATGCTCCCGGTCTGCTCCTTCCAGTTCTCCTGCGCCGAGCTGAACTTCGCCATGGTGGGCCAAACCGTCGAATCCTGCGGCTCCTCTTAAGAATATCCGGCCGCGTCACGCGGGACGGCTTCAATTTTATACCTGCTCCCCTGTCCTCGCGTAGATGCTCACCAAGGAGGAGATGGCGAAGAAGAAGGCTCAGCTGGACCGGGAGGCCGTTGACGTCTGCTTCCTCAAGGGGACGGAGGCGCCTTTCACAGGCAAATACTGGGACAGCCACGAGGCCGGGGTCTATCACTGCGTGGTCTGCGGCGCCCCGCTTTTCAGCTCGGACACCAAGTTCGAGTCGGGCACGGGGTGGCCCAGCTTCTTCCGGCCTGTCTCAGAAACCGCGATCAAGGAAGAGGCCGACCGCAGCTTCGGGATGACCAGGACAGAGGTTACGTGCGCCAACTGCGGCGTCCATCTGGGTCACGTGTTCGACGACGGCCCCAAGCCTACCGGGCTCCGCTACTGCATGAACTCCGCGGCCTTGGAATTCAGGAAGGCCTGAGCTCCGGTCGCAGCCGCGGTGCCGACGTGGACGCAGCCTACAGCCGTACACCCGAGGCGGGAGCAATGAATCTGGGGCCTTCCGCCCCCCAGGCCGAAAGGGCCAGGCCCGGAGAGGCGTCAGACGCCTGGGGAATCATTGGTTGGTCACGACCGCGGGGATCAGGCCATAGCTGAGGGAAGGCCGGCGCAGACCGGCAGAGGCGCCTTCACGCCTCCGGAGACCCCTAGTTAATCCGTTTGGCAATCATCGAACAAACTCCAAAGAACACATCGGCGGTCGACGATGTAGATAACCAGAGACGTGGCCAGATGGGCTGGCTAATTTTGGTTTACCAAAAGGGGATGCCGTTTTGACAGCCTATCCCTTAGGGCCCTTCCACGGGGGATTTTCTGAGTAACATGTCTTCCCAAGGCCTGCGACGACCTTCCATGCGCTCCGACGGCCCCGCCCGCAGGGCCCCCCCTGCCCTCCTCCGTCAGAGCCTGGGGAAGAAGGGCGGCGTCAGACCGATCTTCACCATAGCCCAGGTGCCGCACAGGAAACAGAGGTATGAGACTGTAGGCGACTGGATCCCAGGCAAGCCTGCCCAGATCATGGTTAGCAGGATGAAGGACCAGAGGTACGTGTTCCTGGTGGCTCTGCACGAGATGATAGAGTACGAATTGTGCAAGATGCACGGCATCACCGACAGGGAAGTCGTGGCCTTCGACGTCGGCTTCGAGGCCGAGCGCAAGATGAACCTCCACCCCATCGACGCGGAGCCGGGGGACCATCCAAAGGCTCCATACAGGAACGAGCACGCGTTCGCGACGACAATCGAGATGATGGTAGCCCAGAAGCTCGGGGTGAGGTGGTCCGACTACGAGAAGACTGTCCTCTCCCTAGGTCCAAAGCCCAAGAAGGTCTTGGTCCGCCCCCGAGTGAGACGCCGGAGGTAGTCCCGCCCCGGGGCTCCCCTACCGGGCCTGCTCACTTCCCTGCAATCTGGACGAGGTCGAACATCTGCCTCCCCTTGGACCCAGGCAGTCCTGATATGCCGCCGACGAGGCTCTCGGCAGCGACCCCCCTCCTCTCCAGCACCTTGGCGATCATCATCGACGTGCTCCCGGCGACGCATACCAGTAGGAGCGGCTTGTCGTCTCCATGCAGCAGCCCTTCGAACTCCTCTGACGGCTCGACCCCGTTGAGCACGGCCTGGACGTCCCTCACGTTCGCCACCCTGATGCTCTCCTCCTCCACCCCCAGGGCAGAGGCGATGACGCTCCTCCCCTCGTCCCTCGGCACGAACATGTTGTGGACCCAGACGATCCCTCCATACTCCTTGATGCTCGACGCAGCCTCGTCCAGCCTGACTTGGTCCCTCCTGCCCCTCTTGGCCACCGCGCTGACCTCTGAGAGGTACTTGGAGGAGCCGTCGGCAACCATCACCACGAACTTCGTCCCGGTCCCAAAGTTCGCCAGCTGCATGACCGCGTAGAGCGCCAGCGCCCCGCTCTCACCGATGTCGTGCCCCTTCTTGTTCATGAACTCGAAGAACTTGCTCGCTTCTTCGAAGTCCGCTTCGTGCTCTCCAGCGTAGGAGTCAGGTTCGTAGAACTTCAGGCCCGCCGCCTTCTCCCTGGTCCTGATCCCGGCGACGTCCTGGCCAGCGACCGGGAAGATCACTCTGACGCCCTTCCTCCGATGCTCGGCGCGGACGTATCTGCTCACTCCGGTTGCTGTCCCCCCTGTGCCGAAGGCGCAGACGAAGTCCGCCCCTCCAAGAGAGGCGCCTTTCTCCCGCAACTGCATATCTATCTCCGGCCCGGTCACCATCCTATGGGTCTCCACATTCAGGTCATTCTCATACTGCGCGGTGCAGAAGCCGCCATAGGACGTGGCCAGCAGCTTTGCCAGCCCGATCGCGTCCTGCCTTGCGAGCAAGCCTTCTACTTCTCCCCTTGCCCCATCAAACTTCGCCGGGTCCAGCCCGAGCTCGGCGAGCTGCTGCCTGACGCTGGACGCGATGCCCTTCGCGGCGGCCAGGTTCGCGTCCCCAAGCCCAGGGGCAGGGCAGATGTCTATGTCCAGGTTCACAAGCTTGGCCCCGCTCGAGCGCAGACCGTCAATCACCCCCTGCTGCAGCCTCCTCGAGACTAGGACTACTACGTCCAGGCCGAGCCTGCTGAGGGTGCCCAGGGCGAGGCCGAAGTTGCCCGACGTCGCCTCGAAGACGGTCTGACCCTTGGTCAGCCTCCCCGAAGCTATCGCGTCGCGCAGGATTGCGACGGCGGGCCTGACCTTGACCGATCCCCCAACGAGCTTGGAGTCCATCTTGAGGAACACCCTGACACCCTTCCCACTCAGTCTCACTCCGTATTCCGAGTCGGCGCAACGGATGAAGTCGTCCGTCACCTCAACCAGGGGGGTGGGATTACTAACCGTCCCATCCCTCAACTGAGGAACCCTGGCCATGACCTCCGAATCGAACCTTTGAAGGAGGTCCGTATCGACAGTCGAGCTCTGCATTACTGAGTTTGCTCTGTCTCGCCGCTATAAATTACATATGCCGCCTTGATGTGGCCATACGGTTCCGCCCGGTCCCGTCCTTCGCTGCCTTGGGAATATCTCCCGCGCCGGCAGACTCGGCTACGAGCTTTCGGAGTCGACCTGCTCCCTCCTGAACTTTTCGGGAGGGCCCAGGTACAAGTTGGCCGGAGGATCCTTCGGGAGTACGTATCTGATGTGCGGGTATCCTCTTTTGTCGTGGTATATGTCGGAGCCCACCTCGCCCTTCCTGAACGCCTTCTCGAACTCCCCCCACTCCTGGGCATGGATCGCCTGGAAAATGGGGAGGAGATACTCGCTGTCGAACGCCGCGAGGTCTTCCGCGTACTTGGGCCGGGTCACCTTCGCGGTTCTGAAAGATGCCCTCACCTGGTTCAGGTGGTGGGCCGCCAGCTTCCAGTTGCCTCCCTTTGCCGCATAATATGTCTGCGTGAACCTGTCCCCCGTCTCCTTCATGAGGGCGGCCATCCCGGGCTGGATAGCCGCGAGCTGGTCTATCGTGATTTCGCCGTGGGGCGTCTTCGCCTTGATTTCGCTCACAGGTGCCTTCCGCTAAGCCCCCTAATCAACCCCGCTGGGCCTGTCTAGAACGGCGGCCGGAGCGGTGGGAGGGGCTCCCGGGGGCCTCCCGGCTGAGGGAAGCTGGGTTCCTTCGGAAGCGATGCCAGGAAGTCGCGACGCGTCATGCCTCGGCCTCCCTGGGCGTCACCTGAAGCTCGGCTACCTTCTCAGCCCTCAGGATCCGCAGCGCCACGCCCTTCCCGACCACGTCCCCTCCGAGCGCCCTGTACAGAGAGTACTCGTCAGTGGCCTTGGTCCCGCCGAGGCTGAGGATGATGTCGCCCAGGGCCACGCCCGAATCCCTGGCGGGGGAACCAGGCTCCACGGACTTCACGAGAAGCGCCTCGTCCTGGTCGACCCCGGGCAGTCTTGACACCCCTTGCGGAAGCTCTATGGGCTCGACCACGACCCCCAGGCGGCCCCTCTTCGCGCCGCCGTCCTTCGACATCCTGGCCACTGCCTCCTCCAAGGAGTCCACCGACACAGCGACCCCCCGGCCGGCGAAGTAGGCGACGTTCAAGCCGAGGAGGCGCCCCGACGAGTCTACCAGCGGCCCGCCCGAATAGCCTGGGTTCAGCCTCGCATCTGTCACCACGGCGTCGTCTATCCTGACGCCCCAGAATCCCCGAGCGCTCCTCCTGGCGCCAGTGACGATTCCTGAGGTGGCAGAGACTCCATTGCCTGTGGCGTTCGCGAGAGCGAGGACGAATTGCCCGACCCGGACCCCTTCCGCGGTCCCCCGGGCCAACGGGGATAACCCATCTGAATCGACCCGCAGGGCCGCCACGTCGAGGTAGGGGTCCAAGCCCACCAGGCTTGCCTGGGCCTTCCGTCCCCCAGACAGAGTCACGGTGGGCGAAGCCGAACGACCAACTACATGGCTTGCGGTGACGACGATACCTTCTCCGGACCAGGCGACGCCGCTCCCGCTCCTCTCCCCTGTGCCTACGCTCACCACCGACGGCGAGACGCGTTCTGCCAGCTCTGTCACAGCTTCCGAGAACGACTGCAGCAGCCGCTCTCCTCCGCTCCCTTTCACGGTGTCTTGAATCATCGCAGTCGCTCAGGAGGGGGAGCTACTTGTTGAGGGGGTTTGGAAGATACCCGGTCACATGGCGGAGGGCGCGAAGTGCCCTATGCGCATGAACCCGGTCCTGTTCACCGGTCTCTCGCCGCCATAGAGCCTAGAGATCCTCCCTACCAGTTGGTGGGCCGCACGCACCGCCTTGGGGAGGTCAGAGTCGCGCGAGACCTTGGCTTCGATGTCGAGCTGACCCGAGGTGAATTTCGCATCGATCAAAGCCGTCCCATCGGCTGTAACCCATTTCATGACGAACCCGCCGTCTTCCTCCGCCATCCCGACCCACCTGGCGTTGTCGAACCACCTGCCCTTCAGGGCGTCGGCAATCCTCGAGGCGCTACCCGGGTACGGCAGATAGGTGTGCAGCACAGGTATGCTCTTGGAGCCCGCAGCTGCGCGCCTGAAAGGGGGCATCCCCTTCGCCTTCTCTGCGAGGCTATATCCCTCAGGTGATCTCACAATCGCGCCGCTCTCCTCCAGTCTTTCCAAGGCCCTTGAGAGCGTCTCCGGATGCGTCCTGGTGATTCGTCTCAGCCCGTCGAAGGTGAAGACTGCAAGCCTTTCGTCCTCTATCGTCCTCAGCACTTCGGCGTCTCTGGGGTTCTCCAATCCACCATCGACAGGACCGTCCTCGCGGGCCGACATTGAGTCTCTCTGACCGTTTCCCCGATGCTCACTTAAAAAACAAGCGCGGGATGTGGCCATGCTCCCGGGTCAGACTTCCACCTCCTCCGCCAACGGCATAAAATAGCCCCTCTGGCCGAACCTCCCCGGTGTCCTGGGTGAAGGCGGCCTTGCTGGTGATAGTCCTGCTGGGCGTCTCCGGGGTCGCCCTGCTGGCCTACAATGTCTATTCGACGTACTCTCAGCCCGGGAGCGTCAGCACCCCTGTGCCTTCGGCCTTCGCGCTCAATGGAAAGACGTTCGAATTCAACTTCACGGCAACGACGCAGGCGGAGAGGGAGTCCGGGCTCATGAACAGGAGGGTGACGGACGCCACCACCATGCTCTTCGCGTTCCCAACCTACGGCAAGTGGGCCTTCTGGATGTACGACACCAACACCAGCCTCGACATAATCTGGATAAACGCAACGGGGGACTCCGGTCAGGTCGTCTACCTCGTGGCTTCCGCTCCCCCCTGCTACAACAGCGGCACTTGCACAGTCTACACGCCCACCGCCGAGGCCAACTACGTCATCGAAGCCCAGGGGGGCTTCGCGGCCGCCAACGGGATAGCCGTAGGCATGACCATCAAGTTCAGCTGAGGCATGACTCGCCTACTTCTCCCAATCGTCTAAGGAATTCGACACGCCGTTCTTTTGCCTCCTGCGATCCCATCCGGAGGACATGCAACCGGCCCCCAGGCCCCCGATGAGCCGCGCCCAGAAGCTGAGTTGGTACGCACAACAGCTGATTTCTGACGCGGAGGCCGCGGAGAAGGCCGGCGATAAGGAGACCGCGACCGCGCGCTATCTTCAGGCCGCGGAGATCCTGCTGCTGCTCTCCAAGGTGGAGGCGAACTACGCCACATGGAGAGACTACACCGACAAAGCATCTCTCTGCCAGCGGAGGGCGAGATTGCTCATCGCCCAGACGCCGAGCGGCCCCGACGCGCACGGCCCCCCAAACGCTGCCCTCGGCGGCTCCCCACGCTCTTAATATACTACGGCCCGCCATTTTTTCAGGGATGGCAAAGTGGCAATGCTACCGGTGCGGGTATGTCTTTGAAGGAGACAGAACCCCCGAGGAGTGCCCGAGCTGCCAGTATTCGCTCACATTCTGGATCGAAGCGGCCGAGACCAAAGCCCCGACCGTCAGGAGCTTCGTGAAAACCGACCCTCTGATGATCGACGCCAACGAGTCGGTCCTGAGAGCAGCCCAGAAGATGCGCGACAAGGGCGCAGGGAACATACTGGTCCTCGTGAACGGAGAGCCGAAGGGGATCATGACTGAACGAGACATACTGAACCACGTGGCGGCGGACGACCTGGTCGCATCCGTGGTGCCCGTGAGGAAGATAATGACCTCCCCCATGGTCTCCATCGAGGCCGACGAGCCGCTGTCCGAAGGAATTAAGCTGATGGCGAAGCGCAAGATAAGGACGCTGTTCGTGACCGACCACGGCAAGCCGCTCGGCCTGCTCAATATGCGGTCGGTGGTCGGCGACCAGTTCAAAGTGGCCAAGAGCCTGGAGTCCTGAGCTTCTCCCAGGCGCCACTGGCAAGCCCCTGGATGATTTGAGGGAGATTGGGGGACGAATTGTCGCACAGGGTCGATGGTTTGGTAGTGAGATGCTGCGGCGCTGCGGCGTCCGGGGCCATGAGTGGGGAGGGATAGCTTCGCCCGATCTGGGAGAACTGAGGCGGGAACTCGTCAGGGCGGCCGGGTCACGTGGGACCCTCGCCTATGGGCAGCTGATGAAGATAATGGGGGTTTCGAGGGGGAAGGCGCTCTTCGACGCCATCGTCGCGGTGGACAGGGAGGAATACGCCAGGGGGGCTCCCGGTTTCGCCGCCATCATCGTCCGCAAGGACACCGGTTTTCCAGGCGGGGGCTTCTTCTGCGACGACGAACTCCCACAGTCGCTGAGGCGTCCCTATTCCAGAGCTTCGGACCCCCGGCTATCCGCGGCCGAGATGAACTACGTCAAGGAGGCGCAGAAGCGAATCTGGGACTACTACTCCTCCGAGGCCCCGACCTAGTAAGTCCCGCGGCCAGTTCGCCTCGAGCGCCGCGAGGGACCAGGCCCAGCCATTAGCTGTCGGCTTCCCGGGCGACATGGAGCGCTGCTCTTCAGGCTGGCGCAGCGGGGCGACCCGGCCCTAGACCGACTTCAGCTCGGCTGCAGTCTTCGCCGGGTCGAGAGACTCTGTGATCGTCCTCCCCACTAGGACGAAGTCCGCGCCCGCCGCGATGCCTGCGGAAGCGTCGCCCCCCTGGACACCGACTCCGGGCGAGAATATCAGACACTCCCTCCCCACGATCTGCCTGGTTTCGACTATCTTCTCTGCGGACTTGGCGGAGACTATCACCCCGTCCGCACCCCACTCCTTTGCCCTTCTGGCAAATACCCGGTACAGCGGTTCGCCCCCTTCGAGGCGGAGTGAATACCCTTCGTCCGCCCCCTTGTGGCTCATGTAGACCAGGAGGAGTATCCCTCCGTTCTTGGAGTGGATCCTCTCGATCGCCTTTCCCAGGCCCTCTGCCTTCCCTACGAAGGGGTTCGCTATGACGGCGTCGAAGCCGTAACCGAGGAGCGAGTCGACTATGTTCAGGTTGGTGGACTCTATGTCGTTCATCTTCAGGTCCGCGATCAGGGGGAGCCCTTCTTCCTTGCAGATGTCGATGACAGCCCTTATGCCCTGGAGACCGAACGGAAGCAGCAGGTGGTGGTTCACCTTGACCGCGGCCAGGTGCTCCTTGGTCTCGTTGAGCACTCGCACAGCATTGTCGAGCCTTCCTTCGTAGGGGCCGGCGAAGTCGAGGTTGAGGACGACCTTCGAGCCCCTCCGCCGCGAGGCTTCAAGGACCCGCTCTCTGAAGCTGTGCGCCATCCTGTCAGAATTCATCTGGCGTGCGCCCGCCCGACAAGGTCTTCAAGCTTTGCAAAACCCTTCCTCTTCATGTAAGAGATGATCCCCAGGTTGACATCGTTGAATCTGTCAAACCTCTTGATTGTCGAGGTACCTAGCTGGACCATGTTCGCACCAGCCAGGAAGAACTGCACCGCGTCCTCCCATGTCCCCACCCCGCCGCACCCGACGATGGGGACGCCCAACTGCTCCCTCAGCTCGTAGACGCAGCGCAGTGCTATGGGCCTTATCGCCGCCCCAGACAGGCCACCGAAGCCATGCGAGAGGGCGGGCCCCCCTTTCACGATATCAATTGGGAACGACCTCACCGTGTTGATGGCCGTCAGGCCATCGGCCCCCGCATCCACCGCCGCCTGGGCGACCTCGACCAGTCTCTCCGTGTTGGGGGATAGCTTGGCGAACACCGGCTTGCCCGTGGCAGCTTTCACGGCCTTGGTGACCCTGCTCACCTCCTCGGGGAGGTGCCCGACCTCGATGCCGACCCCCGACACGTGCGGGCAGCTTAGGTTGAGCTCATAGGCGACGAAGTCGTTCCCATCCAGGGCCCTGACCGCAGATGTGAACTCCGCTTCGTCTGCTCCGAAGACTGAGACTACAATCGGGAGGCTCTTTCCTTCCACCTCGGCCAGCTGCTCGGAGAACATCGCCGCTCCAGGGTTAGGGAGCCCGGCTGCATTGACCATCCCGCCCTCGACTTCGACCATGGTCGGGTCTGGGTAACCTTCTCGCGGCGCCACTCCGATCGACTTCGTGACCGCCGCACCTGCTCCCATCTTCAGTGCCTGCAACACCTTCGACAGGGAGCTTCCGTGCACGCCCGAGGCCAGCGCCGTGGGGTTGGCGAAGCGCAGACTTCCCATTTGTACCTCGATTGCGCTAGCTTCCATCTATTTTCCTTCCATCTGCTTGAGCACAGCCTGGAGGTCCGCCTTGGTGATCTTCCCCTGGCCGTGGAGGGTCTCGACAAGCTCCGTGATGTCTGCGAAGGCGCTGAGCCTGACCCCTGCCCGCGCGAGGTTCGCCCCTCCTCCTTCCAGCCTGTCCACAAGAACTAAGGCGTCCCTGACCACACACCCCACGCTTCTCAGCGCTTCCACCGACGAGATGACGCTCCCTCCTGTAGTCACCAGGTCGTCGATGACCAAGGCCCGCCATCCCGGGTTGACCGCACCTTCGACCAGCTTCCCGAGGCCGTGCCCCTTCTCCTCCTTCCTCACGTAGACCATCGGCTTCTTGAGGACGTAGGCGAGGGGAGATGAGATGGTCACCCCAGCCGTAGCGACGCCCGCCACTACGTCGAAGCTGGATTCTCCGATTCCCTTCGCAGCAGCAAGATAGGCCGATATAGCGAGACCGTATGCTTCAGGGTCGCTCGGAACGACCCTCAGGTCCAGATAGTAGGAACTGACCTTGCCGCTGGATAGCTTGAACTTCCCGAACCGGAGGGCTCCTATCCGGAAGAGGGCGTTTGCGAGGGCGACCCGGCCGCTCACCTGGTCCGGCAAGAATCACCCCTCCAAAACACGGGTCCTGTCAGCCTGCACGCGCTTGCGAAATTGAACCCGCGCTGTGTTGCGTTTCAGCGCGGATTTAAGCCTTGGACACTCCGGCGCCAATCCAGGACGGCCAGCGCCATCCTATCGTAGGCCTCGGGGTCGATTTCCTGTACACCCCCGGAGTCGACATCTATCAGAAACACGGCGTGAAGCCTCGCCTGCATAAGGTCGTCTATGGAGATCTCGGGCTTGTTGTAGGCGACGTCGGTGAGCTCTTTGATCCGTGCGGCCTCTTCGTGGGTCCTGTTCCGTGGAGCCCCGATGAAGAACCCGGGGATGTCCAGAATGTACGAGGGAGTTGTCCCCAGGGCGAACTTCCCCGCATACCTGCTGTACCTGGATATCTTGCTGGCAATCCGGCTCCGCGCATACGCCGAAGGTTCCAGGGCCGCTTCGGGCGGTATGAACCCGGTCTCTATCTCGACTATGAGGGGCCCGTCCCCCCTCGACCCCATCACATCGCAGACCAGGATCTTGTCCAGCCTGTGCTCTACTTTCACATCGTAGCCTTGCTTTATCAGGCCCCTGGCGCACACCAACTCCAGGGCCGAATGGTTGATCTTCACGAGGTTCTTTTTGTAAAGGTTGACCAGGACGTCGGCGATGGCAAACACCTTGGATCTTACTTCTTCGGTGTCGACGTGGCAGGCCCTGCCGGCGAGCTCGTAGAGGTCGCCCTCGAACTTGCGGACGTCCAAAGCTCGGCCTCGCTCCCCCCTGGATGCTAAGGGCGTGGGGCCTCAGCGGCGCCTTGCAGCGTTTTCGTCAAGGATTCTCTTCACTTCGATGTCCTCAACCTGCCCGAAGTCTTCATAGAACTCCCCTATGGCCAGGAACGGTCCTGGGGTCGAAACACAGACGACCTTGGTTCCGTCTTCGGAGAGGGCCTGCACCGCGTCCGCCGGCGCCACCGGAACCGCGACGATGACATCCTTCGGGCCCCGCTTCTTCACCGACATCACGGCCGCGCTCACCGAACTCCCGGTGGCTATGCCATCGTCCACTATGACCACCACCTTGCCTTCCAGTCTAGGGTAGGGGGCTGACCCCCGCAGCTTCTGCATCCTGTCCTTCACCTCTTCCCGCTTGAGTCGAATCTGGTAGTCAAGGTACGCCGCACTGGCCCCCAAGGACTCCGCAGCCTGCCTGTCCATCATCACTTCTCCTTCCTGGGTGACCGCTCCGAGGGCATACTCTGGTTCCCCTGGCGCTTCAATCTTCTTGGTCACCACGACGTCCAGCGGGGCGTCCAGCGTCTTGGCAACTTCGTTCGCCACCACCACGCCTCCCCTCGGTATCCCGAGCACGACCAAGTCCTCGCCCCTGAGATGCAGGAGGGCCCCCGCGAGGCGCTTTCCTGCGTCCGCCCGGTCCTTGTAGAGCATCTCCGAAGTCCCCCGCTAGAGGTGAGAACCGGCTGATATTTGGTTGCCTCGCCCGGCTCTCAGGAGGGATGTGGCTTTCCTCCGACGGCGGCTTCGTAGCGTTCCTTCACCGCCGCCGTCCCGGTTCGCCCTCGGTTTGGCCTTCGTTGAAGTCCGGGTTTCCCCGGCTCTACGCGCCACCATCCCGCTCGCGGATGGTACCAGGCGCCGAGGCTTTCCCCGGCACCTCTTCTTCTCCGCGAATCCATCCTTCTCCTGGCCGGACGAGTGGTTTGTTAAACACACGACGCATATTAATCGCTTGCTTCGATTATCGATTTTGAGAAACGTGGCTCGCAGGCGGCACTCTCCTGAACGGCCGGAAACTTCGCCATGGTCGCGTCTCGGCCGAGGACCCAGATGTCCCAGCTGCGCCTGATTCTCATGTCGACCCGATGGAGCCTGCCCTGCGGCACGGCGAGTATCTTCCTGACGGACCCGCCCCGATAGACGCGCGGCTGAAACCACACCGTCGAGCACTTCTTGGCTTCGAGCCTGCGCATCAGGGGGCGCGTCTCACATTCCACGAGGACGACCTCCTCCTTCCCGCCCTCCGACCTATATCCGAGAAGATCCGGACGATAGGCGGTCCAGGACACCCTGCGACCTGGAGGGACGACCGGCTCCTCCACCACCGCGAAGCGCTCGCGCTCGAGCTCCCGCCTGACTATGGCCTTCATAGATCTGTGAACCGCAGATTCGGCCATGCCAAGGCCGGGGCCGCGGGCAGATATCATCTTTGGGCTCAAGCACGCTCCACCCGGTGTCATCTTTCAGTAGACCGACCCAGAGGGTCGCGACTTCGGGAAACTCACGCGCTTTCCGCAGGACGATGCAGTGGTCAAAAGAATATTCGCTCTTTGTCAGCAACAAGAGTCAAGCTAAGATAACAGCGACCCGCACCAGAACAGTCTCAGCTCTCTCGCTGTCGGCTCTGCCGATGGCCTGGGATGCAGCCCGAGTCGACGCTGGTTACGCGCGAGGCTGGGAATATTCCGGGCTGCTCTTGGGTCAGAGGCGGAGCCTTGTGCTCGCCAGAGCCCGGCGCGGTCAGGCGACCGCGCCCAGGGAAGGTGGAGGAGCGCAGGCGGGGTTGAGATGCGCGAAGGAGGAGGCACGCAGGAGGGTGGAGGACCCTTCTTCGACCGAGCGGGGTGTGGAGCTCCATGCTTAGCACCGCCTCGACCGAAGAAGAGCCCGAATCCCGAGTGCGGGCCGAGTCCCGAGGGCGGATCGACCTCAGCTTTGCGTTCTGAAACCGGAACGGGGCGCGGAAGCCTGGCCTCGCATGGCCCTGAACGGGCAGACGAAGGCAGCGAGGGGCGGCTTTGTCCTTAATTACATCCTTCCAGGCGGCATCGTAGTCATGAGCGACGTGAAGGCACAGAACGGGGACACGATTTCTGTCCATTACGTCGGGAAGTTTCCGGGCGGGAAGGTGTTCGACACAAGCATGAAGGCCGAAGCGGTCAAGTCTGGCCTGTTCAGCCCGGCGCGGGACTACAAGCCCCTCCAGGTTGTGCTCGGCCAGCACCAGGTGATAAGCGGCTTCGAGGAGGCGCTCGTCGGCATGCAGGTGAACGAGAGCAAGGAGATCACACTTCCTCCAGAAAAGGCGTACGGGAAGACGGGCAGGCATCCCATGGCGGGGAAGACCCTCCAGTTCAGGCTCCTCGTGACAAATATCAAGAGACCCTAAAGCGCCCTCTCTCTGTGATCATGCTCTCTGGCATTCGAGTTCATTGTGCACTCCGCTTGACCCCGAAACTATTTACCACCGGCGGCCCCTCCCAGATGCCTAGAGATGGCGAAGAGATCGTTCACGATAGACACCGGCACCGAGAAGATTCCCGTGGAAGGCAACGCCCACCGGAACGTGGCTGTGAAATACCTCATGAAGCGCAGGCGGAGCCTGATATTCACCAAGGACCAGGCCAAGGTCGAGAGGCTATTCTCTGAAGTCCCGAAGCAGATAAGCATCATCGGGGCGAACGTCACCAAGACGTACAAGGTCACCTGGGAGAGAGTGAGCACAGGGGAGTTCGCCGGCGCCAGGTTCACTTTCACGCTGGACGAAGTCAGCTAGGACAACCTTTAGTTCCTGGTCGTCCAAGGAGGCCCCATGGCACCTCGCTACGGGCGTGACGCATACAGCGACGCCATAAACAAGGTCCGCTCGGAGCACTCCGGGTCCGTGAAGCACGCGAGCTTGACCGTAGAATGCCCCCGATGCGGTACCCGTCAGGTCATTACAGACGCGCCAGGTATGAGGGTGTGCGTCAAGTGCGGGTTCGAATTCAAGCCGTTGCAGCGCTGAAATGTCTGTCAGGTGCGCGACGGGCGCTTAGGCTTATGTAGCTCTGTCGTCAAGCACTGATGTCTTGATGAGGCCCCCCAGGCCCGCGGGGATAGCAATCCTGGCGATATTGCAGATGCTCGGGGGACTGATCATACTTCTCATCGGCGTGGCGGTGGCGGCTGTAACCGGGTCGCTTCTCTCGGCCCTCGGCTTAGCCATCCCTGCAGGGATAGGGATAGCCGTCGGGGGGGCGGTGGCCATATTCGGGATTCTGGGGCTCCTCGTGGGCTGGGGTCTTTGGACCGGAAGAGGGTGGGCCAGGATACTGGCTATCATCCTCTCTGGCCTTGGGATCGTGGGGAGCCTCGCGAGCCTCGCCCTGCTCTCTATCTCGGGTGTGGTGGGCTTGGTCATCGACGGCGTCATACTGTGGTATCTGTTCCGCCCAAACGTAAGGGCCTTCTTCGGCGGAGGCGCCCAGGCCGCGCCTCTCCAGCCGGCTTCTCCTCCAACCACGACAACCTGATTCAGAAGAATTCCAGCACTCAGGGCGTACTATGGCAGGCAGCCCACCATGGGAAGGTTTCCCCCCATCTCACGCTTCGGTCCCAGCTACTTCTTTCTCTTCCAGGCTTGGGCCCTCTTGCAGAACTCCTCGGCTTCGTCCGCTGCCTTGTCGCAGCGCTCATAGTGCCTCACTATCTCGCGGAGGAGCTCCTCGATGGGCGTCGGCGCCCCAGGGCACTCAGAGTCCAACTGGGACCTTATCTCCATCAAAGGGTGCCAGACATCGTTCGGGATGATGACGGGGACCCCCTGCTTGCTTGCGGCCATGGCCGGCTGGCAGCTCCCCGCGTATTTCTGGGTTAGGCGTCTTCCTAGAGCCCGATGCTGTTGATGACGCCGCCCGAGTTCGCGTCGATCACCAGCACGATCTTCCCGTTCTTGTGCTGGTATCTCGCGAACCAGACAGGGGCGTGCAGCAGCTCTGCCTCGCCGACGTCTGACTCCGTCGTAAGCTTCTGAATCATATGGTGAGCGGAGTGTGCCTTCTGCGACTGCAGCTGGTCCACCAGGGTCTTGGCCTGGGTCTTGGCTACCTCTTCCCCGACGTCTCCGTTGAGGACCTTGATCCCTTTGACCTTCGTCACGTCGAACACCACCCTGTCGGCGAGGTTGAACTGGTAGTCCTTGGGCTGGTAGTCCGCGAGGGCCTTCAGTCCGACTATGGGAAAGTTGTAGTCGTTGTCCATCTGATAGGCCCGGCTGTTCCCCTGGCCCCCACCACCGAACCCTAACCCCCCTCCTCCCATCATCGTCCCCATCATCATGCCGGTGAACAAGCCTCCTCCCCCGAACCCCCTGTCCCTCCCGCCTCCCAGTGCGCCTCCCATTATCCCGGCCAGGGCCGCCGTGGTGGCGATCTGGCCGGCTTCAGCCGCCATGTCTACCGCCACCAGCGAGGTCCTCGCAGAGACAGGCAGCAGCCAGTAAGGGACCAGGGCCAGGTTGACTTCTTCCAGGGTAGACGACTCCTGAAGGTGGCGGTGGAGTAACCCCCTGTCCATGAGCCCATGGATCTCCTTCATCAGCTCGTCCTGTTGAGCTATCTTGACGGGGAGCATCGTGTGCTTGTCGATGCTCTTCCACCCCTGGTTCCCGAGGGATACGCTGCTCCCGCAGTACTCGCAGGTGATGAACATCTCGCCGAACTTGGGGGCTATCGGGGCCCCACAGCTGGGACACTTCAGGGATGTCGCGCCGGTGGAGGCTAAGACATCCTGCTGGGCGGCCGCGGTCTGCGGTGCCCCCTGCGACGCCTGGCCGACCTTCGCGCCGCACTTGGAACAGAACTCTGCGTCGTCGGGTAACTGGGCTCCGCACTTTTGACAAAACATCAGGTTCACCTAAAGCTTGGTCCCACAATTATTGCAGAACTTCGCCCCGGCAGCTATCGGGCTGCCGCAGTTCGGGCAGAATTTGCTCGTGCCAGCCGGTGCTGGTGGGCCCTGAGATCCAGCGATGGTGGCTCCGCAGTTCGGGCAGAACTTCGCCGTAGCCGATATCAGAGAACCACAGTTGGGACAGCTCCTCTGGTTCATAGTCTGGCCCATCCCCTGGGCCATCTGCCCTCCAATCGCCCCTCCAGCACCAATCCCTGCCCCGAGGCCCGCGAACATCCCCGCCCCTCCGCTTGTGTTCTTCGCGGCGTTGTCGATGGCCTTTCCGGTCTGGTATTGCATGAAATTGACCCCCAGAACTTGCATCTCTGACCTGGTGTCAATAGCATGCTGGACCTCATCGGGGAGACTGATGTTCAGCCCCGAGACCTTGTTGATTTCAATCCCATACTGCCCGAGGTGGTCCGGGCCGACGGCGAGCACCTCCTGTTCGATGTTCATGAGGTTGGCCGCCAGGTCCGTGACCTTCAACCCCTGCTGCTTCATCTTCCCCAGTGCGTTGTACACGAGGATGACCAGCTGCTCCCTCACCCTCTCCTCCACGTCGACTGAGGTGTCCGCGCCGAAGGTCCCTACGAACTGGTTGATGAAAAGCTCGGGGGACGAAATCCTCCACCTGTACTCGCCGAACACCCTCAGGTTGACTATCCCGAAGGTCGGGTCGGTGAACTGGTAGGGCTGGGTGGTCCCGAATTTCCCGTCGAGATATCGCTTCGGGACGAAATAGACCTCGGCCCACTGGGTCACCCCGGTGAAGAACTTCAGGAGGTTGCCCACCACGGGGGCGTTGAAGTCTGTCAGCGCGTACCTGTTGGGCTGGTCGAAGTATGTCAGCGCCTTCCCGTCCCGGTAGAACACCGCGATCTCGTCCTCCCTCACCACGACGTTGTCGTTGAGCCTGATCTGGCGGGGCGCCTTCCAGAGCACGTTGTAGACTCCCGGCGAAGGCTGCTTGTCCTTGTCGTCCCAGGCGAACGTCGTCGAACCGAATACGCTCCCCCCTGTGGCGGGGACTGGTTCGCTCTTCTTCCCGAACACCATAGCACTCACCGGCCGAGGGCTATGCCCTCTATGGCCTCCATCCTCTGCGACCACTTCTGTCTGATGTCAGCCACTCCCCGGACGAAACCACCCATCGCCGCCTGGATGGCGTTGGGGGCGGCGCCGTCGTACGCCAGCTTCCCTGGCGACGTCGCGTCGTCCAGCTGGAAGACCGCAGTGACGAACGAGTAATCGTAGTCGTAAAGCTTGTTCAGCTTGTCGTCGGTGATTTGAATCGGGGCGACCCAACCCGAGTACCCCTGCCCCGCGTGCCGCACTTCGCCGCTGAGCGCCTGCACCTGGGAAATGAGGGACCCGACGCTCGTCAGGTTGGTGAAGTCGTTGCTCGATGCTACCTGCTTCCTCAGCTGCTGGAGGTTGTCCCTCACCTTGTCGAGCCTGTCGGCCACCTGGTTCCTAAGGAGCTCGTCGGATACCCTGATGTCCTCCTTGCTTCTGTATCCCCTGAGGCCAGGTATGAGGAGCTCCAGCTTCTTCGCGACGCCCCTGTTGGCCTCCACCTGCT
>JAJZOO010000009.1 GCA_021811485.1 archaeon
AACGGGCACCCCTGGAACTCGTCGGGGTCCACGGTCTTGAAGACCGCGGTGTCCTCCTCCGACCATGTCTGCTCCCCCTTGAGCCTGGGGGCGGACCTGAGGAGGAGCTCGGTGTATGGGTGGAGGGGGGACTCCACTATCTCCTTGGAGGAGCCTATCTCGACTATCTTCCCCCGGTACATGACCGCGATCCTGTCGCTGATGTAGAGGGCGACGGCCAGGTCGTGGGTGATGAATATGATGGTCAGCTTCCCCTTCCTGTTGAGGTCCTTCAGGAGCTCCAGGATCCCGGCCCTGAGGCTGACGTCGATCATGGAGACGGGTTCGTCCGCGATGATCACCTCGGGCTCGACCATCATCGCCCTCGCGACCGAGACCCTCTGCCTCTGGCCTCCGCTCAGCTGGTTGGGATACTTGTCCCAGATCTCGCGGGGGTTCAGGCCGACCCCCCTGAGGGCCTCTTCGATCCTCGACTTCGTCTCTTCGTCCCCCTTGGACAGCTTGAACCTCTCCAGCGGGGTCGAGAGGGTGTCGTAGACCGTCGACAGCGGGTTGAAGGTGCTGTACGGGTCCTGGAAGACCATCTGCACCTTCTTCCAGAGGCCCTTCAGCTCCTTCCTCCTGCCGAAGTTCACCTTCTTCCCGTCGATGATGACCTCCCCCGACGTCGGCTTGGTGAGGGCGACGACGGCCCTCCCGAGGGTGGTCTTCCCGCTCCCGCTCTCGCCCACCAAGGAGATGACCTCCCCGCGCTTCACCTTCAGGCTGATCCCGTCCACCGCCCTGACGAGCCGGGGGCCCCCCTTCCTCGCGGCTGCGGGCTCGTTCTTGATCTGGAAGTAGACCCGCAGGTCCCTTATGTCCACGGCGACGTTGTCGGAGCTCATTTCGTCCTCAACCAACAGGCGACCATGTCTTTGCCGTCGCCGACCAGAGGGGGCTCTTCTTTTGTGCATCTGTCGAAGGCGTAGGGGCAGCGGGGGGCGAACCTGCATCCGGCCGGCGGCGATATCAGGTCAGGGGGGCTCCCTGGGATGCCTTTGACCACTGTCGTCCCGCTCCCTATGGCGGGGACGGCGCCGAGGAGGGCCTGGGTGTAGGGGTGCTGCGGGTCAGCGATCACCTGCTGGGTGGGCCCGACTTCGACTATCTTCCCGGCGTACATTATGGCCAGCCTGTCGGCGGTCCCGTTCATGATCGATATGTCGTGGGTGATGAGGATGGTGGTGACCCCGAGCTTGGCCTGCAGCGCCTTCAGGGTCCTCATGACCCCCGCCTGGACTACGACGTCGAGGGCGGTGGTCGGCTCGTCCGCGATCAGTATGTCCGGGGAAAGACAGAGGGCGAGGGCGATGACCACCCTCTGACGCATCCCGCCGCTGAGCTCGTGGGGGTAAGACTTCGCCCTCGCGGGGTCGATGCTGACGAGCTCGAGGAGCCCCTGGACCTTGGCCCTGGCCTGCTCCTTGGTCTCCTGGCTGTGCTGGACGATGGTCTCGACGATCTGGGACTCGACGGTCTTGACCGGGTCCAGGGTGTTCATCGCCGCCTGGAACACCATGGCGACCTTCTCCCATCGGAACCTCCTCAGGGCGTCGGCGTCCAACGACAGGAGGTCTATCCCCTCGACCTTCACGGAGCCCCCGGTCACCTTCCCCGGTTCGTTCATCCGCAGGAGCGTGAGCGCCAGGGTCGTCTTTCCGCAGCCGGACTCTCCGACCAACCCGAGGAACTCCCCCTTGACCACCTCCAGGGTCACGCCGTCGACGGCCTTCAGGCTCCCCCTGGCCGAGGGGTAGGTGATGACTAGGTCCTCGAACCGGGCGACGGGCTGGGTCATGTCCCCGGAGCCCCCCGCGCTCAAGACCTGACCCTCCCGATGCGCTCGACGCCGTGGGCCAGGAGTATGAATCCGATGCCGAGGACGGCTATCAGCAGGCCGGGGGGGATGAACCACCACCAGGCGCCGATGAGAAGGGCGTTCCTGCTCAGGGCGAAGTAGAGCATCGTCCCCAGGCTCAGGTTGGTCACCGCGCCGAGCCCGATGTAGTCTAGCCCTGCCTCGATCACCACCGCGGTCACGGCGGCATAGACCCCGTACAGCACCACCAGGGGGAGCATGTTGGGGAGGAGGACGGTCAGCATTATCTGCGAGTCGCTCATCCCTGAGAGCTTGGCCGCGTCGACGAAGGGCCTGGTCTTGAGGGTGAGGGTCTGGGACCGTATCACCCTGGCCATGGATGGCCACGAGAGGAAGCCTATGACCCCGATGACGAGGATGACGTTGGCGGGGAAGACCGAGGCGATGACCAGCAGGAGAGGGAGGAGGGGGAGGACCAGCACCACGTCGGTGAACCGCATCAGCCCCTCCCCGGTCCGGCCGCCGTGGTAGCCGGAGAGGAGCCCGATCCCGGTGCCTATCACCGTGGCTATGGCCCCGGCGAAGACGCCTATGATGAACGACCCCCTGGCCGCCCAGATCAGCTGGCTGAACAGGTCCTCGCCGATGTCGTCCGTCCCAAGCAGGTGGGCGAAGGACGGGGGGGCGTAGGCGACGGGGAACTGCCTGGTCGGCGAATAGGGGGCGATCCACTGGGCGAAGAACACGACGATCACGAAGGCGGCGGTGATCGCGAAGCCTATCTTCCCGGACCAGTTCCCCGTTATCACCCCGAGGTCCTTCCAGCGCCGTACGAGGAACTTCTTTACGTCGACCACTCCGATCAATACTCCACTCGTGGGTCCAGGTACAGGTAGGCTATGTCGGCGACCAGGTTCGCCAGTATCACCATGATGGCGGTGACGAAGAAGACCCCCTCTATGACGGGATAGTCACGGACCAGGGCGGACTGCTCGATCAGGAACCCCATGCCTGGGTACGAATAGATGATCTCCACGAGGTAGGCCCCGGCGAGGATGTTCCCGAAGCTGAGGGCGAGGTTGGTTATGCTCGGGAGCAGGGCGTTGCGGGCCGCGTGGCCTAGGACCAGGGTCCTCTGCTTCAGCCCCCTGGCCTTGGCGGCCATCACGAAGTCCTCCTCCAGGATGTTGACCATGTTGTTGCGCATGACCAGGGCCTGCAGGGGCATGTTGAGGATCACCAGGGTCAGTATGGGCAGGAAGGAGTGCCCCAGGATGTTGAACACCTGGGACAGGTCGAGGGTCGTGGCCCCGCCGCTGGTCGAGAGGGACGGGGGGAAGATCTTCAGCTGTATCGCGAAGACGTAGATGAGGATGGTGGCGAGCCAGTAGCTCGGGACGCCCCACATGATGTTCGAGACGCCGAACATGGCGTTGTCCGCCTTCGACCCCCGGTGCCAGGCCAGCCAGGAACCCAGCAGGACCCCGAGGGGCCACGAGATGAGCTGCGACGCCCCGACGAGGAGGAGGGTCCATGGCAGGGCGGCGGAGATCAGCGTCCAGACGGGGAGGGGGTAGTGGGCGAAGGAGATCCCGAAGTTCGGGGGGAAGGTGAGGAAGGTGTCAGCCAGGTAGGTCTCGAACTGCCTCCAGAGGGGCTGGGTCAGCCCCAGCTGCTGCAGCAGCTGCTGGCGCTGCAGCGGGAGGAGGTCCGAGGACGCGATGACGCTGACTATGTTCCCCGGCTCGAGCCTTGGGATGATGAAGTTGATGAGGTAGGCGACGAAGAAAGCGAGTATCGAGACAAGTATGCGCTGGCGGAGGTAGGAGCCGCGGACCCGGCTAGGAAGTCGGAAAGGAGATCTTAACTTAATCCCCCTTTTCGCGGCATTTGTGAGTTATATCTCTCTTTCCCGCGACGCGCCAAGAAACGCCATGTTTCAGCCGACCGGACGGCCCGGTTGACGGAGCGAAGAGAGGGACGACGCGCGGCTATGGGACGCTGCTGATCTCGGTCGGGTCCCCCTTGCGGCTTATCAGGCGCCCGCCGTCTACGATGACGTAGCTCCCAGTAATGAAAGAGTTGTCGTCCGAAGCAAGGAAGGCGATGGCCTTCGCCACCTCTTCCCTCCTCCCCATCCTGCCCAGGAGCGGCGCCGCCCTCTGGTCCAGGGACGCGGGGACGTCCCCTTCCTTGATGTAGATCGGGCCCGGGAGGACGGACAGGACCTGGATGCCGAACTTCCCAAGGTCAGACGCCATGCTCTTCATCATGGAGATGACGCCCCCCTTGGTCGACACGTAGGCGAAGGAATCCTGGAGAGGGAAGAGAGCCTGGATGGCGCCTATCAGGATTATCTTCCCCCTGACGTGGTCCGCGACCATCTTCTTGGCCACCCCCTGGCACAGGAGGAAGGGGGAGGTCATGTTGAGCTGGACCATCCTCTTCCACTCCTCGAAGGGGATGTCGAGGACGCTGTAGCGGCTGTCCCTCGAGGCGTTGCTCACCAGTATGTCCACGGTCCCGTGGTTCGAGGCGAACCACCCCAGGAACCTCTGGACGTCCTCGAGGTCCTCGAGGTCGACCTGCATGAACTTGATCCGCTTCGAGCTCTTCTCTATGGCCTCCCCCCGCTTCTTGTCTCGCCCTATGATCAGTACCTCCTGGGCCCCCAGCTCTTCGAAGAGCCTCGCGACCGCTTCTCCGATCCCCCTCGTCCCCCCGGTGATGACGCATCTCTTCCCCGCCAGGCTCCCCAATTGCATTCTCCCCATCTACCCCGGGTTCTCCTCCGACTTTGATTTCCGTATTTAAGAGTGACACGCGACGGGATTCGCCAGACCCGGGGACCCCGGTGGTCCGCGGCCCGAAGGGGGCCGGCGCGCCGGTCGTCAGCCCTGGCGCATGACCGCGGAAATGACGGCCCTCAGCGACTCGGCCAGGACCCTGACCTCGTTCTTCCGCAGGGTGCGGAGGTCCAGGGTGATGCTGTTCTTCGCCTTGATGACGTCGTTGGAGGGCCTGACAAGGACCTGAGGGCTCCCCTCGGCCAGCCTGCGCTTCGCCTCCTCGGCCCTCTTCTCCCCGTCGGCGGTCTCGAAGTAGATCCCGACCCTGGGGACAGGCTGAGGGAAGTTAAGCCTCCAGGGAAACACGACCTCGGTCCTCAGGTTGGGTATCCCTTGCAAGGACGCCTTCACCCGCTCTGCCCTCTCCCGCCATTCGTCTACCAGCTTCTCGTCGTCGGACGCCGCGGCCAGCTCCACCGCCTTCATCAGCCCCACGACCTGCTCCTTGCTGACCTTCATCCCCCTCCCGGGCCCGTAGTTGGGGAAGGAGAGGTCCCTGGCCCTCGAGACGAAGGCCGCCCTCCCTACCAGGAGCCCCGTCGCGTTGGGGCCGTTGAAGCTCTTCCCGCCGCTCACCGACACCGAGTCAGGGCCGTAGGCGAGCACCTCCTTGATCCCCCTGATGGCGGGGTCGACCACCGCGGCGTCGACGATGGCAGGGATCCCCGCCCTTCCGCAGGCGTCGACGGTCTCCCTGAGGTTGAACTCAAAGTCCTGGTCGTTCAAGACGTAGGCCACGGCCACGGTGGACGGGTCGATGTGCTCGGCGAGGGACTCGGACTCTGAGCGCCTCTTCACCTCCTTGAGCCCCAGGCCCCCGGCCACGTAGGACTCCGCGTACTTCGTGATGTGGCACGACTGGATGACCACGTTCGGGGACTTCGTCCCCCTCCCCCGCTCCCTGGCCAGGGAGAGGGCGGCCTGGGCCGCCATGGCGTTCGCCGCGTAGGCCCCCGATGTCACGAAGCCGTCCTCGCACCCGAGCTGGGTCGCGAGGAGCTTGCCTGTGTTCCGCTCGAGAGCCCTCATGTCCACCCAGCGCCCCGAGGCCTCGTCCATGGCCCTCACGACCCGGGGGTCGGGGCATGAGCCGCCGTATACCGTGATGTGACCCCCCGCGTTCAGGGTCCTCTTGAACCCCAGCTGCTCCAGGAGCCCCTTGGCCATCGCAGGTGCGCGCCGGCCAGTCCCAGCGTATTAATCAGTTTGCGGCGGGGCGGGTCCCTTCCGGCCAACTGAATTAATTAAGAGAATCTTTCACTGAGCATCTCTCCGAAGAGGGTCCTCGGGGAGAGCAGTTCAGTATATCGTGTGCGGGCCACACCTCAGGAACACCACGACCCTTTCAAGAGGATCGACGGAATAGAGAACCCTGATTGCACGCCCGACGTCGTAGCCATAGGCTCCCTTCCACTTGCCATACTTGGGCCTTCCAAGAGCAGCCGGGTTGCCCGAGTTCAGAATGCCGCTGATGGCTTCGTTCACCCTCTGCTGGTCTTGGCGACCGAGGCTCTTGTGGTCTCTTCTGAAGGTCGGAGTGTATGCAGAGGACCACGGCAAGGTTGCTCAGCGGATCTCTAGGTCTCGTATCATCTGCTTTGCGTTCTTGAATCGCTTGATTCTTCCCTCTTTCATTTCTTTGATTGCCAGGTCAGTCCTCTCACGGTAGTCTGAGTCGAAGATCTCCCAGGTCTGCTCTCTGATTTCCTCGTCGGTGGCGCCTTTCTCCACTCCATCCCTGAGCATGGCTACCAGGTGTTCTACAGTCTCCTTATCGACTAGGTACCTCTGCTCCGCCCTTACCATTCTAATTGATATTCACCGCCAGAGGTAGATAAAGCGATTGGGCAAACCCCGTCTCTCGTCGGAGGCTCGCCTGCACCAGCCGACTCCCTCCAGGCTCGGCCATCGCTCCGGAGCAAATTCACCCCCCGCGATGCCTACCGAATGCACCGCTCGCCTGCCGGCTCGCTTCGCTCCCCCCTCTTTGCCCCTCCGCTCGTCCTTCGCCTTCACCCCGCCTCGAAGCGGGGCCCTCGCTCACGTTGTTCGCTCGGGGGGTGTCGGCTGGTGCAGGCTCGCAAGTGAGGGGGGAGAATTGAGCTCCAATCGGGAAATGGAGGAGAGAGGAAGGAGCATACCCTCTGAAGGAGGAAAGTGCCGGTCTATTCCGACACGCCGCATATCCGGCGAATGGGGGAGGCGAGTGGTCCGAAATCACCTGACGTCTTCCCTCGCTGTTCGACAGGACAGTGTATGGGCGGTGTCATATTGCACGTGCGGTCGCCGGGATTTCCGTCCGCGCTTATCTTCGTTCTATTGTCGTATTCAACCATGTGTACAGGTAGATGAACCACTGATGAGAGGGGTCAATCCTCTTAGGAGTTACGCGGTTGAGCCGAGACGGTATAAGGAACGTAAGAAGCTACAAGATAGATAGCAAGACGTTACTCGATTCGATGGATTTCCTGCAAGGTTTGTCATCTCGCATTCCAGCCGCGTAACTCCTACAATAGTAGAAAGTGGGTTGATTGGTAGCCGCCCACCCCACGATGTCGAATCCTTCAGAATCGGCGCGCGGCGAGAAAGATCGAGAAGGTAGGTGGGCCGTTTACGTCTCCAGGGCGAATAACCGAACGTGGTGAGTGTGGCTCTGAGTTCCAGGGCGCTACCTCGGCAGGGACAAGTAGATTGATGACAAAGCTGATGATAAGGACCGCGCTCGCGTTCAAGACAACGGAAGGTGTCGTAGGATCTCGAAGTTCCGCGAACCGTTCCAATTTTTCCGGGACAGTCAAGTCGCAAGACTTTCCATCTAGGGAGACACGAGTAGGGAGTACGGATTCAGGCCAGGAGGCGTTGTGAGCTACCTGGTTCATAATGTGGTTCCATACATGCCGTTCAGGTTTAGCAGGAATCAGACAGCGATACTCACAGTCACCTGTCGTCGGCTAAGACCAACTCAGCATGGGAAGTAGTAAGTCGACGCTTCAATGCAAGCACCGAAACCTACCAACACTTTGGTTGCTGAAGCGTAGTACGAACCATGCCCGCCCAGTGCACAGGAAAAGCCACACCCACTTGGTGCGGCTGCCGGAACATACGCAATTGGGGCAAAGACCGCCAGCACCAATATTGCGAAAGCCGCTCCTGGAATCACGATGCTGATTGAATACCTCGTGCTCTCATCACTTCGGTGCAATCTTAACTTCGGGTGCGAAGGGTGTCACCTGGGGAACGAGGTTTCGAGATGTCATGGATATGATGACGAGAGCCAGCTATCACTCCAAGTACTGCCGTGCGCCCCATTGCTCGGGGTTGTGCTTGAGACCAATTCCGTTGTAAGTCCTGTGTTGTACAAGTTCAGTTTCCAAGTGTTCGAACCGGAGTTCAAAGCGACCTTGTTGCCATAGTTGTTAATAGCCCCCCAGAAGTTTTGGGTACCAAACTCTGGGTTTTGGGCCAGATGCCCTCCTGATAGACCGGGCCTTTCTTCGAGGAATTGCACGTATTGATTGTCAGGGAAACATTCGCCTGAACTCGTATACTGGCCAGTGGCTCGGTTTGTTATCTTCAATTCTACCACCCAGTCAGCCCCCCCGCTGACCCCACCTGCGGGAGAGCAGTTGGCTGTGGGCTGAACCCACTCCATCGTAACAGCGTCACCGGAAGTCCAATCGCCTACGTTCGGAGTCGTTGTCAAAAGCGTTGTACCATCTAGCGCATATTGGAAGAAGACGCAGTTTGATGCATAGGAATTCGATCCGCAGTTTGACGGTTCGGCTTGGTTGCCTCCCCAGTAGGCTAGTATGACCTGGAAGAAGAATGGGTCACTAGGAAGACTACTACTCAGCCAGTTGTAATTACTCGTCCCTAACCAATTCCCCCAATCCCAGCAATAGCTACCACAACTGGAAGGACTGGCCAGGTCGGAGAAGACCGTTGTGTTATACTCGGCCCCGTCCATTGGGTAACTTCCACCAGAATTGGAATCTTGCGCTTGATGTCCTGCCGCAAGATCGTTGTTAGCTGTGGATCCCCCATATGAAACAGAGTTGTTCTGTGAAGCGAAAGTGTATATCGACTCTACAACCTTCAGACTCCCTTCAGACGCCCATACGCCGATAACAGTGCCGTTTGGAAGAATGTATTGGTAAACCCCGTACACTGTGTTGTTGTCTGCAAAGCCTACAGTTGTCTGAGCGTAATCGTAAGGATTCCCTTGTGAGGACCATAGACTGAGGTACGGCCTGAGCTGGTCCTTAGCGATATCATGCGAAGTCAGCCACACGGATAAAGCTGGCAATGCAAGGATTGTAGAGGACGCAGCTTCAGACTGGAATGGATACGAGCTGTTCAACCAGAGTTCTCCTCCCACCAAAGTGCTTGCGGAAGAGGACAGAGTTACTTGTGACCCGCCGCTCGCAGAAATTGGCTGAACCAAGTTCAAGCCCGTTATCATGGAGGTGAGACCGAGCAGCCCAAGGACAAGAAGGGAAACAAACCGCCCACGAGTTGCACATGACATTTGATGGTTACCGCGTTAATTGAGGGGCAATATCTGATTTTGTCGGAATGTTCCGACAAAAACTTAACTGTTTGTACCGCTACAACACGTTATGTCTATTCGTTCCGTCCGTCTCTTACTTTATCTTATGGTTACCTTCTCGGTTCTCACTACCGTCACTGCCCTATTTTCACTACTTGCGCCTCTGGGCGTTTCAATTCCACCGTGCACAGGAAGTGGGATCTGCTACGTCATGGAATCACCTGGACTTGGATTGCTTCAGATGTTTGTGAAACAGAGCCCTGTCCTGGCTTCAGGAGGGTGGGGGCTGGTCGTCATCACGTCACTCTGGTACCAACGAACGACTTCGACCTGGAGGAAGATGGGCTTCGACTCCGACGTCTTTCAGCTTCTGATGCGGACGAAAGGGGGCCCGACAAGGGTCCGCCTGCTCCGGTCCCTGACGACGTCGAAGAACAGGTTGGAACTCTCCCGGGAGCTCGGCTACGACTGGAATGTGATAGACCGGCACATCAAAATCCTCCTCAAGCACGGGATGATAGAAGAAGACACAGCCTATGGGAACGTAAAGCTGTACCAGCTTACTGGCGCAGGAAAGAAATTGATGAGCCTAATAGAAGAACTCCAAGGAGCAGACGCGCACTCTGTACCACCTACCGAAGGCAAGACCTAGAGACATTCTGGTACCATTCGACAGCATGGGAGAGTGCAGCTGCCCGGCGAGTCGGTCGGTCGGACGTCCCAGAACTACCCGTCTACCTGCGTATCCTGTGGGCGTTCTCGAGTTAGCCGTATTTTGGACGTTAATCTCAACACATCACGACGTTCTCGGATGCCATCGTGTATCCACCCACATTCCGCGTTAATCAGAACGCATCAAACTTCGGAGATAAGGATTCGCTCAAGAAATTAGTTGCATCCCTTCCGACTCCCCAGGGCCGGGTCGCCAGGCTTCAAGGGGCAAAGCCCGTCGGGGTCTGGCGGATAGCTTCAACTGGGGGCCCCGGCCACGCCCCGCCACGAGACCATAATGGGGCTGCGAGAGTCAGGCTTCGCATTCTTGATGGTCGCGTTCCCGATATTCCTGATCGGGCTCTGCGCGAGGGCATCGAGCAACATGGTCCAGACCACCCTCCCCATCCTGGGGAGGTACGTCTTCGGGCTCGGGCCTTTCTACGGCGGGCTGGCGATCTCGGTCTACAACGTCCTGGGGATCTTCGGGAACTACGTGGTCAACCCGCGCCTGTCGGGGAGGACCCAGAGGAGGAGCGTCCTGGCGCTGACGGCGGCGGTCGCCGTCTCGTCCCTGCTCCTGACGTTCTCCGGCCCGGTCACGGCGGTGATACTGGGCGGGGTCATCGGATTCTCCTTCGGCATAATCTTCCCCAGCGTGATCACCACGGTCTCCCTCACGGGGGGGAAAGACGGGGAGCGGCTCCTGGCGCTCTTCACGACGGCCCTCACCATGAGCCTGGTCCTCGGCCCGATACTCGAGAGCTACATCCTCACATTCAGCTACAGGCTCGTCTTCCTCTTCTTCTCCTTCGTCGCGGCCGCGATGTTCCTTTCGTCGTTGAAGGTGCGCTTCGCGACCACCTCGAAGCAGAGCCTGAAGACCACCCCGGCGTCCAGGAAGGGGGTCTACGCGGGGACCCTGGTCACCTCGGTCTTCTACCTCCCCTTCGCCGCCCTCACAGCCTTCCTCCCCCTCTACGCCGCCCAGGTCTTCGGCACCGACGCTTCGGCATCCTACCTTTCGTTCGTCCCCCTGTTCGCGGTCTCGGTCTGCGTCAGGGCCTTCATGACCATAAGGCCGTTCAAGCGCCTCAGGCTCCCGATCCTGGTCTCGATCCTGATCTCAGCCCTGGGGCTCGCGGCCATGGTATACGCCCCGAGCTACGCCGCCTTCCTGGTAGTGATGGCCTTCTTCGGGATCCCTCACGGCATCACCTACACGGTCTCCCTGATAGTGGTCTCAAGGACGTCGGCCGAGGGCGAGAGGAACGCGGCGGTCAGCCTCCTCTCTGCCTACACGAACCTGGTGTACGTCGCCGTGCCTGTGGTCATGGGCTACATCATAGAGCGGGCAGGGATCCAGCCGGCGTTCCTCCTCCTCCTCGTCCCCACGGTGGGGTTCTCCATCCTCCTCCTGCGAAGGTACCGAAGCCAGCTCTTCTGAGCAGGATTAGGGACGGCGTCGCGGCCGGATGTGAAACGCTAACCTTAGAAGTGCCACGGGTTAGACGAGCACCATGCCCCAGTTCCATATCTACGTCACGACCAACGAGGTCCCGGCCCAGGCCCTCGACCTGTTGAGGTCTTCCGGAACGGTCAAGGTCTACGGCGGGACGGCGGCCCCGCCCAGGGACGTCCTCCTGAAGGAAGCGGCGGAAGCGGACGCCCTGTTCTGCATACTCACGGAGAAGGTCGACGCGGAGCTCCTCTCCAAGGCGCCCAGGCTGAAGGTGGTAGCGAACATGGCCGTCGGCTTCGACAACATCGACCTCGCCGAGGCCACGAAGCACGGGGTGCTGGTCACCAACACCCCCGAGGTCCTCACCGAGACCACCGCGGACGCCACCTTCGCGCTGATACTCGCGGCCGGGAGGAGGATAGCCGAGGGGGACAGGCTGATCCGGAGCGGAGGGTGGAAGCTCAGGTGGAGCCCCATGATGATGGTGGGCCACGACGTCTACGGCAAGACCCTCGGGATCTACGGCCTCGGGAGGATAGGCGCGGCGGTGGCAAGGAGGGCAGCGGGGTTCGGGATGAATCTGGTCTACTACGACTCGTCCAGGAACAAGGACCTGGAGGAGAAGCTGGGGGTGAAGTACCTCCCCTTCGACGACCTGATGAGGGAGAGCGACTTCTTGACCGTCCACGTCCCGCTCCTCCCGACGACGCGGAAGAGCCTGGGGGAGAAGCAGCTGGGGCTGATGAAGAAGACCGCCTATGTCATCAACACGTCCCGGGGCCAGGTCATAGACGAGGCCGCGCTGACCCAGGCTCTGAGGGAGAGGAGGATAGCGGGGGCCGCCATCGACGTCTTCGAAAACGAGCCCCTGGGGCCCGAGAGCGGGTTGACGAAGCTGGAGAACGTGGTCCTCACCCCCCACCTGGCGAGCGCCAGCATCGAGACAAGGACTGAGATGGCGATGATGGCGGCGAGGAACCTGGCGGCCGCCCTGAAGGGGGAGGTCCCGCCGAACCTCGTGAACAAGGACGTCCTGGCAGTAAGGAAGGCTCGCTAGGCGGAAGAGTCAGGGAGCCCTCAGGGCCTGGACGGCGTCCCTGGCCGCCGACAGCATGAACCCCGAGTCCGTGGAGTACATCAGGACCCGCATCCCCCTTTCTCGCCACTCCTTCAGGATCTTCATGTCCCGGATGTGGTTCCCGGCCGCGACGCCGTGCTTCTCGGCCGCTTCGACCACCTTGGAGATGGCGCTCACCATCTTCGGGTGGTTCAGCTCCCCGGGGCACCCGAGGGATATGGAGAGGTCGTTGGGGCCGATGAGGGCTACGTCGACTCCTTCTATGGAGACCAGGTCCTCGATGTGGTCGATGGCCTTCTGGCTCTCAATCTGGATGATGACGACGGAGTTCTCGTTCGACTTCGCCAGCTGCTCGGGGACGGCGGAGGTCTTGTAGTCCGTTATGACTGACCTGATGCCGTAGCTCCTCTGGCCCATGGGGGGGTACTTCGTCGCGTCGACGGCCATCCTCACCTGCTGGACGTCTTCGGTGTGAGGTATCATTATGCCGTGGACCCCCTGGTCCATGGTCTTGGCGACGTGGAAGTAGTCGGCGGTGGGCACCCTGGCCAGTACCATGAGATCGGTGGACTTCGCGGCCCTGACCATGTCGGCCACGGTCTCAAACGTGAACGACCCGTGTTCGGTGTCTATCATGGCGAAGTCGAACCCCGCGGCAGCGAGGACGCGGACGACCTCGGGGTTGGTGAACTCGTTGATCATCGTCCCCAGGACGACCTTGCCCTGCTTCAGGTCCCTCTTCACCCTGTTCCCTTCGAGCAGGTTCATGAGCGAAGTCGTCCCCCTGGACGTTAAATGGGTTTCCCAGGATCGGGGCGAAGGGCCGGGGGCGGCCTGGTTCACTGGTCTCTTCTGGCCGGCGGCCCCGCTCTGCTCCAGTTGGGGGGGAGGCCCTTCACGCCGGGGTCCACGACGTAGACGTGCCCGGCGTCGGCCTCTCCCAGGAGTTCGCTCGAAGTGGTCACATAGAGGCGGTCGAGCCCTTCCCCCCCGAAGGTCAACGAGGTCGTGGCCTTCACCGGGAGGAGGCACTCCTCCAGCTTCGTCCCCCTGTCGGGGTCCCACCTGGAGATCCTGCCGCCGCGGGCGTGGGCGATCCAGAGCATCCCTTCAGAGTCGACTGTCATGCCGTCGGGGCGGCCGCTCTGGCCGCGGAAGTCAACGCAGGTCGCCTTGTTCTGGATTTCTCCTGTCCCCGGGTCGTAGTCGAACCTGAACACCTTCAGCACCGGGGTGTCTATCAGGTACATCCGCCTGTCATCCTTGGACCAGGCCAGCCCGTTGGACACGGCGAGCCCCCCCGTCCTCCGCTTCACCTTGCCGTCGAGGTCGAGGACGTAGAGCGAAGCCGTGGGGGACCTGAGGTCGGGGTTCATGGTCCCGGCCCAGTACCTCCCCGACGAGTCGCACTTGCCGTCGTTGAGCCGGTTGCCGGCCATCTCTTTCTCGACCTCGGCCAGGACGCCGAAGGCGCCGGTACCGAAGTCGACGCTGCAGAAGGCGTGGCTCAGGGTGCACGCGAGCCCGCCGGGCTTTTCCGCCAGCTGTACCGAGGTGACGAGGTCCGGCGAAGCGACGAAGGACTCGGAGCCGGTCTCCATGTCCTTGCGCACTATCCTCTTCGCCAGGATGTCGACCCAGTAGAGGGCCTTCGAGCCGGGGTCGTAGACCGGGCTTTCGCCGAGCTTGGCCTGATATTCGCTGAACCGGGCGGCTGTCATCCCCATGGCGCAGTCCCTGACCGCCGGCGGACGGGAGATAAACTTGGAGCGGATGAAGAGTTTATACCCACGCGGGGTCCCTGACGGGGAGTATGATGAAAGAAGCGACCATCGAGGTAGTCAACCCCGCGTCGGGGAAGGCCGTCGGGAGGGTCCCCGACCTCACGCTGGAGCAGGTGAGGGCCGCCATAGGCGCGAGCCAGGCCGCCCTGGGCCAGATCCAGGCGCTCACGATAGCGGAGCGGGCGGCCATGCTCAGGAAGGTTGCCAGGCTGATACAGTCCAACGCCGAGGAGCTCGCTTCTACCATGACCCAGGAGATCGGGAGGCCCATCTCGAGTTCGAAGGGGGAGATGGCGAGGACGGCCCAGATATTCGAGCTGGTGGCCGCAGACCTGCGGGGGGTCTTCGAGGGGGAGTTCATCCCCCTGGAGTCCTACGAATACCCCAAGGGGAACAAGAAGAGGATAGCGTTCGTGACCCGGGAGCCCGTAGGGGTGGTGGGGACCATAACCCCGTTCAACTTCCCCGCTTCGAGCTTCGCCCACAAGGTGGCCCCGGCCCTGGCCGTGGGGGACACGGTGGTCCACAAGCCGACCGTCCTGGCCCCGCTCACCCAGCTGAAGATGGCGGCCCTGATAAAGGAGGCCGGGTTCCCTGACGGCTCGGTCTCTTTCGTCACCGGGAGGTCCAGCATGATAGGGGACGAGTTCGTTGAGAACCCCAAGGTCTCCATGATATCCTTCACGGGCTCGGAGAGGGTCGGGCTGGAGCTGGCCAGCAGGGCCATAGCGAAGGGGAAGCGGGTGATAATGGAGCTCGGGGGGAGCGACGCGCAGATAGTGCTGGAGGACGCGGACCTGGACAGGGCGACGGAAGCGGCCGTCTTCGGCAGGTTCGACTACGCCGGCCAGTTCTGCAACTCCACGAAGCGGCTGGTGGTCAGGGCAGAGGTCGCGGCGGAGTTCGGGGAGAGGCTGAAGGAGCGGGTGAAGACATTCAAGGTCGGGGACCCCATGGAGCAGGACACCTCGGTGGGGCCCCTGATATCCCGGGAGGCCCTGGAGTCGATGCGGGGGTTCGTCGCCGAGGCGAAGGGGGCCGGGGCGAGGGTCGTGTACGAAGGGAGCGTCCCCCAGGGGGCCAGCGGCCACTTCTTCCCCCCCACGATCATCCAAGGGGACGAGAAGATGCGCATAGCGAAGGAGGAGGTGTTCGGGCCCATACTCCCCCTGATAGAAGTGAAGTCAGACGAGGAGGCGGTGTCTGTCGCCAACTCCACCGAGTACGGCCTGGACGCCGCGGTGTTCACCAGGGACTTCTCGAGGGCCTACAGGATGGCCGCGAAGCTGAAGGCGGGGACCGTCATGATCAACGACACCACCAGGCTCAGGTGGGACGGCCTCCCCTTCGGCGGGTTCAAGAAGAGCGGGATCGGAAGAGAGGGGACCAAGAACACCATGATAGAGATGACCGAGTCGAAGATCGTCGAGTACACGCTGGACTGAGACCATCCGATCCCGGGACGGCTCCGACGGCCTCGTCGAACCTATTTCAAAACTGAGTTAATGGCCTAGCCTAGCCCTTCTCTCATACCAGCTCTTCCCCCGTCGCGGCCCCCGTGACCGCATGAGATTCAGTTGCATCGACGACGAGTTGTGGGGGTTCATCGAGCCTCTCCTCCCTCCTCTTGCAAGCGAGGGGAGGCCTAGGGCCGACGACAGGAGGACCATCAACGCAATCCTCTACATCCTCAAGACAGGGATACCCTGGGACGACCTCCCCGAGGAGTACGGGGACGACGTCACAGCCTGGAGGAGGCTCAAGGAGTGGGAGGAGAAGGGGGTCTGGACCAGGCGTTCCTAGTGGGGAACATGAAACAGACAATCCCCATGCTTGAGGAGTCGACCGGCCTGAGCTTCAAGACCGTCCAGAAGGTCCTCCAGAGACTCTCTGGAAAGGGGTTCGTGGCCCCTGGAGGGAAGATTGGGAACGCCCAGGCCTACCAGTTCAGGCTCGAGAAGGAGCTACGCGAGTTGATCGAATGGGCGACGAAGTACCAGTTCACTGGGGCTGACTAGACAGCCCCAGATCAAAGTTGTTTCAGAGCTTCTGAGACCGACAGAATCCTTGTCCTCTTGAATCCCTTCAATTCGAGAAGGTGTCTGTCGCCAGTCACAAGGACATCTGCGCCTCCGTCGAATGCCGTGTTTAGAATAGCGTCGTCCGCCGGGTCGTCTTCGACAACCCTGAAGTTGGACGTCACCGTCGTTACGTCGCCCGACTGCATCAGAGTGAGGATCGTGTTGCTGATTTCGTCGTCGCTGAGCTTGAATTTCGGTCTTCGTAGGACTGTTCCGACCTCTTTCAGGATGAACTCGGACACCACAATCTGGAGTCGGCCGTCAATCCCCTTGTCCAACAGCTGACGCGGCTTGCCGCCGGAGACTACAGCGCTGACTATGACGTTGGTGTCGAGGACGACTCGCATCCTCTCGTCCTATCTGCTCCGGTGCCTCTCTCTTCTGACCGCGGCGACTTCATCAAGAACCTCCTTCTCCGAGATTTTCAGCTTCTTTGCGTCCATCCCCCTGAATATCTCGTCCCACTCCTTCCTCAGGTCAGGGAGCTCCAGCTTCTTCATTATGACCGTGTCCCCCCTTCCGTAGACGAGGAACTTGGTCCTGGGCTTTATCCCGAGCTCCTTCCTCAGAGACTGTGGTATGACCACCTGTCCCTTTTCGCTGACAGTGGTGACCTCAGGTTCTTGTGCCATGCCCTACCAGTAGGAAAGTAAAACATTCTTACTATATATGGATTTTCGGCAGAGAACCTATTTCAAAACTTGGGCATATAATCTGCCCTTCTTCGCACAGGCGTCCCTCGGCGATCCCGTCCTGTGGCGACCCATGAAATTCAACCCTATCGACGACGAGCTGTGGGAGTTCGTCGAGCCCCTCCTCCCCCCTCTTGCGAGTGAGGGGAGGCCGAGGGCTGACGACAGGAGGACCATCAATGCGATCCTCTACGTCCTCAAGACCGGCATCCCATGGAACGACCTCCCCGAGGAGTACGGGGACGACGTCACAGCCTGGAGGAGGCTCAAGGAGCGGGAGGAGAAGGGGGTCTGGAAGAGAGTCATGGACGCCATGGTGGCGAGAGGCTACTCGACCGGTGCGGTGGACATGGACTCCCTCTCAATCGACAGCGACACCATCCCTGCCAAAAAGGGGAGCTCTTGTTGGCTTTGATGGCCACAAGAGGGTCAAGGGGACGAAGGTCCACGCCGCGGTGACCGAAGGGTCCCTGCCTGTCGCCGTCGACATCAGTTCGGGGAGGATACACGAAGGGACGAGACTCGTCTCTCTGATGGAGTCGGTCTCCATAGATACGGGGCACAGGCCGAGGAAGAGGCCGAAGGTCGTCTACGCCGACACGAAGCATGCCACGCCGCTGAACAGGATCTACCTCGACAAGCTGCACGTGAGGTCGCAGATTCCCGACCCTCCCCAGGAGACGAAGAAGAGGCCCGGGAGACCGAGAGTCCTCGACAGGGAGACATACCACGGAGTGAGGTACAACGTGGAGAGGTTCTTCGGGTGGCTGGAGAACTTCAGGAAGGTCTCGGTCAGGTATGAGAGGCTGCCGAACGTGTTCCTGGGGCTGGTCAGGCTCGCCTGTGTCATGATCCTAAGGAGGGTTTTGAAATAGGTTCGTCGCGGCGAATCTTTAAATCGCCTCGGACGGTCGCGAGGTTTTCATGGCGCGGAAGTTCCTTGTGCATGCAAGACGAGACCAGGTCGGGGTCGCAGTGGCTGACATCCTGAAGGGAGAAGAGGTCGAAGGGACCTTCATGGACGACGGGAGCAAGGTCACGGTGAAGAGCCAGGACGAAGTCCCGCTGGGCCACAAGATAGCGCTGATGGAGATCGGGAAGGGGCAGAAGGTGATAGAGTACGGCGAGGAGATAGGGGTGGCGACCGCCGGGATCCCGAAGGGGAGCCACGTGCACGTCCACAACATAAAGTCGATGAGATGGGGGAGCAGTTGAGATGACAAAGATACTCGGATACGAAAGAGAGAACGGGCACATAGGCGTAAGGAACCACGTCCTCATCATCCCGCTGGACGACCTCTCCAATTCGGCGGCGACGGGGGTCGAGAGCCTCATCAAGGGGACCAGGGCGATACCGCACCCCTACGGGAGGCTGCAGTTCGGGCCCGACCTCGAGCTGATGTTCAAGACCCTCGCCGGGTTCGGCAGGAACCCCAACGTGGCCGGGGCCGTCGTGATAGGGATAGAGCAGAACTGGACCCAGGAGATCGCGGACAGGATCGCGAAGACGGGGAAGCACGTCGAAGCGCTGAGCATCGAAGGGAGCGGGGACCTGAAGACCATCGAGAAGGCTTCTAGGATCGCGAAGTCCATGGTCCAGGACGCCACGGAGAAGCCCAGGCGGGAGTACGACCTTTCGTCCCTCCTGATAAGCACGAAGTGCGGCGAGTCGGACACGACGTCCGGCCTTGCTTCCAACCCGACCATCGGGGCGCTCTATGACAGGCTGGTGGCCGAAGGGAACACCCTCCTGCTCGGAGAGACCTCTGAGCTGACGGGGGCCGAGGCCCACATCGCCAACCAGATGGCGACCCCGGCGCTGAAGCTAAAGTTCCAGAAGATGTTCGACGACTACACGAAGGAGATCACCAGGCAGGGGGCGGACCTCCTCGGGTCGCAGCCCACCCAGGGGAACATCAAAGGGGGGCTCAGCACCATCGAAGAGAAGGCGCTGGGGAACATACAGAAGGCGGGGAAGAGCAAGTTCGTCGACGTGCTGGACTACGCCGAAGAGCCGACCAAGAAGGGGCTCAACTACATGAACACGTCCTCGGCTGCGGCCGAGTGCGTCACCCTGTTCGCCGCAGCGGGGGCGGTGGTGCACCTGTTCACCACGGGCCAGGGGAACATAATCGGGAACCCGATCATCCCCGTGATCAAGCTCTCGGCGAACCCGAAGACCGTCGCCACGATGTCGGAGCACATAGACCTCGACGTGTCCGGCCTGCTCAGGTTCGAGTACGACCTGAAGGAGGCCGCCGACAGGCTGTACAAGCTCGTCGTGAAGACAGCGTCCGGGAGGCTCACGGCCAACGAGGTGCTCAGGCACTTCGAGTTCGTGCCGACGAAGCTGTACATCTCCGCCTAGCGAAGGCGGAGGCGGCCGTGCTCCCGGGGCCGGACCAGTCCGCGTCCCTGGGCCACCGGGGCCGGTCGGCCGCTCACGCGTAATAATCCCCTCCTGAGGGTCCATGAGAGGGGTGGTGGTCATTGTACATCAAGATCGCCGACTGTAGGATGGTGGATACGCGCTCGAGGAAGGTGGAGCGGGTGGACATCGGCGTGAAGGACGGGGTGGTGGACGCGGTCGGCGAGGTGA
>JAJZOO010000010.1:0-16322 GCA_021811485.1 archaeon
GGGACTTTTCCAGCGGCGCTAGGTTCTTATTTTAAGCGTTTTTTGGCCCCTGAGGAATGAGCGGCGCCCCCCGGCGGCATCCCTTCCTACCGAACCTTGACGGCGAATTCGTGGCTCGGATGCTCCGGAAGGCTGGCGTGGCCACCCTGGATGACCTCTTCTCGGACATCCCTGACGGCGTGAGGCTCAATCGGCCCCTCCGGATCCCAGAAGGCGGCTCGGAGTACCAGGTCAGGCGCGACGTTCAGGCCAGGCTCAGCCAGAACAAGACGCCTCCGGGGACCCTCTGCTTCCTGGGGGGCGGGGTCTGGCCCCACTACGTCCCCGCGGCCGTGGAGTCCATCACTTCAAGGCAGGAGTTCTACACCAGCTACACCCCGTACCAGGCCGAGGTGAGCCAGGGGATGCTGCAGGCCCTCTTCGAGTACCAGAGCCTGATGTGCGACCTTCTGGGGATGGAGGCCTGCAACAGCTCGCTCTATGACTGGGCTTCTGCCGCCGGGGAGGCTGTGAGGATGGCCGGGAGGGTGACGGGGCGAAGCAGGGTTCTGCTGGGGGCCAACACCGGCCCACAGAGAAGGGCGGTGATCCAGACCTACACCGAGCCGATGGGCATGAGGCTCGAGACTGTGGCCTTCGACCGCGCAACAGGACAGGTCGACCAGGACGACCTGAAAAGGAAGCTCTCAGACGACGTCGCCTGCCTCTACTTCGAGAACCCCAACTACTTCGGGGTCATCGAGGACGAGGCCGCCGATATGGCTTCCATGGCCCGCGGCGCAGGCGCCCTGGCCGTGGCAGGGGTCGACCCCATCTCCCTGTCGCTGATCAAGGAACCCGGGGCGTACGGGATCGACATAGCTGTCGGGGAGGGGCAGCCGCTCGGCATCCCCCTGAACTACGGGGGGCCGCACCTTGGGATCTTCGCGGTCAAGGACATCAAGCTGGCCCGGAGCATGCCAGGGAGGCTCATAGGGCTCACGACACCCGCGGCCGACCAGCAGAAGAAGGCGTTCGCCATGGTCCTGCAGGCGCGCGAGCAGCACATACGACGTGAAGGCGCCATGTCCAACGTTTGCACCAACCAGTCGCTGATGGCCGTAGCCGCGGCAAGCTACCTGTCACTTATGGGGCGGGAAGGCTTCCGGAGGCTCGGTGAGACCGTGATCGCCAACTCCCACTTCGCGGCGAAGAGGCTTTCGCGCATTGACGGTGTCGTCTCGCCACATTTCAAGGGGTCCTACTTCAAGGAGTTCGTCGTCTCATACAAGAACGCGAAGGCGGACGCGGTCTTCAGAAGGCTTGCGAAGAAGGGGGTGCTCGCGGGCTCTCCCACCCGCATGGAGGTGGGCTCCCAGTCCGGGCTCTACTGTGTCACCGAGGTCCACACCAAGGAAGACATCGAAAGGCTTGCGGGGGCCCTCGAGGAGGCTGTCTAGGTTGAAGAAGTTCACGCAGGCGTCCTGGGACGAGCCCCTGATCAAAGAGCTGAGCAGGCCCGGGCGGGTGGGGAACGAGGTCCCATCCGACCCTGCTGTCCGCTCGAAGTTCAAGGATCCGGCGGCCCTCGTCCCGGAGTCGATGCGGAGGGCCTCGGTCAACCTCCCCGAGCTCTCTGAGCTCCAGGTCCTGAGGCACTTCAACCGCCTCTCACAGATGAACTTCTCCGTGGAGCTCGGCATGTACCCGCTGGGGAGCTGCACCATGAAGTACAACCCCAAGGTCTCCGAGATGATCGCCTCCTCGGACTCGATGAAGGGCGCGCACCCCCTCCAGCCACCCGAGACCGTCCAGGGGATACTCTCGATCTTCTACGACCTCGAGCGTGCGCTCAGCGAGGTCACCGGGATGCATCGCTTCTCCCTCTCGACCGCAGCGGGAGCCCAGGGTGAGCTGGCGGGCGTCCTGATGATCCGCAAGTACCTCAGGGACCACGAGGGGGGCGCCAGGGACGAGATCCTCGTCCCGGACTCGGCCCACGGAACGAACCCTGCAAGCGCTGCCATGGCCGGCTTCAGGGTGGTGAAGGTGCCGTCGGAACCCGACGGGCAGGTACGGGCGAGCAAGGTGAAGGAACTCGCTTCCGAGAAGACGGCCGGGATGATGTTCACCGTCCCTAACACCCTCGGGCTCTTCGAGGGCGAAGTGAAGGAGGTGTGCGACGCGGTCCATGGGGCCGGGGGGTTGATGTACTACGACGGCGCCAACATGAACGCCCTGCTAGGGCGGGCCCGCCCCGGGGACATGGGGTTCGACGTCGTGCATCTGAATCTCCACAAGACCTTCGCCACCCCCCACGGAGGCGGGGGGCCCGGCGCGGGACCGGTTGGGGCGACCAGGAAGCTGACGGACTACCTCCCAGTACCCGTCGTGACGAAGGGGAAGGGGGGGTACTCCCTGGACTACGGCCTGAGGCGCTCGATAGGCCCCCTGAAGGGCTTCGTCGGGAACTCCGCGGTCCTCCTCCGCGCCTACGTCTACATCCGCCTCCTGGGCGCGTCAGGATTGAAGGACGTCTCCTCCATGGCTGTGCTCGCGGCGAATTACCTGTGGAAGAGCCTGGATCCTGAGGCATACCCGGCATCTCACGGGAAGGAGCTGCTCAGGAAGCACGAAGCCGTGGTCTCGGTCAAGGGCGAGCTCCCGGGGACCGCCATGACCGTTGCAAAGGCGGTCCTCGATCTCGGCATGCACGCGCCGACGGTCTATTTCCCCCTCATAGTCCATGAGGCGCTCATGATAGAACCCACCGAGTCCGAGCCCGAGGAGATGCTCGACGAATACGCCGCGGCCCTGAACGATATCTATGCGAAGCTTAAGGACGGTTCCTTGGGTGTCGTGCCCAGGAACACCAGCGTAGGAAGGGTGGACGAGGTCAAGGCATCTCATCCTCTCACCCTGAAAGTCCACTGGTGAGCCAAAGGCCTTATAGTCTCTAATAACCTGAGTAATTGAGTGCCCAGCGAACTCTCCAGGCGGGTCGAAGGCAAGCTCAACGAGCTGATAGACGAGGAGACGAAGAGGAAGTTCGGCGAGCTCAACATCGTCACCGACGTGTCAGAGATGGCGACCGGCTCCATCAGGGTGAGATTCCAGCCTCTGTCGGCCTACAGCCCCATCGCAGTGGACATCGGCCGCAGCATAAGGACCGCGGCCCTCTCTGTTGACGGCGTCCTAACGGTGAAGATCGAGTGCTCGGGGCACATGATGGACGAGCTGGTCGACCGGCTCGTCAACCAGGACTGACCGGCTCCGCGCTACAGACAGGCGGCCCTCAGAGGGGGACGGGCGCGGGGTAAACAAAAACTACACTGTCGTCAACAATGTTCAGCGATTGGCTTGTTTATGCGGAGTGTGTTGTAGGTCTGCGCTCCGAGATGCTCGACCAGAAAAGCAACGACGACGTCGCCGTAATCGGTATTGGAAGCGCAGGGACTAGGATCGTTTCCCTGCTCAGCCGGAAGCCGCTGCTCGTTGACAGATACGCCTACGTGTCATGCGATGCCGAGGATTTCTCACCAGTCGACTCCAAGGACGCTATCCACATCCAGTCGCCCATCGACCAGAAGTTGACTCCATCCCTGGTCCGCGGGCTTGCGCTGTCCTACCATGGTAGGATCAGAGACGCGATAGGCGGCTCCAAGGTGGTCTTCGTGGTCGCCGGGCTCGGCGGAGCGACGGGGAGCGGGCTGGCGCCTGTGGTCGCGTCGATCGCTCAGGACTGCGGGGCGACGACCGTCGGGGTGGCCGTAATGCCATTCGAGTTCGAGAAGAAGATGAAGTTCTATGCCGGCGTTTCATTGAGGCGGCTCCGCACCGCGTCCAGGGGGGTAGTGGTCGTGGACAATGACACCCTGATGCACTCCTCTCCGGATGAGTCGACCCTCGCCGACCTCTACGATTCGGCCAACAAGGCCGCCGTAAAGGCGCTCGGCTCGCTTCTGGCGAGCTCGACCGAGGGCTCGAAGTCGGTCGGCCTGAACAAGTTCCTCGGGGCCGTCCTCAGAGACGGGTATTCCATTCTAGGGGTGTCAAGCAACGGTGGCGGGGAGAAGGCCGAGGACGCCCTGGCGGGGGCTGTGGTTTCGCTCGGCAGGATAGCCAACGCCAAGGAGGCGAGCAGGGCGGTCGTGAGCCTGAACGGAGACTCGAGCCTCTCGGCCCAAGAGGTAGGACTAGCCGTGGGGAGGTTCGGATCCCTCATCGACAACCAGGCGGTTGACGTCGAGTACGGCGTCGACTGCTCCGGGTCCTCTCAGCTTCAGGTCAGCGTTCTGGCTTCGGGCTTCGGTGCCACGAAGTATGATGACTACGACCCGCTCTCAAAGATCCTGGGCGGCCGGGTGCTCGACGACGACATGGACACCTCGCTCCTGGGAGGCCTCGAGGGCCTCCCGTCCTGCGGCTGAGCCTCTAGGGATTGAAGTAGTCCTTCACAGGCCTGCTCTTGGTGGCCAGCGTCTTCGCCGTTTCGAGCTGGGAATCTTCAAGCTTCCTGAAGGGGACCTCCGGCTTCCCGTTCAGCTTCACATGGGCCCGGTGCCTCCCGACCCCTGAAAACCCCCTGTCTGGCGTGCCCAGGAGGTCGAGGACCCTGGCCGAAGACGCCGGGAGGAACGGCTGAAGGAGTATGGCGATGGACTCGCACGCCATCAAACACGCGTGGATGACTCGCTGGCACTCCTCCCTCTCCTCCTTCACCAGCTTCCAGGGCTGCCTGCCCTGAAAGTACTCGTTGCCGAGGTCGGCCATGGCCAGTATCTTTGTCATCGCTTCCCTGAACCTGACCTCGCCGAGGAGCCCGAGCGAGTCCTCACCAAGGCGGGCGACGCGGCCGACGAGTTCCTCCTCTTCTCCGGCCGCTCTCTCGACGGCCACCTCTCCGCCGAAGTTGTTCCATGCGAAGGTGGTCGTCCTGTGGATGAAGTTGCCAAGGTTCGCCACCAGCTCGTTGTTCACCTTGTTCTTGAAGTCGTCCCACTTGAACTCGGTGTCCCTGGTTTCAGGTATGATGCTGATCAGATAGTACCTCCAGATGTCCGGGTCCAGGCCGACCTTGGGGATGCTCTCACAGAAAACCCCCCAGTTCTTGCTCTTGGATATCTTGGCTCCTTCGTAGTTGCAGAACTGCAGCCCCACCACGTCGTAGGGGAGGTTGAGCCCTCCGTGGGCGAAGAGCATCCCGGGCCAGAAGATTGTGTGGAAGGGTATGTTGTCCTTCCCCAGGAAGTTGAATATCCGCGTCTCCGGGAGCGTCCAGAACTTCTTCCAGGCGTCGGGGTCCCCGTTCGCGCTCCCCCACTCCTTCGTGGCCGATATGTATCCGATGGGCGCGTCGAACCAGACGTAGAACACCTTGTCCCTGTAACCATCGAGGGGGACCGGCACCCCCCAGCGGAGGTCCCTGGTGATTGACCTCTTCTTGAGGCCCTCCTTCAGCCAACCCAGGGAGAGCGAGGTGACATGGCCCCTCCAGACCTCCCTCGAGTCGATCCACGACTTGAGCCTGTCCTGCACCTTCCCCAGCTCCAGGAAGAGCTGTTTGCTGTCCTTGAAGACGGGAGCGCTCCCGTCAATCTTGCACCGCGGGTTGATCAATTGTATCGGGTCGAGGAGGGTAGAGCACTTTTCGCACTGGTCCCCTCTCGCAAGCTCATAGCCGCAGACTGGGCAGGTCCCTTCCACATACCTGTCCGGGAGGAAGAGCCTGTCCTTCTCGCAGTAGGGGAGCCTGAGGACACCCTCAGTCACATACCCCTTGCCGTAGATCTCCATGAAAAACTCCTGGGTCGTCTTGTGATGGGTGGGGCTCGACGTCCTGGAGAAGCTGTCATACGATATCTCGAACCAGGAGTAGATGTCCCTGTGGACGCGGTAGAGGACGTCGGTAAGCTCCTTTGGGCTCACGCCAAGCTCCAGCGCTGCCACCTCGGTGGGCGTCCCGTTCTCATCGGTTGCTCCCACGAAGAGGGTTTCCATGCCCTTTAGCCTGCAGTATCGCGCGAAAATGTCGGCGGGGAGGTGAGAGCCTACCAAGTTCCCGACGTGGGGGACCTGGTTGGTGTAAGGGAGGGCGCAGAGGACAAGCACCCGCTCCGTCCTGGTGTTCTTCGCCACGGTCAGGTGCGGCGCCCTCACTTTCAGTTTAAACCTTAGCTCAAATCTCCCAGCTGTGGGCGTACTCCTTCTGTTCCTTCGTCATGACGCCTATGGAGATGCCCATGGATTTCAGCGCCGCCCTCGCCACCTCGTCTTCGAGCTCAGCAGGGACGCCGTAGACCTTCTTCTCCATCTTCGAGTGGTCGGCGTGGATGCGGATGGCAGCCATCATCTGGTTCGCGAAGGACATCTGCATCACCTCGGGGGGATGCCCCTCCGCAGCGACCAGGTTCGCTATCCTCCCCTTCGCGACCAGGTACACCCTCTTGCCTGACGGGAGAGTCACCTCGTCCACGTTCGTCCTCACCTCTTTCACCTTCTTCGCCTTGGACAGCAGCGTCTTCACATCGATCTCGACGTCGAAGTGGCCGGCGTTGGTCAATATGGCTCCTTCCTTCATCTTCTCAATGGCAGCGTAGGGTATCACGCCTTTCATCCCCGTGGTGGTGACGAACAGCTCCCCCCCGGGCGCCGCTTCGTCGATGCCCGACACGTCGAACCCGTCTAGGTGAGCCTCAAGCGCCTTGACCGGATCTACTTCTACGACCGTCACCCTGGCGCCCATCCCCCGGGCTCTCATGGCCACGCCCTTGCCGACCCAGCCGTAGCCCACAACCACCGTCCTGGCCCCAGCTAGGAGCAGGGCGGTTGCCCTCATGATTCCGTCCAGGGTGCTCTGCCCCGTCCCATACCTGTTGTCGAACATGAACTTGGTCTTGGCGTCGTTGACGGCTATGACCGGATATGCCAGCCCACCCTGCGCCTCCAGCGCCTTCAACCTGACCACCCCTGTGGTGGTCTCCTCGGACCCCCCGACTATGCCCTTGACTTTCGAGCGGTGGGCTGCAACGTGGAGGTCGGCACCGTCGTCGATGAGCTGCTGAGGCCTGCTCCCCAACACCTGCTCGATGCACCACCCATACTCCTTCGTCGACTCACCCCTCCAAGCCCACACCTCTGTCCTGGTGGATAGGTACGCAGCTATGTCGTCCTGGGTCGAGAGGGGGTTGGCCGCCGCCAGCTTCACCTCCGCACCGGCGAGGAGGAGGGCATCTATGAGCACGGACGTCTCCTTGGTAATGTGGAGACAGACCCCTATCTTCACCCCTTCCAGAGGCTTCGACTTCGCGTACTTCTCAGCCAGGTTGGTGAGTGCCCCCATGTGGGCCTTTGCCCAGAGGAAGTTCCTCTCTCCTTCGCTGCTCAGCTTCGGGTCTGCGACTTTCACTGTTTGTATCCCGCCAGGCCCCCGACGGCCGCCTCTATCAACTGTTTCACAAGCTTCCCTGCGCCCTCCATCACCCTTGAGACTTCTTCGTGGCTCACAGCAGGCTGCAGCCCGGCCGCCCAGTTGGTTGCCACCAGCACGGACGAGTACTCCATCCGCTTCTCGTTCGCCAGGATCACCTCTGGGACCCCTGTCATCCCCACCACATCGCCGCCAAGCGCCCTGTACATCCTGATCTCCGCGGCTGTCTCGAACCTCGGCCCCTCCACGCAGACGTACACCAAGCCGGGGTGCAACTCCATCCCCAACTGCTTCGCGGCCGACGCCAGGGCGTCGTTCACCCTCCTGCTGTAGGGGTTGGTCATGTCTGTGTGGACCACCTCATCCTCGAAGAATGTCGACTGCCTTCGCTTCGTGAAATCCAGGAATTGTTCCGTCAGGCCCAATTTCCCCACTCCGAAGTCCTGTTTCATCGAACCCACGGCGCTGGTGGCGATCACCTCTCTCACCCCAAGGCGCTCCAGGGCCGCTATGTTGGCCCGGTAGTTGACGGCGTGGGGCGGGGTCTCGTGTCCGGCCCCATGCCTCGGGATGACCACGTACCTCTCCGAGGGGTGCACATAGACCGACGCGATGCCAAAGTCAGTCTCCACGTTCCTGGGCGGGCCGAGGTCGAAGTGCCGGGTCACCCCGGTACCGGTAATGACCCCCACCGGCGCCTTATCCCTAGTCATAACTGGATAGCGTGTAGACCTCGTACCCTGACAGCTTCTCCCTGCCCTTCAGCGAGCTGAGCTCGGTGACGAAGGTCAACCCGACGACCTTCCCTCCCAGCTTCTCGACCAGGGCCGCCGCCGCCTTGGACGTCCCGCCCGTCGCGAGGAGATCGTCAACGACTAGGACCCTGTCCCCTTTGGCGATCGAGTCGGCGTGCATCTCCAGCCCCTGGCGACCGTACTCGAGCGCGTAGTTCACGCTCACCTTCTTCGCAGGTAGCTTCCCCACCTTCCTGGCCGGGACGAACCCTATGCCGAGGCGGTCCGCCAGCGGGGCGCCGACAATGAACCCCCTTGCCTCGATGCCCACTATCTTGTCGAGCCTCGCCTTGCTCCACTTCTTCTCCAGGGCGTCCGTCACCCTCCTGGTAAGCCTCCCGTCCTCCCAGAGGGTGGTGAGGTCCTTGAACGCTATTCCCTTCTTAGGATAGTCTGGGATGTTCCTGATCGCCTTCTTGACGTCCTTCTCGAGCTCAGCCATCAGGCGCTCAACCTCGCGTGCTCGAGCGCCGAACCGCAGTCGCAGGTGCGTTCCTCCGGGACACGCTTCACAATCTCGCCGATGAGCCGCGTCAGGTTCTCCAGGTTCCTGTTGAAGACCTTGATCACCTCACCGTGGGAGACCGGCTTCACGCTGGGGTCGCCCTCGAGACCAGCGTCGTAGTCCGTCACAAGGGAGATGTTCAGATAGCACATCTCCTGCTCCCGCGCAAGCGCGACCTCGGGGTACTGGGTCATGTTGATGACGTCCCACCCCTGGCGCGAGAAGAACCTGCTCTCAGCCTTGGTCGAGAACCTTGGGCCCTGTATAACGACCACGGTCCCGGAGCCGTGGAACTTCAACGCCAGGGCATCAGCGGCCTCGGCCGCCGCCTTCCTCATCTGGGGGCAGTAGGGGGACGCTGTGCTGACGTGGGTCGTCTCAGGCCCGTCGTAGAACGTGTCCTTCCTCCCGGACGTGAAGTTGACGAACTGGTCGCAGAAGACGAGGTCCCCGGGCGCCACTTCTCCCTTCAGGCTTCCGACAGCGTTCGGCCCGATTATTCTGCTGACCCCAAGCTTCTTGAATGCGAGGACGTTCGCCCTGTAGGGGACTGCGTGTGGCGGGAACTCGTGGTGGACCCCATGCCTTGGTATGAACGCGACCTTCCGCCCTTCGATGGCCGCGAGGGTCACCTTCCCGCTGGGTTTCCCGTAGCGTGTGGTGGCGGAAATGCTTCCGGTCCCCTTCGCGAGCTTGTAGAACCCGGACCCGCCAAAGACGCCGAACTCCGCCCTCGGCTTCACAGTCCGCCCCTCCAAGTTTCAGATTTAATCTTTGGCTCGCGCCGCACCTCGCATCGGCCAGAAGACTTGAAATACCAAGGGCCGTCGATTAGACCGATGCCCAGGTCGTACGAGGAACTCCTCTCCAGGGCCAGGTCCGGCCTGGACAAGGACGCAAAGAAGTCTGGCGCGCTGAGGCTCGAGCTCCCTGAGCCCGACGTGATATGGGTCGGCAACAAGACCATCTTTCGGAACTACGTCGAATTCCCCAAGCTCCTGAGGCGCGAATCCGGGCGCGTCCTAATGTACCTCGCCAAGGAGCTGGCCACCGCAGCCTCCCTCGATGGGGACCGCGCCATCTTCATTGGGCGGAAGGACCGAGATTCATTCTCTCAGCTCCTCCAGCGCTACCTCAAGGACGGCGTTATCTGCCCGGTCTGCGGGAGCCCCGACACCCACTTGGACAAGGAGAAGCGCATGTGGTTCATGGTCTGCGAAGCCTGCGGGGCCCGGTCTGTCGCCAAGGTAGCCTAGGGCTTGGCCGAGAAGGGGTTCTCCGTGAGGACCGCGGAGTTCAAGGGGACGATACTGGTCAACATCTGCGACGAGGAGCTCGTAGGTAGTACGGTCACCGAGGGCAAGCTGAAGGTACACCTCTCCAAGGAATTCTACTCCGGCGAGGTAGTCAATCGCGGGGAGGCCCTCAGGCTCATCCGGACCTGCTCCATCGTCAATCTGGCGGGCTCACGGTCTGTCTCCTTGGCGGTCGACAACAGGGTGGGCGCGCCGGAGGCCGTTCGCGAGATCCAGGACGTGCCGTTCCTGATGATCTACAAGTTCTCGGGCTAGCTCAGGGTTCCGAGCTTCTTCAGCGTCTCTCTCTGCTGGTCGGTGAGCTTCTTCGGGACCTCGACGCGGACGATTACGTATTGGTTCCCGTAACCCCCCCTCCAACCGCCGAACTTCGGTAGACCCCTGTCCTTCACCATGAACCTCTCTCCGGGCTGAGTGCCGTGGGGTATCGCCAGTTTGACATCGCCATGCAGCGTCGGGACCGTGAGCTCCGTGCCGAGCATGGCATCCACGGCGCCGATCTTGGTCTCCAAGAAGACATTGCTGGGGTCTTCTTCCGACCTTCTGAAGATCCTGTGGGGGGCGACGTTGATCACGACATACAGGTCCCCCGGCGGGATACCTCTCTCTCCGGCGTTCCCTTCTCCCCTGAGCCTGAGAGTGTATCCATCATCGATCCCGCCTGGAATCAAGACGCGAATCTTCCTCGTCTTCGCCACCGTCCCCCGCCCTCTGCAGTCCTTGCAGGGGCTGTCGACGAGGTAGCCCTTCCCTTCACACTTACCACAAGCGGTTATTCTGACGAGGCGCGCGAAGCCGGCCGATTGCACCTTCTGGACCTGTCCGGTCCCGCCGCAGGTCGAGCACTGGCGGGGGGACGTCCCAGGCTTCGCACCGCTCCCGTTGCATGTCGCGCACACTTCGTGCCTGGGAACTTCAATCTCTCTTTCTGAGTCCGCAACTATGTCCTCCAGATTGAGCTCAAGGTGGTAGGTAAGGTCCTCGCCACGGCTTGGCTGCCGAGCCCCCCCTCCTCCAAAGAACTGTGTAAACAGGTCGTCGAAGCCCCCGAACCCGGCTCCACGGAAGAACTCCCCGAAGTCCGCCCCCCGGAAGATGTCTTCCTGGCTGTACCTCTGATACACCCCCTCCCGCCCGAACGAGTCGTACTGCCTCCGCTTCTCGTCGTCGGAGAGCACGGCATACGCCTCAGAAATCTCCTTGAATCGCGCTTCGGCGTCGGGGGCTTTGTTCCTGTCTGGGTGGAACTGGAGGGCGAGCTTCCTGTATGCACCCTTGATCTGGTCCTTGGTCGCGCCCCGCTGTACGCCAAGCACCTCATAGTAGTCCTTCGCGGCCACTGGAGGCTACCTCCTATTTTCCTTCGTCCACTACCTTGTAGTCGGCGTCACCCATCTTCTGGTCGCCTCCGCTGCCCCCGGGCGGCGGGCCCTGCTGCTGCCTCTGTGCCTGCTGCTGCCTCTGTGCCTGCTGCTGGTAGACCGAAGCTCCGACCTCCTGGAGCGCCTTCTTCAATGCCTCGCTCTTCTCCCTGATCGCCCCCGCGTCCTGCCCCCCAACCGACTTCCTCAGCTCCTGGGAGGCCGCGTCAATCTTGTCGATGCTCCCCTTGTCGACCTTCCCTTCGAGGTCTCTCTTGGTCCTCTCGGCGGTGTAAAGCACCGAGTCAGCCTCGTTCCTGATCTCAGCTTCTTCCCTCTTCTTCCTATCCTGCTCGGCGAACGACTCTGCCTCCTTGACGAGCCTCTCCTTCTCGTCCTTCGACAGTTTGGTGGACGCGGTTATCGTAATCTTATTCTCCTTCCCGGTCCCGAGGTCCTTCGCACCGACGGTGAGGATGCCGTTGGCGTCGATGTCGAACGTCACTTCAATCTGCGGGACTCCCCTGGGGGCGGGCGGGATGCCGGTCAGGTTGAACATCCCGAGGGACACGTTGTCTGCGGCCATGCTCCTCTCGCCCTGGACCACGTGTATTGTCACTGCGGTCTGGAAGTCCGCGGCAGTGGTGAACGTCTTGCTCCGCTTGGTGGGTATCGTCGCGTTCTTCTCAATCAGGTGCTCGGTTATCCCTCCCAGTGTCTCGACGCCCAGCGATAGGGGTGTGACGTCTAGGAGGAGTATGTCCTTGATCTCCCCCGCCAGGACGGCGCCCTGTATCGCCGCCCCGATGGCTACGGCTTCCATGGGGTCGACCCCCCTCTCGGCCTGCTTCCCGGCGACGTCCTCGACGAACTTCCGGACCAGGGGCATCCTGGTCATGCCGCCTATCAGTATCACCTTGTCCACTTGCTCCGGGCCGAGCTTGGCGTCGCTGATCACCCTGCGAATGGTCTGCTCGGTCTTCGCGACTATCGGCCTTGCGACTTCCTCCAGCTTGGTCCTGGTCAATGTATAGTGGAGGTTCTTCGGTCCCGAGGCGTCGCTGGCTATGAACGGGAGGTCAACGTCGGTCGACGTGAGGTTCGAGAGCTGTATCTTGGCCTGCTCGGCCGCCTCCTTCAGCCTGGCCATGGCTGTCTTGTCGGTGGTCAGGTCCATCCCTGACTTTGAGCGGAAGTCATCCAGGAGCACCTGGATGATGGCCTTGTCCACGTCGGTCCCTCCTGTCTGCGTGTCCCCTGAAGTGGCTAGGACCTGGAACACCCCCTTCCCGAACTCCATGATGGTGGCGTCGTGTGTCCCACCCCCGAAGCTGAACACAAGGATCTTCATCTCGTTCTCAGCCTTGTCGAGCCCGTAGGCGAGCGACGCGGCGGTCGGCTCGTTGATTATCCTCACTACTTCCAGGCCCGCTATTTCACCCGCGTCCTTGGTCGCCTGGCGCTGGTTGTCGTTGAAGTGCGCCGGGACGGTGATCACCGCCTTCTTCACGGGGTAGCCGAGGAACGCGTCGGCGTCATGCTTGATCTTCTGGAGTATGTAGGAGCTGAGCTGCTCGGGCGAGTACTCCTTCCCCGAGAGGGTGACCCGGGAGTCTGTCCCCATCTTCCTCTTGATCTCGAAGACCGTCCCGTCCGGATTAGTCACCACTTGGCGCCTGGCCGGCTCTCCCACCAGCAGCTGCCCGTCCTTGGTGTAGGCGACCACAGAAGGGAACATCTTGCCCGCAGGAGTCGCCCCCTCGGCGCTTGGGATCACCACCGGCCTCCCAGCCTCGACCACCGCGGCAGCGGAGTTGGTGGTCCCCAGGTCTATACCTATGATCTTCTCTCTTGCGCTACTCATCAGATGTCGCCTCCTCCTGGGCCGCTTTGGGCGCCAATTCAACCTTTACCATGCTCGGTCTGAGAAGCTGCCCCCTGAATGTGTAACCTGTCCTCAACACTTCGGCCACCATATCCGGCCCGTCGGCGGCGCCCTGAACCCTCTCGACCGCTTCGTGGATGGCAGGGTCGAACGGCCTCCCCAGGGCGCCAATGGCCTCTACCCCCACGGATTGAAGGGCTGCGCGGAGGTTCGCGCTGACCATCCGAACCCCTTCCGCCAGCTCGCCATTGGCCGACCCTTCAGCGTGCTTCAATGCAAGTTCCAACTCGTCCGCCACCACAATGAGCTTCGAGATCAGCCCCTTCGCGAGCGTCTCCCCGGCTTCCTTCAGCTCCTTGTCCGCCCTCTTCCTGTAGTTCTCCAGGTCTGCCTGTGAGTACTTCAGGCGGGTGAGAAGTTCTCCGCTCCGCTCCTTCTCCTCAGCGAGTTGCTTCCTCAGCAGGTCTAACTGGTCCTCTTCGCTCTTCTCCCTCTCTTTCGATTCCATCAATTCCAGCTCAACTTTCCGGCGAGAGCTTGGTGCACTCCGTTTCATACGTATAAATTTTCAAGTTTCCAAGGGGTGGCGTGGCCGAGGCAGAGGGGGGCAGCAAGAAAGTCAGGGAGAGGCTTCTGCGCTTCGAGCGGGAGAGCAGGTACCTCAGGAGGGACTCGGACGACAGGAAGGTGCTCGAGGAGGTCTTCGACCGGTCGACCATGCTGGCCGTCGAGGAACTGATAGCCAGAAAGGACCTCGGCGAGCTTCGAGGTGTGGTGAGGGCGGGCAAGGAGGCCAGGGTGTATCTGGGGGAAGACAGGGCGGGCGGTCCGGTAGCGGTCAAGATCTATCTCACGTCAGCGTCAGACTTCAGGAAACGCATGGGCTACATAGCGGGGGACAGGCGTTTCGGGAGGCTTCCAGCCGGGTCGAGGGAGACCGTCTACCTCTGGACAAGGAAGGAGTTCAAGAACCTCCAGCTCGCCCGGGGCGCAGGTATCCGCGTCCCTGCCCCTCTCGCCTTCTTGAAGAACATCCTCCTGATGGAGTATGTCGGGACGCCCCCGGATCCCGCCCCCACCTTCTCCGAGTCTGAAGTCGGGGAGGAAGAGTACGCGTGGACGTTCAGGACAATCGAGGCGCTCTGGACCCGCGCCAGGTTGGTCCACGCCGACTTCTCAGAGTTCAACGTCTTCAGGACGGACGAAGGCCCAATCCTCTTCGACATGGGGTCGGCCGTCCTCTCGTCACACCCCCAGGCGCAGGAGTTCCTGCGGAGGGACGTCTCCAACATGGTCAGGTTCTTTAGGAAGCGGGGCCTGGGAGGTAAGGACGCGGACGAGTGGATGAAGGGGATCTTGAGATGAGCTTCGAGCAGACCGTGCGCATACCCGTCGACAGGGTGGGCGCCGTGATAGGCAAGGAGGGGGCGACCAAGAGGTACCTCGAGGGCGAAATGGGGGTGGCCATCCAGGTGGACGGCAAGGAGGGGCTTGTGGTCTTAAAGTCGGAGTCTGCCCTGGGGACAGACCCATTCTCGGCGACCAGGGTCATCGAGGCGATAGGGCGCGGATTCTCCCCCCAGAAGGCGCGCAGGCTCTTGGACGAGGGGACGGCCCTGGAGGTGATAGACCTCCGCGGGTATGCGGGGAGGAGCGCGAACTCCCTCGAGAGGATTAGGGGGAGGGTGATAGGCCTCAAGGGGAAGTCCAGACGCGTGATCGAAGAACTGACCTCCTGCAACCTTTCGGTCTACGGGAGGACCGTGGCCATAATAGGGGATGCTAGCCACGTCCAGCTGGCATCGGACGCTGTCAGGTCCCTGGCGTCGGGGAGCCAGCACAAGAATGTGTACAACACCCTCCAGAAGGCAAGGACCAAGAGGAAGATGGAGCGCATGTTCCTCTGGGAAGGGACTTCGCCGGAGACCCTGGAAGAAAAGCTTCAGAAGCTTGAGCACTAGCATATATCCGATTCAGGTCGATACCTGCGGGCGGGCTCTTAGGGCGAGAGTAGGAATAGCTAGATAGGTGCTTAATTCTGTGGTGAACGATTCAGAGAGGCGTGATGTGAACTGAGCAGCAAGGCGACCTTCGCGGAGATATCGCCGTCAGAGTTTTTCTACCGCAATCGTGACCTGGCGGGGTTCACCAACCCCGCGCGCGCCCTATACATGGCCATCAGGGAGCTCGTCGAGAACTCCCTGGACTCGACGGAGATGGTGGGATCCCCGCCAGACGTCTACGTCAGGATTACCCCGGAGAACCCGAACCTGGAGCTTCCGGACCCCAAGCCCTACAGGCTCACAGTCATCGACAACGGCACGGGGGTGGCACCGCAGCATGTGCCGAGCGCCTTCGGGAAGGTCTTCTACGGGTCGAAGTACGTTCTGAGGCAGTCCCGGGGGATGTTCGGGCTCGGAGGGACCATGGCAATCCTCTACGGCCAGATAACGACCAACAAGCCGGTCACGGTCACCACCTCCCCGGACGGGAAGCGGAAATACGGCTTCCAGATGATGATAGACATAGGTGAGAACAGGCCGACAGTACTCAAGCGTTTCAACAGCGACGCCAACGGATCCACGGGGACCAGGGTGGACATTGTCCTCGAGGGCGACTACCTCCGCGCTTCCCAGAAGATAGGCGACTACTTCAAGCAGACAGCCTTGGTGGCCAGCTACGCCAATCTGACCTTCGTCGACCCCAGCGGCCAGATAACCTACTACGAAAGGGCGACCACCTCGATGCCGGTCCCCCCAAAGGAGACCTTGCCTCACCCGTACGGTGTGGACGTGGAGGCGTTCAAGCGCATAGTGAAGTTGTCCGAGGAGCACGACATGAAGTCCTTCATGGTAACCCACTTCCACAGGGTGGGAGACAAGATCGCGAACAAGTTCCTAGAGTTCGCGGGGGTGAGCCCGAAGCTCCCGCCGAAGAGGCTCAACACCAACCAGATAGTCGCGGTGGTGGACGCCCTCCAGCGTTTCCCAGACTTCCTCCAGCCTGACGCAGCCGTCCTCTCACCCATCGGCGAGGAAATCCTCATGACGGGC
>JAJZOO010000010.1:16332-19544 GCA_021811485.1 archaeon
CCCGCCGAAGAGGCTCAACACCAACCAGATAGTCGCGGTGGTGGACGCCCTCCAGCGTTTCCCAGACTTCCTCCAGCCTGACGCAGCCGTCCTCTCACCCATCGGCGAGGAAATCCTCATGACGGGCATAGCCAAGGAGCTCCAGCCTGAGTTCTCAACGGTGGTGATGAGGCCCCCGTCTTCGTACTCTGGCTTCCCGTTCCTGGTCGAGGTCGGGGTGGCCTACGGGGGGAAAGTACTGCAGCCCGGGGTCAAGCTCTTCAGGTACGCGAACCGGATACCCCTCCTCTATGACGAGAGCTCCGATGTCAGCTTCGAGGTGCTCAACGAGGAGGTGGACTGGCGAAGGTATCACGTCCCGGCCGACGCCCCGGTCGGCGTGATAACCCACATCGCCAGCACCAGGATCCCGTACAAGACCGTCGGGAAGGAGTACATCGCCGACAGGCCGGAGATTCAGAGGGAGATCAGGAATGCGGTCAGGGAGGCGCTGCGCAGGCTCGGGATATTCCTGTCACACAAGGGGAGCATGGAGGCAGTCCAGAAGAAGATGAACATCTACGGGAAGTACCTGCCGCTGATCGCCCAGTTCTCCACCGAATTAGCCGGGAAGGATGCGCTCCCGAAGTACGCGAAGCTCATCGGCGATGGAGCCGAGGCGAATGAAACTAATGAAGCCGACCAACCCGAGGGGGCGCCGGCGAGCGAACTGGAGGGAGAAAATGTCGAGCAAGAAGAGGACGAGCAAGAAACAATCGACAGGTTCGGCGGAGTCTAGGCAGACCGTCGCCCAGGGGCTCCTCCGGGACCTCGGCGGGAGCGTCTACACGGACTTGGACGAAGGGCGCTTTCCCAGCCTGACCCTGGCCAGCAGGTCGGTCCGCAACATTGTGTACGACAAGAAGCTGCAGCAGTTCATCCTCGGCGCCACCACGGTGAAGAAGTCGTCGGGGAACATAAAGCACATACGCCCTTTCACGCAGCTCATCTGGCTCGCCTATTTCGCGAAGAAGCTCGTGGACGAGAAGCGCACATCCACCCTTAGGGACGTATTCTACTCCGCCCAGGCGTTCAATGTCGAGTTTCAGGACCAGGCCGAGTCAGACGAGCTGATTACTGACCTGGAGGTTCTGATGCAGATGGCCCGGGAGGGGATGAACATCTACCCTGAGGAGAGGAGCGCCATCTTCGGGAACATGACCATAGAGTACACGGTCCCCGGCTACGAGGGAAAGACGGCGGACCTCTCGGCGAACCCCGACGGTGTGATGATCGGACCGGCGCTCACAACCGCGGAGTTCAGGGACACCGACGCGGAGCTAGTCCTGGCCATAGAGAAGGGCGGCCTCTTCACCAGGTTCATCGAAGAGAGGGTGCACCAAAAGTACAAGGCGATACTGATCAACACCGCAGGCCAGCCCCCGAGGTCCACCCGGTTCCTCATCAGGCGGCTGAACCAGGAGCTCGGCCTCCCGGTGGGGATTCTCTGCGACGCCGACCCCTGGGGGGCCCATATAGCCATGGTCATCAAGAGCGGCAGCGCCAACGCTGCCCACTTGAGGGAGCTGACCACCCCCAACTCCAAGTGGCTTGGCGTCTACGCGAGCGACATCCAGAAGTACAAGCTCCCCTCGGACAAGCTGACTGAGGTCGACATAAAGCGGCTCTACGAGCTGAAGTCCGACCCGAGGTATACGGAGAAGATGTGGCACGACGAGCTCGAGACCTTCCTGAAGTACAAGAGGAAGAGCGAGCAGGAGGCCTTCGCGAGGTACGGCCTCAGCTACATCGTGGACACCTACCTCCCTGAGAAGCTAGAGATGATGAAGAGCTCCTGACCCACTTCAGGAGCGAAGAATCGCTAAAATACCCTATTCCCGCTCCCCGAAAAGACCGATGACCTTCGAAGCGCAGCAGTCTAGGGTGGACGCCCTGGTCAGGCTAATAGGCCTCGTCGTCTTCGCCTTCGGCATACTCTTGATCTATTACACCTATGCGAACGCCGGGGTGGCTGGGCAGGCTGCAGAGATTGTCACAATCAACTACTCTCTGGGCATCGTCCTCTCTGTCGTAGGGGTCTTTGCCGCATTCGCGAAGTTCAAGTGAGCTAGTTGACCATCAAGCTGGCGCTGGCCGGGGTGGGAAACTGCGCCTCCGTCCTCGTCCAGGGCCTGAAGTACTACTCAGGAGAAGAGAGGAAGGGGCTATGGCACCCGAACGTGGCCGGGTTCAAGCCCAAAGACATACAGGTGGTCGCCGCCTTCGACATCGACTCCAGGAAGGTGGGGCTCGAGCTCTCCAAGGCCGTCTTCGCTCCTCCCAACGTCGCCAAGAAGTACCTCCCAATGCCCAAAGGTAGGGTGACGGTCCGGGGCGGCATTTCGAGGGGGGACGTGGCGCCACACCTCGGCGGGGTGAAGCTGGAGAAGGTGGGCTCGGACGACGTGTCCAAGGCGCTTGAAGACTCTGGAGCGGACCTCCTCGTCAACATGGTCTCCTCAGGGTGCAACACCTCTACGGAGGAGTACGCCAGGGTAGCGTTGCGCGCAGGCTGCGGCTTCATCAACTGCACCCCGAGCCTGGCCCTGAAGAACAACAAGCTGGTCGCCGACTTCCAGAGGGCCCAGCTCCCCCTCGTGGGTGACGACCTGATGAGCCAGTTCGGCGGCACCATATTCCACAAAGGTCTCCTTGGCTTGATGGTGAAGCGGGGCATCAAAGTCTCGAAGAGCTACCAGCTCGACGTGGGAGGGGGCTCTGAGACCTTGAACACCATCGACGAGGGGATCAAGATGGCCAAGAGAGGGGTGAAGACGTCTTCCGTGGCCGAAGAGGTCCCATACAAGTTCGAGACGATCGCGGGGACCACAGACTACGTCGACTACATGGGCAACGATAGGACGAGCTACTTCTGGTTCCAGGGGAGCACCTTCATGGGGAGCGGGCTGACCGTCGATGTGTACCTACGGTCCTCTGACGGGGCGAACGCCGGGAACGTCCTCTTCGACGTCATACGGGCGACGTACAGGTGCATGAAGGTCGGGAAGCTCGGGACGGTCGGGGAGATCTGCGCCTACGGGTTCAAGTCCCCGCCGAAGCCGATGCGCTTCGAAGATGCGTTCACGAAGTTCTCTGCCCTCTACGTCCGCTGACGCGCGCCCTTCATTCGCCCTCTAGAGGGCCTCTGCTTCTGCTTCCAGCTCATGGAGTCC
>JAJZOO010000055.1 GCA_021811485.1 archaeon
TCTGGATTGAGGCCAATCTTTCGGGAGGGCTTTTCCTCAGAGAGGGCCGCTATGACCTGCGGACATACGTCAACGGTCCACAGGGGCTGACGGTCTTCGAGACCCCCTTCCTCAAGCTGAGCGGCGGCGGATGGGTCTCCCTTGCCGGGTGTTCCCAGCTTTCGGGCATCACCTCCCTGGCTTTCACCATGACGACGAACCTGGACAACGCCAATGCCACGTGGCCCAGGCAGATCTACCTGATGTATGAGAATGGCGGTGTAGGCGGATACACCGTATCGAACGTCACGGCAAGTGAAGCAAGGATCGACATCAGGAGCTCCTCCCAAGTCGCCAAAGTGCCCGGAATCACAGTTTCCGTGACAGGGAAAGGGGTGGCGTCCTGGGACTTCTACAACAGTGAAGTCTACATCGTAGGGACAAACTATCCCTTCACGGCGTCTTTGGACCTGAGCTTTGGCGGGGTAACCCAACAGCGGTATGACGTAGAAGTCTACGGGCCGTTCACCACTCAGGTCCTCTCGGTCCCGGTCGGAGTCTTGGAGGTGCAAGCGGTGTCTGGCGAAGGGGCTGCGGCTAACGCGACAATCCTGGTCGCCGCTGCTGGCGAAACGGGGGGTCCGCAGTCAGGGGGGACCCAAGGAGGCGTCACCCTCACGCTCCCTCCAGGCGAATACAGCGTCACCGCGGTGTACGAGGGGAGAACGGCTTCCACTACGTTACAGGTCAGTGCAGGAGAGACTGCGAAAGCAGAGCTCGACCTGACCCCGCCGAGCCCTGCCAGCCTCTTCGTCGTCCTGGCGGTGATCCTAGCCGCGGGTGTGGGGGTCAACTTCTTCGTTTGGCGCGATTATCTAGGACGGAAGGAGATACTGGGGGATAGCTCGAGCCCGAATGCAGGCAAAGTCGGGTTCTGTCAAGTAGGCGTCACCTGACCGTGGGGAAGTTCTCCGTCAAGTTTCGTCACCTAAGTTGTGAGAAGCATAAGCCCGCCCTCAATGGGACGATTGGAGGGCGGGCAGACAGGCACCGACACCGCCTTTTCGAGGACGGTCGTCTCGCCAGAGAGGATTGACTGGTGTCGCTAGTCCTCTAGTATGCTTTTGTAGCAAGGTTCTGTTCTCTCTTTTCGAGAAACTATTTCGCAAGCTGGGACTCCTCGTGAAGGTCGACTCCTACGTACAGTGCGCTGCTCATGCCTCCGGACCTGGCTCGCTTCCCCATTAACCCACGTCATAGGGTCAAGATGGAGAGACAGAACGGAGAATGGAGAGACCGAGAGGAGACGATGAGGGGCCTCAAGCGCGAGGACTCGCCAGTTCTGAAGGGGATGCAGATTCACCACAATTTCATACGCCCGCATATGGGCCTTCAAGGGAGGACGCCAGCAGAGGCGGCGGGTATCAGGGTAGAAGGTGAGAACAAGTGGCTGACGATAATCCAGAACGCGAGCCTGAAGTCAAGAACTGGCTTGAGGGACGGCCTTGGTTCCCCAACTTCGGAGCATGACGACGCCAAGTAGTGCGAGAATCACTCCGATAACCGTTAGGCCGAGTCCGGAGTAATATTGCGTCTGGTTGGTCAGACCGAGATTGTATAGGGTTGAGAAACTAGCGAACGAGAGTGGGCACGAGTTATACTGGTATTGGGAGCAAGTGTAGTATGCAGAACCGAACTCGAATAGCCCTAAGAGCAAGAGGGGAACACCGACAACAATCGGCACAAGTGCGGTCGTTTTGGGCAACTGCTATGAGTCGTGCGAAGTCTCTATTTAAGCCCCAGACAGGGCCAACAGGTGACGAAACTTGACAACCCTGATTCTGAACCCACGGTGACGACTACTTGACGCAGTACGAAGTCGGTGGGTTTAAATCGGCTCGGGGGGCCTGAAGTCGTGATGGCCGGGGATTCCGAAGCGGTTTCTCTTATAGCCGGCGTGCCTTTCTTTCAGGACCTCAACGAGAAGACCCGCAAGGCGGTCGTCGAGGAAGGAAAGGAGACGTCGTACGCCTCCGGGGACGTCATCCTGGGAGAGAAGGGGCTGGGGGTGGGCTTCTATCTGGTCCTGGATGGGAAGGTGGAAGTGCGCAAGTCGGGGAAGGTCCTGGCGACCTTAAACAAGGGCGAGTTTTTCGGAGAGATGTCCGTCATAGACGGCCAGCCGAGGTCTGCCGACGTGGTAGCCATCGCCCAGACGAGGTGCTGGGTCCTCCCCAGCTGGAGCTTCGCGGGCCTGATCAAGGCGCACCCGGAGGTAGCGATCCCTATGCTGAAGGAGCTCGTCAAGCGGCTGAGGACCGCCCAGAGTTCCCCCGCATCCTGACCCGTCGATATCCCCGGTGGGATGCGGACTGAAGATCGGGCTCAGCACTTGGAGCCTCCTGAGGCTGGACGTCTACTCCGCGGTCAAGGCGATAGGAGACGCCGGGTTCGAGTTTGTGGAGCTGTGGGGGGAGGTGCCGCACGCCTTCCCCGGGTGGGCAGACAAGAAGCGGCTGAAGGACGTCCTCTCCACGTACGGCATGACAGTCACGACGCACGCGCCCTTCACCGACCTGAACGTGGCGTCGCCGTTCCAACCTGTGAAGGGAGCGGTGGAGAGGGCGCTGGAGAGCTACGTCGAGTTCAGCGCGTACCTCGGCGCATCCATGGTCACCTTCCACCCCGGGAGCGTCCACAACGAGAAGCTCGTCCCCGAGTCGGCGGAGAGCTCCGCGTCCGCGCTGCGCAAGATGGTCAAGACGGCCAGGGGGAGGCTTACGGTCAACATTGAGAACCAGGCGCAGGGGACCCCTCCGTACGAGTTCCCGCTGGCGAGCACCGGGGAGTCCCTTGAGCTCCTCCTTGCCGAGACCCCCGGCGCGAGATGCACCCTCGACGTCGGCCACGCCTACGCGAGCGGCCAGAACCCGCTGAAGGTGGCCATAAGGGTCGGGCGGAAGCTGGCCGAGGTGCATCTTAGCGACAACGACGGGAGGGCGGACGATCATCTGCTCCCCGGAGAGGGGACGGCGCCCCTGACCCCCCTCATGGAGAGGCTAGCGGGGACAGACGTCCTGGTCTGCCTGGAGCTGAACCCTCACAGGTACTCGGGCGAAGCGGTACTCGCAGCCGCCGGCTCTTTTCGGGCCAAGCTGGGCCGTGGGGACCGAAGCAAGGAGAGGGAGCGACACGCTCCTCGGTAACCTTTACATAGACTTCCCGGTCGCGGGTGAAAGAAAATGCCCCAGTTCGCCAGGATCAAGCTCACCAGCACCAACCTCCCGGAGTTGGAGAAGGTGGCCAACGACATCAGGGAGATAGCCGACAAGACCGGGGTAAAGGTGAGGGGCCCGCAGCCGCTCCCTACGAAGAAGCTCAAGATCACCACCCGCAAGGCGCCCACCGGAGAGGGGAGTCACACGTTCGACCACTGGCAGCTGAGGGTCCATCGGAGGATACTCGACGTGCAGCCTGACGACAGGACCATGAGGCAGATCACGAAGCTCAGGATACCGGAAGACGTGAAGGTCGAGCTTATCCTGACGTCCTAGCTCTGGGATTTCACCCAGTCGATGGTCCGCTTCAGCCCCTGCTCCAGGGTGAGCTCAGGGGTGTACCCGAGTAGGCTCTGCGCCTTCCTTATGGTGGGATAGCTGATCTGAGGGTCATTCTCGAGTTCGCTCCTGGGCGGCAGGAGCTTGAGCTCCGACTTCGAGCCGGTAAGGCGCTTCACGGTCTCGGCCAGCTCCCTGATCGTGACCGGGCCTGTCCCCCCGAAGTTGAAGGCCTCCCCCACCGCCCTGTCGTCGGTCAGGATGGAGAGGGCTAGCTTCGCGTAGTTGGCCGCGTGAGACGGCGACGTGGTGTCCCTCCCGCCGTTGTAGAGGGTGAGGGGCTCGTCCCTGAGGCACGCCCTGATGAACCGGATGGTCGCCCTGGTGGGCTGGTCGTGCTCTCCGAACAACAGCCAGCTCCTCGTGATCGAGACGGGGAGCTTCACGGACTTGTGGAAGGCCATGGCCATGTTCTCGCTCACCACCTTGGAGTAGTCGTAGGGGACACGGGGGTCGAAAGGAGACTCCTCGGAGACAGGGTTGGACTTCGGCGCCCCGAAGACGTTGGCCGACGACGCGACGATGACCCGCCTCACCCTTTTCTTCCTCGCGAGCTCGAGGACGTTGAGGGTCCCGAAGCAGTTGACTTCGAAGCAGAGCTTCGGGTCTTCTATGGTCTTTTTGATCTCCGTTATCGCCGCGAGGTGGATTATGGCGTCGAACTCCTGGGAGTTCAGGGTCCCGAAGACGAAGTCCCTGTCGAGCAGGTTTCCGGACAGATCCCACCCCGCGAGGTCGGTAAGGACCGTGGCGACCCCTTTCTCAGCGAAGTACCCCGCGAGGTTGCGCCCCACCATCCCGGAAGCGCCCGTTATCAGGACCTTCATTCGAGGCCCGGCCGCCCCCCGATTCTATTTAAGCGGGGTTCCGACCCTCGGCACCGGGTCGCCCTTCATTGGGAGCCGGGGACTCGCGCTTTTGTCGAAAGCGCCGTGACGAGGTCCGGGTCCACCACCCCGTACCCCATCTCCTCCGTTCCGTCTGCCAGCGTCATGGGAAGCCTCGAGACGTAATAGGGGACCTCGAAGCCATCCGCCTCCCCCTCCCCGGCTTCGAACAGCTTGGACCAGACCCCGCCGGAAAGGCCGTAGCAGAAGACCGCGGTCACTTTGCGCTCTCCGAACCCTCCACCTCTCCCACCGGCGGCGAGGGAGCCCTCGCCGATCTTCAGTATGAAGAGCCTGTTGTCCCCCGAGGAGGGCCTCAGGTCCACGTCCTTCGCGGAGATCACGATCGCCCTCGATGCGCCGGCGAGGTGAGAGCCGATCTCTTCCAACGGGTCCATCTGCTGCGGGGCCGCGCGGAGCCTCGTAATAAGATGTCGAGGGTCAGCCGGTGGGACTGGCGAGTTTGTGATATTCGCGGAGCAGCATGACGGCGTCGGGGGTCATAGGCACGGCGTCCATCGGCGACTGCAGCTCGCGCAGGGTGAACTCCCTCACCGAGTCGAGCTCCACGGGGTCGATGCGCACCTCCGCTCCCGACGCCCCGGCGAACAGGCCCACCCACTCGTGCTCCGTCCGGGACCCTTCCACTATGGGAGGGAGGAGATACTTCTTCAGGAAAATCAACCGGGCGGCGATCCCGAGCTCTTCCATGAGCTCGCGGTTCGCAGCCGCCTCGTATGTCTCTCCCTTCCTTACGTGCCCGGTGCAAGAAAGGGTCCACATGCCCGCCTGCCAGTTGTCCCTAGTGCTCCTCCTCTGGAGGAGGATCCTTCCCCCCGGTCTCTCGATCACCACGGCGACAGCCCTGTGGATGAGCCCCCTCTCCACGCACTCGCTGATGGTTGAGGAGCCGACTATCGAATCGCTCTCGTCGACGCGGTCGACCGGCTCTGAGCCGCCCAGGGCCACCTACCTGCCGGCGCAGAGGAGCATGGCCTCCGCCTCCTCCCTGGTCGATATGACCTGGACCTGCAGGTCCACAGCCTTCCGCCTCACCGAGTGGAACAGGTCAGAGTCGACGTTGGAGTTCGCGTTGAAGGAGAGGACGAACGACACCCTTCCCGCGGAGATGAGCCCCTGAACCTCCGCGAGCCGGGAGCCGAGGGACGCTTCGTCCAGCTGCGTTATCTCGATCCCCTGACCTTTGAAGCGCTCAACCAACGGGGCGAGCCCCGCCCCGTCCTGCCACCGCTCAAGGAGGAGGAGCCCTGCGTCCCCCTT
>JAJZOO010000002.1 GCA_021811485.1 archaeon
GAAGTGCTGGTTCGCGAAGGTCACCGTGAGTGTGCTCAGGTTGCCTATGCTGCTCAGCGGGATGCCGATCGCTGGGAGTAACAGGTCAGACACCAGGGCCTGGACCAGGCCCCCCAGATAGACGCCTAGGATGAAGGCGACGGCGAGCCCGAGTACCTTGTAGTTGATGAGGAACGCCTTGAACTCCGCGGAGATGCCCTTGGGAGGAGGCGGGGCGGGCGGGGCTGGCTTTGGTGTGAGGAGCTCTCTTATCTTCTGAAGCTCGGTGATGATCTCCTTGTCGGAGGACATCGCAGGGCCAGGGCTGCCCGCCGAACTTAAGTGTTGATTCCCTAAGCGTCCACGACCGAACTCCCGCCAAGGGCGGCCGCGGTCGGTGGCGCCCTCACGGTTAACTCCCGAACATCCCTGCCCTGGTACCGAGAACGGTTGGAACGGAGCGGCAGGGATTCGGAGACCAGGCGGGGCTACCTCTACGCGATATTGGGGTCCATCTGCGCCGGTTCGGTGTCGGCCCTGACAAAAATCTCGCTCGTGACGAACGGGCCCCTCGTGGTCACCGGCGTCACGTTCCTCCTTTCGGGGCTCATCCTGCTGCTGTATCAGCCCAGGAGGAGGCCCGAGCCCGGGAGCTACCGGTACCTCGTGTTCTTCGGCCTCGTGGGCGCGGGCCTCGCTCCTCTGATGTACACCCTGGGACTCGACCAGACCACCGTCGTGAACGCCTCCCTCCTCGCCAACGGAGAGGTGCTGTTCACGACAGTGATCGCCTTCGCTGTATTCGGGGAGAGGCTCCGCCGTGGACAGGCAGCCAGGGGGCTCTTCATCGTGGCTGGCCTGTTGGTAGTCTCCACCAACCTGGATCTCTCCCACATCGCGTTCTTCCAGGGGCTGACCGGGAATCTTCTGATCCTCGGCTCCGTGGCTGGGTGGGCCGTAGAGAACAACATAATCGTCCTCGCCACGAAGAGGTTCGACACCACGCTCCTGAGCAAGTTCCGTAACCTCATCGGAGGCTGCGTCCTGACCGCCCTCTTCCTCGTCGGGCGGTTCCCCTTCGGATTCTCTGCATACTCTTCGGCCATCATGGTCCTCCTGGCGCTCGCTGTCTCGGGGGCGACGATTATGTTCATTGCCGCGGTCAAGCGGCTGGGAGCGATCAGGATGCTCCTCGTGTGGTCCACCTCCACTTTGTTCGGGGCGTTCTTCGGGCTCGCAGCCCTGGGGGAGCAGATTACCGTGGCTCAGGTCTTCGGCGGGGTGCTCATCTTGTTCGGGGTGTATCTGTTCAGTAGGGGGGATAGGGCCCCAGAAGCCGAGCCATTCGTGGCGCCCGCGGGGGGGCCCGCGAAGCGTCCCTAGAGAGCCCCGGGCGGTTGACCCGGTTGTGGACGGTCAGGTTGGACGATGGGTGCCCTTGTAACACCCTGAACCTGTCTGCGTCTCAAAAGCAGAGCTCAGAGTGAGCTAGCGGTCTGCCTCTACGGGCCAATAGTTCAGGCCCCAGTATATCACCGGGATGTCTGCCACGTGGACCCCTTTCAGAAGGTGCGGCAAGACCCTGAGGTTCTTCGCAGAGGGCACCCCGATCTTCAGCCTGTAGGGGCGCGGCGAGCCGTCGCTGATTATGTGGTACGACATCTCTCCCCTGGCGGCCTCTGTTCGAGCGTACACTTCCCCCGCCGGGACCCTGGGCTGGGGTCCGAGCTTGAGACGCACCGGCCCCTGTGGGAGCCCCTTGAGCGCCTGCCTGATTATCTTGACCGACTCGCGCATGTCAAGCAGCGCGACGTAGGCACGGGCCCAGGAGTCCCCCTGGGTAAGCACCGGCGTCTTGAACTCGAAGTCGGAGTAGGAGCTGTAGGGCTCGTCCTTCCTCACGTCGAAAGTGAGGCCGGAGGCCCGAGCGACGGTCCCGGTGGCGCCGAAGGCGACGGCGTCGTCCCCGGTCAGGACACCCACGCGGTCTGACCTCTGGTGGACCATAGGGTTTTCGAAGAATATTTTCTCGTACTCATCCATGCGTTTCTCGAACCAGTCGCAGGTGTTGAGCCCCTTCTCTATGGCGAACTCCGGGATATCGTTCCTCACCCCTCCTGGAATGATGTAGGCGAAGGTCACCCTCGCGCCTGCTATCCTTTCGGCGAGGTCGATCCAGAAGTCCCTGTCACCCATGCACCAGGTGATCATCGTGGTGTGGCCCAGGAAGAGCCCCTGGATGGCAACGAAGTACATGTGTGAGATGATGCGGTTGATCTCGGACATTATGACCCTGAGGTACTGGGCCCGAGGGGGGACCTTGCTGCTCATGAGCTCGTCGACCGCCAGCGAGTAGGCGAAGAGTATGTTCGAGCTGTCGAGTATCACCGGCCGCTCGAGGTGCGGGACGTTCTGGGTGTAGTTCCTGTACTCCGCCATCTTCTCCTCCCCCCGGTGAACGTACCCGGGGTCGGGCAAAGCCTTGACCACGTAGTCTCCATCCAGCCAGAGCCTGATGCGGAAATGACCGGCCCCAGGATGCTGCGGGCCGAGCGAAACGGCCATGATCCTGTCGGCGTCGGGCGAGTACTCCGCTTCGAGGGTCATCGGCTCATCTCCCCGGCGATACGTAGTCCTTGCGGAGGGGAGGGAGGTCGTTCCAGTCTTCGGGGAGGAAGAGGTGGCTCTGGTCGGGGTGCCCCTGGAAGTTTATCCCGAACATCTCGTGCGTCTCCCTCTCCTGGTACTCCGCGCCCTTCCATACCCCGATCAGGGTCGGGACTACGGGGTTGTCCCGGGGGATCCTCTCGGAAACGGCAAGGACGAAGTCCTCCTGACCGTGGGTCGTGGATCCCACGAAGTAGATCACTTCCAGCTCATTCTTCGCGATCCAGTCGACTCCGCTGACCGCGCTGATGTGATTGAATCCGAGCGAGTCCCGGGCGAAGAGGGCCACGTCCTTGATCGTGTTCGGAGAGGCGGAGACCTTCAGGCGCCGTGGCTTCATCCACTCGACCTTCGCTGTGGGTTGACTCGACGTTATCCTTGTGGCGAGGGCCTTCGCCCTGTCCAGATCCGGACTCGGCGCGGGGGCGGAAGCCGCAGCGGGGGGAGACGGGGTCGCAGGCTTAGCCGGCTGCGTGGGGGCGGAGAGCGGAGGTGAAGCTGGCTTGGCAGGCTCGCTCTCTTTGCTCATTTTGTGCTTCACCGGCCGCCAAGGGTCGGCATCCGTCTGATCTTCTCTTGCAAAAGCACTATCCCCTGAATCAGTGCCTCGGCCCTCGGAGGGCAGCCTGGGACGTACACGTCTACCGGTATGATGTCGTCGATGCCCCTGAGGACGTTGTAGGAGTCGAAGTAGAGTCCGCCGGTGATCGAGCAGTTGTGGACCAGCTCACCGTTGGCGAAGTAGTTGTGGTGGCCCTCCACCTCGATGTCGTAGACCTGCTCTCTTCCTCGGGGGATGATAGAGGTGACCCTCTGGAGGGCGATTCCTGGGTGATTGGTCTTGAGGAGAGATCTGCCGTCGAATGAACGGGAGCCACGCTTTGTCCGACTTTGGTAACCAGGTCTGTGCAGTGGGAGCTTCGCCACAGTTTCGGCGGGGAATGAAACTGCGTATTCTTTCGCTTCGAGGTACCTTTCTTTCAGGATATCCCCTTTCTCCTTCTCGAAGACGCCGCCGACGCGTATGCCGCGGTAGTGGCAGAGTTCGACGACGTCACGCATCAGATCGTAGTTGTCTGAGCTTAGTTGGGCGGAACCCTGCTCCTCCACGCTGCCATCGGATTCAATCAGGCCGGCGAGGAAGCCGTAGACAGAAGTCGAGGGCAGGGGGTAGACCCAACCGGGGACGCGCTTGGAACGGACACCGCCGCGAGGGAGAAGCGACTGCTCGGACGCTCCAGAGGCCGCCTCGGGCTGAGTCTCGGCCTGGCGAGTCGCCCAGGCACCCACTGCAAACGACCCGTTCGCTCCCTGAGAGAGATGCCGCCTTGACAAGTCTTCCCCCGTTTGGGAGGAGGCTCCTCGTGGCCCCGCGCTCCAGCCGTCTCCAGGGTGGAGGCCCGCAAGCCACGCGAGATTATCGTCCGCGGACCGTGAGACTCTGACCTTGTTCCTCAGCCCTCCATCGTGTGAGCGATTGATATTGTAGGGCGTATCTATGACGGGCGCGGCGAATGTTCCCAGCAAATCGCCTTCCTTCACCTGATTGAAGCGCTTCCACACTATATCCAGCCCGAATTGGGCTGGGGGATGCCGTCTCCAATTGGAGAGAGTCTTGGCACTTTCTCCCACCAACGGAGCGATTTCTCGCAGTGTGAATCCCTCTTCGAGCAATCCGAGTACAGACTGGTAGGTGATCCACCTCCGCGAGAGCGTCCGCTCGTAAACCGCGAAGGGATGGTCCTCCGTGGCCACCAACTCATAGGCACCTGCGCGGAGCCTCCACACGTCCTTACTCCCCTGGTCCTTGTTGGCCACCACCTGGCCGGTGATCACCCTCTTGCGTTGCTCGTCGTAGGTAAGAACGAGCTCCCCGGGACCCACGCCGTCGATTCGTTTGACGCCGTTGGGTGTGTAGACCAGCGAATCGCCCCGAAGACAAGCGCCCATGGCAATGGTCCACTTCGGCTCCGCCATCTGGTCGTAGATGAGCTTCAGTCTCGGGGCCAGCTTCCTCGTCACGGTCCCCATGACTATGATGAGGTCGCAGGCGCGGAGCGAGCCGAACGCCTCCAGCGTGCCGAAGCGCTCTATGTCGAATCTCGAACCGGCGGCCGCCCCGACCTCGACTGAGCAGCAGGCCGTTTCGAGGTGCACGGGCCAGAGGGAATAGAGGCGTCCCCAGTTGGCAAGGTAGCGCAGCGGGTCTCCGATGGCGTACTGGAGTACGTCGTCTATCTTGCCTACGAGGACCTGGAAGCTCCCGGTCTTCTGTTGCTGCGCGGCTACCAAAGCTCCCTCTTCCCCGCGAGTACGAGGGCGAAACCCATGGGGATGAAGAGCATACCCATGAAGAGCGTCACTGTCCAGTCGGACGTCAGTCCAAGGGCGAGCGGCTTGTAGGCCGACGCCCAGGCATAGAGGAACATCGAAAGGACGTCGAACACTATGAACATGAGTAAGTAGGCGTAGTACTGCATCATGAAGTGCATCTTCCCGGCGCCCTGGGGGACCTGACCAGCCTCAAAGGGGAGGCTCTTGATGGGGTTGGGCCGCCTAGGCGCGAAGAGGCGCGGGAGGATTATGACCATCCCCGTGAGCCCTACGGCGACGAGGGCCATGACGAAGATTGTCCCGATGTCCCCGAAGAGAGCCATTTCAGGGTTCACGACCTCTTTACGTTATTTAAGATTGGTGGGGTGGCGGAGACATCTCCGGGGCGCCCAATGGAAATGCATGCCCGAAGACGTCTCTCCTGGTTGCGCAAGCCATAGAGGCTCAGTCTCTTGCCAAGGCGTACGGGGGACGGAGGCGGTCAGCGACGGGTGTCTCATGGTCGAGAAGTGGGAGGTCTTCGGACCCCTCTCGCCGAACGGTGCGTGAAAGGCGACCTCTTCGGCATACCGACCACGGCGATCCAACCTACGCGTGGAGGGATCCGAGTGCTGGGATTCGACTCCCTCCATGTCTGGTGGAGGTCCCGGCTCTCGCGGTCGAGGCGGCTGTTGCCTTCGCCCTCGCCCTTACATCCATCAGGGGGGTCAGCCTCAGCGGCCCTGGGCGCGCTGAAGGTCTTCTCGCGGGCTCGGGCTCACCTGCCCTGGCTCCCCTGACGAAGGAACTGGACGCCGCAGGCTCCCTCGGCCTTCCGGGGAATCTCCCTTGGACTCCCTGCGGCGGAAGAACCATGCCCGCCCTGGGGCCTAGTCGACGCCGTGGACCTCTTCGTCTTCTTCCTTGAGAAACGCGTTGATGAGCTTGTTTTCGCGGAAGAAGTCCTTGATGGACAGCACACCAAACAGGGTCCCATCGTCGTTCTCCACCACGAGATGCCTTATCCCGTTGTCCGTCATCAGTCTCACTGCGGTCGATGGCCTGTCCGAGCGTTTGACGCTGATTAGCTTCTTCGTCGACACGGCGTCCAGTCGCCCCGAGAGGGCGACCCCCTTGGCGACCGCCCTGACCACGTCCCTTTCTGAGAGGACGGCCTGGGCTCGGACCGGGCTGACCGAAGACGCGACGACCAGCAGGCCGATCTTCTCCCTGGCGAACACTTCTGCAGCCTGCTTTATGGTGGCGCCGGGGCTTATGGTCACCGGACTGCGCTTGACCAGGGCCTCGACCCTCAAGTTCTCGACCTCTTGGGGCTTCGGGTCTCGATGGGGGCGTAGGCCGTGAGCTGCGGCCCGACGTAGTCCGAGATCGGCCTGATTATCCTGTTGTCGGCGTACTGCTCCAAGACGTGTGCGAGCCAACCGGGGGCACGGCCCACGGCGAACACGGGGGTGAACAGATATGCGGGCACCCCTACATGGTTCAGCGCCAAGCCCGAGAAGAGGTCGACGTTGGGGTGGAGGTTCTTCTCCTTCAGAAGTATGGCCTCGGTCCCCTTGATAATCTCCAGCGACTCCTTCTCCTTCTGTGTCCTGACGAAGTGCGCCGCCATGTCGCTGAGTATCTTCGCCCTCGGGTCCATGGTCTTGTAGACCCTGTGGCCGAAGCCGTTGATCTTCACCTTGCTCGCAAGCTTTCCGCGGATGTACGCGTCTACGTTGGCCGGGGAGCCGATCTCGGCGGTCATCTCGACCACCTTCTCATTGGCGCCCCCGTGGAGCGGGCCCTTGAGCGCCCCCACCGCGCCGGTGACGGCAGAGTAGATGTCTGAAAGAGTCGAAGCGATTATCCTTGCGGTGAAGGTCGACGCGTTGAACTCGTGGTCGGCGTGGAGTATCAAGAGTACGTCCATCAGCCTCGCATCCTCCTCAGACGGGACCTTGCCCGACACCATGTAGAGGAAATTGGTCGCGAAGGAGAGGTCTTCGCGGGGCGCGACCACCGCCTGCCCGTGCTTATGCCTGTGGATCGCCGCCACTATGGTCCCCATCTTGGCCGCTATCGACATAGCCCTCTCCTGCTGCGAGTACATCGGGTCGTCGAAGACTCCCAGGGCGGCTACCCCGACCCTCAGCGCGTCCATCGTGTCGCAGTTCTGCGGTAGGGTGGTGAGGATCGAGACCAGCTCGCGCGGTATCTCGCGCTTCGCGCCGAGCTCCTCGCTGAACGACTTCAGGTCGTTCACGGTCGGGAGGTGGCCGTTCCAGAGCAGGTACGTCGTCTCCTCGTAGTTGGAGTGGGCCGTGAGGTCCGCGATGTCATAGCCGCGGTAGAGCAGTCGCCCTTCGTGGCCGTCGATGAAGGTGATCGAGCTCTTCCCGGCGACGACGTCTTCAAGCCCCTTCGCCTGAGTCGCCAGCCGGGCTATGACGTTATCCATGGTCTCCTGGTACTTCGCCATTGCCTTCAGCTTCCCGTGTGTTTCTTCAGAGACCTTTACCATCTTAGTTTCCTTGGGGTTTGCCTGTGACATTCGGTAAACCTGGTTTACCAGGCATATTTAGTATTTACCATGACGTGTAGCTTCTGCGGCTGACGGACCAAGCACGGCCCAGGCGCTGGCGGTTGAACCGCTTTGTTCACGAATTAATCGCCCTGCCATCCCTCCATCCATCCCCCGGTTCGCCTATGAGTGGTCAAATGGGCCCCATGACTTTCGCCGACGAGCAAACAGCGTCCTATTTCGGGAGCGGACGGACTTTGGCCAATTCATGGGAGAGAAGAAGGCTGCCACACCCCGCCTGGGCGATAGGTAGAAAAGCGCCGAACTTGTCGGTGAGGTCAAGGGTCAGAATTGAGACTTGCCGTGGTCGGCACAGGGGTGGCAGGTGCGTATCTGCTCAACCGCCTCCCAGGGGACGTGGAAGCCGAGGCGTACGAAATGCGGACGCAGAAGAACTGGTACACGGTCTGCGCCTGGGGGACGAGCCAGCCCTTCATCACAGACCTGGTGAAGCAGGCGGGGTTCAACTTCGACGACTACGTCCTCCACAAGGGGAAGAGCATGCGCGTCGACCTCGGCACCGAGGAAATCAGCATCCCCCTCAGGGGGCTGGTCACCTACGACAAGCACAGGCTCACCGAGGACATGTTGAAGGGGAAGAAGGTGCACTGGGGTGCCCAGATCAAGGAGGCCAACGGGAATTTCCAGGGCTTCGATAGCGTGGTGGACGCCACTGGGTTGCACAGGTCGCTCCTCCCGAAGGTCTCAGAGGACCTGGTGATCCCGTCGCTCGAGTACCAGGTGAAGTCCAAGGAGCTCCCCTACGACGACTTTGTGATCAAGCCCTACCCCGGGCTCACGGGATACTGGTGGTACTTCCCCCTGGGCGACGGGTTGGCCCATGTGGGAGCCGGCGACCTTCATCACAGATACCAAGGAGATCTCGATGAGTTCGTGAAGAAGTACCACTGCGAGGTCGTCAGGAAGATTGGGAGGCCAGTCAGGGTGACCCCGCCCAAGCTCATGGAGCCATTCTTCGATGGGAAGGTCACGGGGGTGGGCGAGTCCATCGGCACCGTTTATCCGATGCTGGGGGAAGGTATAATCCCGAGCATGCAGTGCGTCAACATCTTCGTGGACCACCTGGGCGACAGAGAGGGGTACAGAAAGGCGGTCCTGGATCACTACGCGGCCTACGCCAAGGTCTACGAGTTCATCAAAGCCAAGGCGGAGGACAGGTTCAGCCTGATGAAGATGTGGCCCACGCTCCTGTCTGTCTTCTTCTACATGAGGGGGAACGAGAGACGCTTCGGCCTGCAGACGAGGCTGAACGACTTCTTCAAGGTAGTCATGAGGCTCTAGTTGAGCGCAGAAGAGCTCAAGACCCACTCCGCCGTTCACGTCCTCAAGGGGGCGGTCCAGAGGGTGCTGGGCGCGAAGTGGACGGCGTCGGTGCACGTCTCGGAGAGGCACGGGAGGCTGACGGTCAAGTTCGACAGGGAGCCTACCGGCGAGGAGCTGTCAGCGATAGAACGGCTCGCCAACGAGGAGATTGCCGCAGGGGCCGAGGTGCTGGAGTTCGAGATGGAGCGCCAGGAAGCTGAGGGGCACTTCGGGGACGCGATCTACGACCTCTTCCCCGTCCCACCTGAGGTGACGCTGCTGAAGATAGTGAGGATACCTGACTGGAACATCAACTGCTGCAACGAGCCCCACGTCGACAGCACCCTGCGGATTGGGGGGATCAGCCTCGGTAAGCCCAGGTTCAGGCACTCCCGGGGAGAGCTTGAGCTGGAGTTCGACCTGGCAGAGTGAACAGGAACAGGTAATATCATGGTTCTTTTCGGGCCCTGGCTGGGCCCGTAGCGCAGTACGGATAGCGCGGCAGCCTCCTACACGCCGTGGAGCGAGCTGTAGGTCGTGCGTTCAAATCGCACCGGGCCCGTCTTCAACCGATTTTCTGGTGCCGTTCAACAACATAGGTTTATTTCGTCAGCGAAGAACGCAGCCTTGCGAATTGAATAAAGTCATAGCGGTTTCGACTCTGGCGTTGTTGGCGATCATCGGGTTGTCGGCATATGCGTACACGGTCTACCTTCCGAGCCTTTCGAACAGCTCACAGGCCGGGCCTGGATCTGGGACTTTGAACATCTACCTCTCGGACCCCCCGCCCGCCAGCCCCAGCCTCAAGTATCTCCTCGTCAACGTGACGAGCGTCACCATCAAGTATTCTTCGAACGTCACGGCGGCCACCACCGCCCAGGCGACCACAGACACCTCCAGCTCCAGCAGCACAAGTACGACTACGAGCACTGCCACGTCTGTCAGCTCTGCCTCATCGGTATCGAGCTCCGCGTCGTCCGCCACCAGCTCCTCCACCGCGGCCGCGTTCGTGAACAGATATGTCTACAACGTGTCTGCGAGCGTCGGGACCAACGTCAACCTCACGAAGCTCCAGGGCAGTTCGATCCTACTCGGGACCACCAAGGTGCCCTCTGGGAACGTGACAGGCATCATCTTCCACATCACAGGAGCCAAGGCTTTCTGGACCAACGGGACGTCGACCCAGCTCAGGGTAGTAGCCAGCGGGAAGCTGATGGTCAATGTGCGCTTCACCATCCAATCCAGCGGAGCGACGGACCTCACCCTGAACATCTCGCCAGGGACTATCCACGTCAGCCCCGGACAGGCGGCTGTCCTCAGGCCCGTGATTCAAGTGACCGCAGTCAGCTCAGGGGCCAAGAGCACCCAGACCGTGGAGACCACGGTAACGGAGTCCGAGAGCTCGTCTTCGAACACATCCTAGAGCCAAGATTCAGCCCACCCTCGACCTTCTTCTTGTAGCTCGGGACGTCTAGAACCCAGCGGGTGTGCCGTCTCCGCGGACGTCGCACACGGCCTTCCTGTACCCTTCTGACACCTCGACCGCCTGGCAGACGCCGGTCCGCCCTGGCATGGGAAGGCTCTCGATGTCGTAGTCGCTGCCCGGGGGGAGCTCGTAGCCGGCCTCGACCAGCAGGTTCCGCCCGCCTCCCCAGAGGAACCTCGGATGCGCTACGTTCTTTTCGGCTGGCATGGAGTAGTCCACGGAGTTCGTCACGAAGAGCGCGTGCTGCAGCGGACGGTAGTCCGCGCCGCTGGCGCCGATGGCGAGGTAAGGGCGCCCCTGCCGCTCGAGGATGAGTGAGGAGAGGGTGTGCAGCGGCCGCTTGCGCGGTTCGACCTTGTTCGGCCCCTCGGTGCGGAAGGCCGACGCCCTGTTGTTCAGCGCTATGCCGCACTCCTTGACGAACACTCTAGACCCGAAGTGGTGGAACAGGCTCTGGATCCCGGAGACGATGTTGCCCTCGGGGTCTGCTATCGAGAAGGCAGTGGTGTCACCCTTCCTCACTGTCCCTCCTGTAGGGTGCGTCCCGCTCCTGGTCGACATGAACGCCTCCATGTCGATGGCCCCGAAGCGCGGGTCGCCGAGCATCTCGTCGCGCCGGGCGTAGGCGACGAGGACCGCCCGCATGGTCTTATCGATCCTCTCCCGCGAGAGCGGGCCAACAGCAGAGAGGTCGGACTCGGTTAGTTGCTTCAGGATCAGCAGGCTGGTGGCGCCCATGCTGTTGGGAGGGACCTCGTAGACCGTGGTGCCTCGGTAGTCCAGCTTCAGTGGGTCGACCCACTCGGGCCTGAAGTCTGAGAAGTCGCTCTTGCTGCAGGGGACGCCGAGGGACACCAGGGTCGAGGCGATCTCCTCTGCGGGCCGGCCGGAGTAGAACGCGGATGGACCGCCTTCAGCCACCTCCGCTATCACCCTCGCGAGCGCTCCCTGCCTGACGCGCTCGCCCGGGACCGGTACCCTGCCGCCTGGGGCGAACACCTCCTTCGCGTCATCAGTGAGACCGGAGTAGGTCCCCTCTATGGACCTGCACATGGCTCCGCCTATCGGGAACCCTTCGGCGGCGAGCCTGACGGCGGGCTCGAGAAGCTCCTTGAACTCGAGGGACCCGAATCTCCTGTGCATCTCCCAAACTCCCGCGGCCAGCCCAGGAACGACGCAAGTCAGAGGGCCGTAGAGGGGGACCTTCCCGCCCGCCTTCTCCCTGATCAGTTCGAGCGTGAGCCCTGAAGGAGACCAGCCGCTGGCATTCAGGCAGTGCACCTTGCCTGTCTTCGCCTCGTAGAGCATGCCGAAGTAGTCGCCTCCCAGCCCTCCAGCAGGATGGAAGGTCACGGCGAGGGCGAAACTCGTCGCTGCGGCGGCGTCGAAGGCGTTCCCGCCCTTGCGGAGCACGTCGTAGCCCACCATCGACGCGAGGGGCTGCTCGCTCGCGACGGCCGCGCGCTCGCCTATCAGGGTCCTGCTTAGCGCCATACCGACTCCTCGACGCCCCATGTCCGAGCCCCAGCGGACAAGCTCAACGCAAGGGAGTGTGCGGGAACCTATTTATAGAACAAACAGGGCGTATACAACCGTTGGTCGATAACCGATGAGTCAGGCCGAACTCGATGCCGTCCTTGGGACCATGGAGAACCCGATTCGCAGGAGGATAATATCCAGGATCAGCGAAGAGCCCAACTACCAGCTCCAGCTGTCGAAGGAGTTGAAGATCAGCCAGCAGCTCGTGGCGAAGCACCTGACTACGATGGAGAAGGCTGGCCTGGTGAGGAACGTCTCGCAGGACAGCCCCAGGGGCCCGCAGAGAAAGGAATACCTGCTGAAGAGCAGTTTCTCGGTCACCGTAGACCTGGCCCCCAACTTGTTCAGGACGAGGATCTTCTCATTCGGGGCGCTGCCGGGGGTCGATGAGGCCGATGACCACGCCCAGGTGATGACTCAGATCAGTGAGGTTCTGCGATACCCCGACGGCGCGTCGCGCATTCGCCCGCTCACCCATGTGGTGGCAGAAGTTGACAGGAAGCTGAAAGAGATGGAGGAGGAGAGGGCGGTCCTGCTCTACATCCGGAGCCTTGCCCTGAGGGAGGCCGCGCGGATAGGCACTTCGCTCTCCATGGCCGACCGAAAGAGGGTCCTCAGGTACCTCGTGAGGGAGGAGGGGGACGGAGTTGGAACCATATGCGCCTCGCTTGGCTTGCAGAAGCAGGTGGTCGGCGGCATACTGGAAGAGATGGAAAGAGAAATAGGAGCCACTGACTAAGTAAAAAAGGAAAGAGGAGCAGAGCTCCTCTATATTCCGAGGTTCGGAAAGCTCGCCTGAGGGACGCCGAGCTGGCCCTGGAGGGTCTTGATGCGCGTGGCATACTCCCTCATCCGGGCGTTGTCGCCCTGGACCTTAGCTATGCGGTAGCCCTTCCACGCCTTGCGGAGGGCTCCCCAGACTTGCCCCTTTTGATATTCGGCCATTTTGTCTGACCTGCCGTGTTCAGGCCCCGTCCGGTATTTTGCGGGCGTAGTCTATGTTAGTTGAGCCAGTAATCAAAGGAGGCTACCGCCGAAGCGGGCCCTAGAGCACGGAGCGGAGGATGAGCCAGATGTTGCTCGGGTGCTCCCGTATCCTCCGCTTTGAGTAGGCCCACCACCTGTCCCCATAGGGGAGGTATTCGGAGACCACGTATCCTGATTTCACGAGGTCGCCCTTGAGATCGTCCCTGATGCCCTTGAGGAACTCAAAACGGAACTTCGCGTGGCTGGACTCTGCCAGGGCCTTGGCGCGCTCTACGAGAGCCCCGTCGTGGGTGGCGATGGCGAACCCGTCCCCCCTCTCGAAGAGAGACGCCATCAGTTTCTCGAAGTTCTTGTTTATCTCCGGCTTGGTGGGGAAGACGAAGTCTGGGCCCTCCCTGTAGGCCCCCTTGACCAGCCTCACCATCCCTCCTTGGTCCAGTATCGCATTCACGTCTGACTCGCTGCGCCTGGCATAGGCCTGGATTGCCACGCCGAGTCTCGGATGGCGACCGTGGGCGTCGAGGTAGGCGGCGACCGTCTTCTCCGTGAACGCGGAACCTTCCATGTCTACCCAAAGGAGCTGCGACAACTTCTCCGCGTTGGCCATTATCCTGTCGAACCTCCTCCGCATCGCCTCGTCGTCCGCTCCCATCCCCAGCTGCGTCAGCTTGACCGAGGCGAACCCTCTGACCCCGCCGTCGGCCAACGCCTGCTGAAGCCTGAGATACTCTTCAACCTGGGCGTCAGCTGTCGCCGGGTCCATGATCTCCTCTCCGAGGAAGTTTACGACCACCCCCATCCCCCTGGAGTTCGCCCCCTTTGCGTCGTCCATCGCAGCGCTCAGGTCTGCCCCTGAAATCCACCTCTTCGCCATCGGCAGGACGACCTTCTCCTTCACCCCCAAGGCGTCCCTGCGCCTAAGGAACCACATATTAACGGTGCACATGTGCACCGATGCCGAGTATGAGACCTGAAGCCCTCTACGCAGCCAGGATGAAGCGGCTCAGGGAGGGGCTCGCCAAGCGAGGGCTGAAGGGAGCGGTCGTAGTACCCGGGCCGAACATGCGCTACCTGACCAGTGGCACATCCCTCATGCTGGAGCGCCCGTTCGTGCTGCTCATCCCTTTGTCAGGCGAGCCGCAGCTGGTGGCGCCAGCCCTGGAGTCTGGGCCATACCGGAGCTTGCCGGTCGCCATCGGGGTCCATGCGTGGACAGACTCGGAGGGGCCCGGGGGGGCCATCAGCCAGGCGGTGAGGAGCGCCGGGGTGGAGGGAACCTGGGGCGTAGAGGGCAGGGCGCCGTTCCAGTACGTGAACAGGCTGGCGAAGGTCGCACGCCTGAAGCTCGCCGACGCCGAGCCCGTCCTCCAGGGGATGAGGGAGTCCAAGGACGAGGTTGAAGTCAGGCTCCTGAAGAAGTCAGGGGAAACGTTGAGCAAGGCGTTCAGGAGGTTCCCTGAGCTCATCAAAGAGGGGACCACTGAGCTCGAGCTGTCCAGGGCGATGACGGATGCGATCTACGCCGAGGGAGCCGAGAGGGTCGACGACATGCTTGTCCAGGCTGGCCGGACGGCGGCGGACCCGCATCACCTCCCCTCTGGCAGGAAGGTCCAACGGGGAGAGAGCATAGTGGTGGACGTGGGTTCGACCTACGGCGGATACTACGCTGACATCACCAGGACGTTCTGCATTGGACGATCATTGGACGTCGAGAAGGTGTACTCCAAGGTCCTCGAAGCCCAGGAGGCTGCCGTGGCCGAGTCGAGGGCGGGCGCGAAGGTCGGGGATGTCGACGCTGCCGCCAGGGGGGTGCTCGAGGGGGCAGGGTTGGGAAGGTATTTCTTCCACAGGACGGGGCATGGGCTAGGGCTGGAGATCCACGAAGCGCCCTACATAGTCGAGGGTGGGGGGGAGAGGCTGGGCCCTGGCATGTGCTTCACGATAGAGCCTGGAGCCTACATCAGGGGGAAGCTCGGGGTCAGGATAGAGGACGACCTCCTGATTGAGGGCAGGACAGGAGTGGGAATCACCGACGTCCCCAAGGAATACGGCTGGTGGAGCTAGACCTTCTTGATTCGCGAGAACTGAGACACCATCGTGTTCGTGTCTTCGATGTGCTTGACCTTCTGTATCTTGCTCATGACAAGCCTGTACACCTTCTCGTCGCTTGGGACGAGGACCTCCTTCTGGGCGTTGAGAACGACCAGGATGTCCCAGTCGCCGGGGACGATGTGGGTCTCTACGATTTCTGGGACCTTCATCAGCTCGTCTATGACTTCTTCCTCGTGACCGGGGGTGACCTTGAGCAGGACGAAGGCCCTCTGATATACTGGCAACCGCTTCAGGTGGCCGGCCGTACTGCTTTTAAAAACGAATCGCCGCCAAATGACCATATTGAGGAATGCCGAGGTCGCCGAGCTCCTAGACAGGCTTGGGGAGCTCGTGGAGGCCGCCGGAGAGGACAGGTTCAAGGTGATTGCCTACCACAGGGCGGCTGCCAGCTTGAGGAACATGGACGAAGACGTCGAGCAAGCCTGGAAGGAGAGGCGACTGGAGGACATCCGGTATGTGGGGGAAGGCATAGCCAGGAAGATCGACGAGTACCTCAGGACAGGGAGGCTCGAGCTCCTGGAGCGGATGAAGGCGAAGGTTCCTCCGGGGGTGCCGAAGCTCATGAAGATCCAGGGGATAGGGCCGAGGACCGCGTACCACCTCTCCCACGACCTTGGGATAGCGAGCGTCGAAGATCTGAAGTCAGCCCTGGAGTCAGGGAGACTCGACTCAGAGTTTGGGCCCACGGCCAGGGGGTCGTTCGCGGTTGGAATCGAGAAGCTCGCAAGCTTCGAGAAGCGGATGCTCATCCCCGAGGCCGAGGGGGAGTTCCAGAAGCTGGCATCCTACTTTGGGGCCCTGGGAATCGAAGTGAGGATGGCCGGGAGCCTGAGGCGAGGGAAGAGCACGGTCGGGGACATAGACCTGCTCTCCACCGACCAGAGGGCGGTCGACGCCTTGGCCGAGTGCCCGGGCGCGGACCAGGTCCTTGAGAGGGGCCCAAAGAGGACGAGCGTGAAGCTCGGGAGCGGGGTGCAGGTGGACGTCAGGCTGTTCGCGCCTGAAGAGTACGGCGCTGCGCTGGTCTACTTCACCGGCTCGAAGGACCACAACATAGCGCTCAGGAGCCTGGCGATGGGCAAAGGGTGGAAGCTGAACGAATACGGCCTCTTCGACAAGGATGGGAAAAGGCTGGCGGGCGGCACCGAGGAGGAGGTATACAGCAAGCTCGGGATGCGGTACATACCCCCTGAGATGAGAGAGAACAGGGGGGAGGTGGAGGCCTCGCTCAGGGACGAGCTCCCTGACCTCGTCGCCTTCGACGACATCAAGGGGGACCTGCAGATGCACACGACCTGGAGCGATGGGTCGGTCGACCTGGGAGGGATGGCGAAGGCGGCAAAGGAGAGGGGGTACGAGTACATCGCTGTCACCGACCACTCGATGTCGGTGAGGGTGGCAAACGGGCTGTCCGAAGAGCGGTTCCGTAGGCAGTGGAAGGAGATTGACAGGCTGAATGGCGAGCTGGCGCCCTTCAGGATACTCAAGGGCGTCGAGGTGGAGATCAAGAGCGACGGGTCCCTCGACTTTGACAGGAGCTTCCTCGACGGGTTCGACATCGTCGGGGCGTCCCTGCACCAGAACTTCAGCCAGAGCCCCGACAAGCTGACCGCGAGGGCGCTCAGCGCCCTGAGCCACCCCTCCGTGGACTTCCTGTGCCACCCCACCAACAGGCTCATCGGGAGGAGGGAAGGGAACCCCATTGACCTCCGCAAGGTCTTAGCGGCGGCGAAGGAGAATGGAAAGATGCTCGAGGTGGACGGGCAACCTAAGAGGCTGGACCTCGACGACGTCTGGGCGAGGAGGGCCATGGAAGAAGGGGTCCCCGTGCTCGTGGATTCGGACGCCCACTCCGTGGGGGAGCTGGACAACATCGGGTACGGGGTGACGGTGGCGAGGAGGGCCTGGATGAAGGCGGGGGACGTCGCGAACACGAGGAAACTGAAGGGCTTCCTGAGATACCTCAGCTGACTCCATTCCAACGTTAATAACTCAAGCCTGATGCGCGGGCCGTGCGGGGGTAGCTAAGCCTGGCCAACAGCAGGGGACTTAAGCGACCTTTCGTGGAGATCCCCTCCCTCAGGGGTTCGTGGGTTCGAATCCCATCCCCCGCATCCACAGCGTGAGCCCAGGGGTGATGGCACTTCGTGTTTGGGGGCCTGAAGAGCGCGAACCGAGGCCGGGTCTGAGCAGCGTCTGGACCGCCCAACCAATCTTAAATCGCCAGAGGATGCTGCTCCAAGAGGAGCCATGACTGACTCGCGGTCAGACGTCGCTGGTGGGCACATAGCGGTACACTGGAAGGAAGAGCCGCTCCTGGACCCGCCCGCTTCCTTCGTCGCCCAGGCGAACATGAGAGACAGGAGCATCCTGGAGCGCTTCTCTGAGAGGAACTTCCCCGAGTGCTTCAGGGAGTACGCGGACCTTCTGACATGGGACCAGGGCTGGCACACCACACTGGACGCGTCCGACCCCCCATTCTGGAAATGGTTCGTCGGCGGGAGGCTCAACGCATCGTACAATTGTGTAGACAGGCACCTGCCGAAGTACGGGAACAAGGCGGCCATAATCTGGGTCCCAGAGCCCGAGGACGAGGCGCACCGGGTTGTCACATACCAGGAGCTATACAGGAGGGTCAACGAGTTCGCCCTCGTACTTCATGGCCTGGGACTCCGGGCGGGCGACAGGGTCACCTTTCACCTCCCCATGGTCCCCGAGCTCCCCGTCTCCATGCTCGCCTGCGCCAGGCTCGGCGTCATCCACAACCAGGTCTTCGGAGGGTTCAGCGCCAGGGCTTGCGCGGAGCGGATTGAGGACTCGAAGAGCACCGTCCTGGTGACCATTGACGGCTACCACAGGAACGGGGGAGTCATCGACAAGAAGAAGGAGGCCGACATCGCGGTGGAAGAGGCGGCGAAGCTCGGAGCGCAGGTCGAGAAGGTCCTCGTCTGGCGACGTCACGCGGGGAGGTATCTCTCGAATTCGCCCATGATCGAGGGCCGTGACTTCTTCGTCGACGAGCTGTCGACACGGTTCCAAGGCAAGACGATTTCTCCCGTCTCCATGGACTCGGAGGCGCCACTCTTCCTGATGTACACCAGCGGCTCCACCGGGAGGCCAAAGGGGGCCCAGCACAGGACCGGTGGGTATCTGGCTTACGTCGCCGCCACTTCGAAGTACGTCCAGGACATCCACCCGGAGGACGTCTACTGGTGCTTCGCAGACATAGGGTGGATCACGGGCCACTCCTACATCGTATACGGCCCCCTCGCCCTGGCGGCGACCACCGTGATGTATGAAGGGGTGCCGCTCTACCCGGACGCCGGGAGGCCCTGGAGGATCGCGGAAAGGCTCGGGGTGAACATATTCCACACGGCGCCTACCACCATCAGGATGCTCAGGAAGTCCGGGCCTGGTGAGCCCGAGAAGTACGACTATCACTTCAAGGCGATGACGACGGTGGGCGAACCCATAGAGCCGGAGACCTGGAGGTGGTTCCACGAAGTGGTCGGGAAGAGGGAGGCGGTGATCACCGACACCTGGTGGCAGACGGAGACCGGGGGGTTCCTCTGCTCGACCCTCCCGGCGGTCAGCCCCATGAAGCCCGGGAGCGCCGGGCCAGGGATGCCGGGCATCTACCCGGTGATTCTCGATGAGGACGGCGCCGCAATCCCTGCAGGCGAGAACAGGGCCGGGAACCTCTGCATCCGCAACCCCTGGCCTGGCATAATGCAGACCGTCTGGGGAGACCCAGACAGGTTCGTCAGGACGTACTACTCGAAGTACAACAGGGACAAGGAGAGCAAGGACTGGCGGGACTGGCCTTACTTCGCTGGTGACGGAGCGGTGCTTGCTTCTGACGGGTACCTCCGCATACTCGGCAGGGTGGACGATGTGATCAAGGTCGCAGGCCACAGGCTCGGGACGAAGGAGCTGGAGAACGCGGTCCTGACCACCCCGGACGTGGCCGAAGCCGCGGCCATAGCTATGTCCGATGAGCTCCGCGGCCACGTCCCGGTAGTCTACGTTGCGCTGAAGCCAGGGAGCTCCCCCGCCAAGGGAATTGAGGATCTCGTCAAAGAGAACGTGGTGAAGCAGCTGGGGCCCATCGCGAGGCCGAGGTTCGTCTACATCGTCCCCGACCTCCCGAAGACGAGGTCGGGAAAGATCATGAGGCGCGTCCTGGTCGCTATCTCGGACCGGAAGGACTACGGGGACATCACCACCCTGGCGAACCCGGACGTCGTCGATGCCATCAGGAAGCAGGTGCAGTCAGCCTAGACCCAGGGGGAGCTGGGCTGAGGATATGCACGGCATCCGAGTGAAGGCAGGACGACCGCCCTCCCGCGTCCCGTCTGCAAGGGCCGAGCCCGGGGGGACGAGAGACAATGAGGTAGAGAGTCATGGCAGCGGCCCCTCGGGAAGACCGAAGCGAGATGCAGAAATCACGGACGTCGATTCCTTTTATCCATCCCCCTCGGCGTGCTCCCCATGGACTTCCTAGCCGAAGCTAAGAAGATCGAGCCCGAGATTATCAGGACCAGGAGGGCGCTTCACCAGCACCCGGAGCTGTCGTACCACGAGGTCTGGACATCGAAGTTCGTCTCCGACAGGTTGGAGGCGCTGGGCATCCATGTGCGGAGAGGGGTAGGAGGCAACGGAGTGGTAGGCACCCTGAAGGGGGGCGTTGACGGGAAGGTTGTCGCCCTAAGGGCCGACATGGACGCTCTCCCCATCACCGAGGCTGCCGACGTGGGCTTCAGGTCGAAGATCGACGGGGTGATGCACGCCTGCGGCCACGACACGCACATGGCGATGCTGCTTGGGGCCGCAGAGATCTTGGCCCGGGCCCAGGCGGAGCTGCACGGAACCGTGAAGTTCCTTTTCCAACCTGCCGAGGAGCACGGAGGGAGGGGCGGCGCGCTCCCCATGATAGAGGACGGGGCCATGCTCGACCCGAAGGTAGACTACGTCTTCGGGCTGCACATCGATGGAGACAGGAAGGCGGGAGAGTTTGGGGTAAGAGGGGGACCGGTGATGGCTGCCCCGGACACCTTCAAGATCAGGATCGAGGGCAGGGGAGGCCACGGGTCTGCCCCCCACAAGACCATAGACCCCGTCTACATCGCGGCCAACGTCATCCTCGGCTTGCAGGGTATATCTTCAAGGATGATGGACCCGGTCCGCCCCTTTGTCATCACAGTCGGATCAGTCCACGCAGGGACGAAGGAGAACATCATCCCCGACTACGCTGAGCTCGAGGGTACCATCAGGACCCTAGATGAGGCGACCAGGAAGTCGGCCAAGAGGAAAGTGGCCGGGGTCGTCGGCGGGCTCTGCAGGTCATTCGGAGGTTCGGCCCACGTCGAGTTCGAGGCCGACGCCTATCCTGTGACAGTGAACGACCCCAAGACAACGGAACGGGCCGTCAAGGTCCTTCAGAGGATACGCGGGACAAGGGTGAAGAGGATGGAGCCCATCCTCGGGGGGGAAGACTTCTCCAGGTTCCTGCAGAAGTCGCCCGGGACGTTCTACTTCCTGGGGGCGGCGAACCCGGCGAAGGGATGCGTCTATCCGAACCACAGCTCGAAGTTCAAGGCCGACGAGGACGTGCTGAAGTATGGCGCCGCGTCCCTCGCGATGCTCGCCTTCGAGTTCGGCAGCCAAGGCACGCCCAGGTGAATTGGCGCGTACGCAAAGAAGGTCTCCGAACGAGTCTACCTGCTTGACACCTACGCGCTTGGGATACCAGGGACGGTAGGAGCTTACCTGCTGAAGGGTCAGAAGCCTGCGCTCATCGACTGTGGCTACGCTACCTCCCACGAGAGCGTCCTGAAGGGGTTGGCCGAGGTCGGGGTCATGCCCTCGGACGTGAGGTATGTCATCCCGACCCATGTACACCTGGACCACGCGGGTGCCGCGGGGAGGCTCCTGAGGGAGATGCCCAACGCAGAGGTGATAGCCCATGAGAGGGGGGTCCCCCACCTGGTCGACCCCGCGAAGCTCATCGAGAGCTCCACCAGGGTCTTCGGTGAGTCCATCATGGCCCTATACGGCCGCCCTGACCCGGTCCCCGCAGAAAGGGTGAGGGGGGTCGGGGAGGAGGAGCACCTCGACCTCGGGGCCGGCCTCAGCGTCACCATAATACACGCCCCCGGACACGCGCCCCACCAGGTGTCCGTCCTCGTGGACGGCAGCCGCTCCCTTCTGACTGCTGACGCGGTCGGGATCGTGTACCCGGGGCTCAGCGCGCTGATACCAACCACGCCCCCTCCCAGCTTCAACCCGTCGCAGCTGGTGGCCACCATAGGCGCGCTGAGGCAGATGTCCCCCGGGGAGCTGCTCGTCCCGCACTTCGGCGCCAGGAGCGATGTCGACTGGGTGTTCGACCGGACGGCGGAGCTGGTGGAGTCCTGGGTGGACCAGGTGAGCCGCATGCGGAAGCTGAAGATGGGCCTCGACCAGGCAGCCGAGTCCATGGAGAAGGCGGTGGCCAGTGACGCGGGGGTAGGAGATCTCCCCATCTATGCGAAGGTGTCGGTGAGGACCTCAGTGATGGGGATCATGCATTATCTCGACAAGAACCCTTGAATAACGTGGGCGGCCGCCGCGCGTTGTGCCTCTGGTCTACGCGTGCATAGCACCCCACGGAGGAGAGACGGTCCCTGCCCTCGCGGGCAGGAAGCTCCGGTTGTTCCGACCGACCAGGGACGGCATGAAGTCGCTTGCATCGAGGATGGAGCGGTCAAAGCCCGACACCATAGTGATTGCCAGCCCCCACAACCTCAGGCTCCACAGGCATGTCGGGGTGGTGACGGCAGAGAATTCCTCCGGGTCCGTTACGGAAGGGAGGAAGACCATCAGGCTCAGGGCCAAGTGCGATGTAGCGTTCGCTCGGACGCTGGTCGAGGAGGCCGAGAGGGCAGGGCTCCCTGTCGCCGGAGCCACCTATGGGGTAAGCGAAGGTCCCCTCTCTGACCTGGCGATGGACTGGGGGACGCTCATCCCCCTCTGGTTCTTCCTCAGAGGGACAGGGCTGAAGAGCAAGATCGTGATAGTCGCTCCATCGAGGGGACTGCCCCTCCGCCTGAATTTCGAGTTCGGCAGGGTGATGGCGCGCGCAGCAGAGGCCGGGAGCAAGCGCGTAGCCTTCGTCGCCAGCGCGGACCAAGCTCACGCCCACAGGAGGAGCGGACCCTACGGCTACAGCCCCAGCGCGGCGCGGTATGACGAATTCGTGGTCGCTGCGGTCAATGGGGGAAGGCTCAGCTCGATTCTCGACCTGGAGCCCGGCTTCATAGACGAGGCGAAGCCCGACAGCCCCTGGCAGATGTCCATGCTCGCCGGAGCCCTTTCAGAGGTCCCGATGAAAGGGGAGGTGATCTCATACCAGGCACCCACCTACTACGGGATGCTCTGTGCGAGCTACTCCAGGAAGTCGTAGATCCCTTCGAGGCCGCTGATCTTCGGGCAACCCATGTCCCCGTAGCTACCGTACCTGTCGAGGAGGATCCCTGTCACGCCAGCGTTCCTCGCCCCCTTCACGTCGGCGTCATAGAGGTCCCCTATGTGTACCGCTTCGCCCGGTTCGGCGCCGGTCCCATGGAGCGCTATCCGGAATATGTCAGGGTTGGGCTTCGAGACGCCGACCACCCCTGAGACAACTACCACTGGGAAGTACTTCTCGAGGCCCAGGTCGGACACCGTGCCAGCCACGTCAGGGGGCGCGTTCGAGACGAGGGCCAGCTTGAAGCCGGCGTCGCTAAGTCGGCGGAGGGTCGGCTCGGCGTCGGGGTAGAGCTCCAGCGGTATTGACTCCTGGACTTCGGGCCACATCTTACGCATCAGATGGGAGAGCCGTTCAGCCTCGGCGTCGGACGACCCGGGGAAGAGGTGCCTGAAGACCAAGGCGTCGAGCTGGCGGTAGGACTCCTCCGACTCCTCTGGGGTGAACCTCCTGTGCCCGTAGGCGAGGAGCCAGCCTGGCTCGACGGCGAAGTAGGCTGAGCGCACCTCGTCGGCGGTGGCAGAGTAGCCGCTGCCTGTAAGTATCCTGCTTATGATCCGGTCTCTCCTCATTACAAGGAGCGTCCCTCCTAGGTCGAAGAAGACGGCCCTTTTCTTCAATCTGAAGCTTGATGCGCCAGGCGGCTAAATACTTTCGGCGGGAACCAGCGCCGTGCTACCCCCCGAAGATGGGGATGTAGGGGGTCACAAGCATGCTGAACAGGAGGAGCGCGAGGACGGTCAGCGTGATGTAGACGTAGGTCCTGTTGTGCTCGGCCGCGAAGAGGAAGATGGAGAAGAGCACCCTCGAGACGGGAGTCGCAAGAAGGAGCAGCACTCCCAGCTCTATTATCGCCATCGGCGCACCCGAGGCGAGGCCGGCAGTGAGGCTGTTGAAGGTGACCGGGAAGGAGCCGTGGGGCACCTGATTGGGGTTGTAAGTGAGGAAAGAGCCAGACTGTGAGAAGGCCGCGTGGGCTGCGAGAAGGGCTGTTCCGACCACGATGACTGCGCCAGAGAGCAACACGCCATACCTTAGCACCTTGCTGATGACGGTGTTCATCGAGTCAGGGTCGCTCAGGTTCATGGCCGCACCCTCCGCGGGGCACCGAGCAGCTCAGATGCCAAGGGCCCTCAACACCATCTCCAGCCCCGCTATGGCGAGGACTAGGGCGAATATCTTCCTGACGGTCGGGTTCCTTGCCCTGGTGAGCACCCGGGCCCCCATGGAGGCGCCGATGAGTATCCCAATGGCGACGGGCGCCACTATGATCGGGTTGACGTCTCCCCTGACGAAGTAAATCCCGGCGCTGGCGGCAGCGGTGACTCCGATCATGAAGTTAGAGGTCGTGGTCGACACCTTCATGGGGAGCTTCATCGCCAGATCCATGGAGAGGACCTTGAATGTCCCACTCCCTATGCCCAGGAGCCCAGAAATCAGCCCGGCCACCACCATGCCGGCGAGCCCCTCGGCTGGGCGGGTGGCGTTGTAGTTCACCGTCGAGCCGTCCGTCTCCACGTATGAGCCTGTGAGCTTGAGCTTCTTCGAGAGCCCCGTCAGCTCGGGGGGGACGGGGATGTCCTCGCCAATCTTGCGGACCAGCGGGAGGAGGGAGACGAGGAGGATGACGCCGAAAATGAGCTCAAGGGCGACGGAGTTTACGTAGGTGGCGATCAGCGCGCCTGTGATGGCCCCCGCCGTCGTCCCCAGCTCGAGGAACATCCCGACCCTCAGGTTGGTCATTTTGTCCTTGACGTAGGTAGCCGCGGCGCCGCTGGAGGTCGCTATCACAGACACGATGCTCGCGCCTATCGCGTAGTGGATGTTCACTCCCAGCCCGATGGTCAGCATTGGGATGACGACGACGCCCCCTCCGAGCCCCACGAGGGAGCCGATGACCCCGGCGACGATAGAAGCCAGGAATAATATGACCATGAGTTCTAGGACAAGCAAGCTTGCTCCTCCCCTTTTGCGAAGGTAGTTACGCGTTTTTCTCGGTCACAAAAGGTGACATGAGGGCAGGCTACCGGCCCTCAAGGGCGGCTACAATCCTCTCGTGGCTCGCATCTATCCCTTCAACCCCTGTGTTCAGTATTATGCATGGGATCTTCCACTTCTCGAACATGAGTCTGAAGTAATGGGCCTGCCGTTCGCTGTCTGGCTCGAGCAGGTATGGGTTGTACCATGGTTCGTAGGACGTCGATCCCCACTTCTCCTTGGGTCCTGCCCCCGGGAGTACCATGTACTCCCCCCTCTGGAGTATGCTGATGGCATCGTCAGGCGTCAGTCTGACCTCTGCGGGGCTGTGGTCGTCCCTGCGCAGGAGGACGACGAGGTTGATTGGGACCTCATCGACGACCTTGTCCGGTCCGAGGATGCCCTCCCTCCTGACCAGAACCCTAGAGTTGCCGAAGGCGTAGTAGCACCACCCCTTGCCGTCGTTGAAGACGCACCTCCGGTGGGTTACGGAGCACCCCGCGGCCCCTTCGGTGAGCTCGCAGTCCTCCTTGCTGGTGGTGATGTTTTCGCTCAAGGACCGGTCGAAGACGGCGCGGAGCCACTCCTGCTCCTTCTGTGACTCGGACCGCATGTAGAGGGCCTTCTCGGGCTGCCTGGCGATCAGAGGGGTTGAAGGGATGTCAGGGACGGGGTTGGGGAAGCGGACGTAGGCCCAGTCGTCGCCGCATATCTTTCCGTACTCGCTGGTGAACATCTGGAAGGACTGGGTCGTCTTCCCGGTCCCGGTGGGTGCGACTATGACCACCCCCTTGCCCCTGTAGAGAGCAGTTGCGCCATGGATCGAAAGCGTGTTTGACTCGCGCTCGAGTATGGCCGCGGCGATTCCGAGGGCCCAAGACTTGCACTGGCCGTAGTACTCGGTGTTCACGAACAGAGCCGTACGCAGTTCAGGACAGTAGTAGGCGGAGGGCTCGAGTCCCTCGACCCCAATCGCCGAATAGATCCTAGCCCTCGGGGCCGCCCCTGCGTCAGCCTGAGTCCAGTTGTTCGCCCAGAACTCCGCTTGGTGCGGACTGTTAGTCTCGAGCTCGATGATGATGCCGTTCAGGTTCGCCTTCAGGGAGCGCACGCCAGGCCCTGAGAGGGCAGGCCGAGCCATGACGAGGAGGCGCTGGAATTCTGAGGCTGGAGTCTTCTTGTCTCCGTTGACCCTTGCCCGCGACTTCGTCGAGTAGGTGTTCAGTGTTTCTGTGGTCAAGTCCGATTCGGCGCCGATTCCGAGCGCTTAAAACCGTTGGTCACAACGAAGTGAAGTTATTCAAATGTCGAAGCAAGCTCGACCCATCGCGGCAGGCCGTCGGCTCCGGGCGCTCGTCGTCAGCGGGTGACCAGGAGGGAGGGGGTGGAGCGTCGCTCCGAGAGACCGTGTGTCGCGGCCTTCTCGAGGTCCAGGCCGCCCTTCTTGCAGATGGCCTTCACCTGATGGAACATCACCCAGCCCCCCAGACCGATCATGGCCCCCGTGGCATACCTCGAAACCGGATTCGCATCGCCGGAGGCTCGTGTCGCGTCCCTGACGGCTATCTTCGCCAGGTGCCTGTAGGATGCGAAGTACACCGCCAGCTGCGACTGGTCCAGCTTGAGCGAAGTGAAGTCCCTGCTCTTGAGGAGACCGAGGGGGACGTGTTGCATCGGCGTCACCGTGAACTCGAAGGGGAGGCCGGTCTCGAGGGTCGAATTGCTCATCCTATTGATCAGGGCCACAGTATCCCAGTTGTCTTCTGGCGTCTCTCCGGCCTGCCCCACCTGGACAGTGAAGGCTGGCCTCCAGTAGTTCTTGTTCATGACATAGGTGCCTCGCCAGACGATGTCGGACCATGACCCGTCGGGGCCGACTTTGAGAGGGAGAGTCTTGTTGGGCATGTGCTCTGCGGCGAGGCGGTCGCTCCCCGTCTCGATGCCCACCTGCAAGCCGATCCAGTTGTTGGGCCCCGCTCTCATGATCGAGGAGACCTTCCGCATCAAGTCCGGGTAGGCGGCAGGGATCGAGATCCTGCCGTGGGTGGGATTGGAGTGGGTGATCCCCGGCGTGCCCATGACCCCCTTCATCAGGTCGATGAGTGCGTCTTCGTTGGGGACGTAGTTCCGTCCGTGCTGGTATGCGAAAAACTCGTCGGTGTGGAGCCAGGCGTTGTGCTGTCCGGAGCGGACGTTCACCTCGAGCTCCCGCCGCACCCTTTCGGGGGTGTAGTATCTGAGCGGCCTGAGGGTGACCTCGCAGAAGTCGCAGCCTATCCCGCACCCGCGCATGACCTCCACCATCCCCTTCACCGAGGGGTTGACGATGTCAGGTATCCCTTCCAGGGTCGGGAACTGCCTCGAGAACTGATAGCGACTGATGAACTTGGGGTTCGGCTCCCACTCCTTCCTGAAGTCCGCGTTGAATGTCTGATACCCCCTGAAGAACCCGGTCTTCTCGCCAGAGTCGTCCGAGACGTACCGGAACAGGTCGCCGGCGATGTCGTCTGCCTCTCCCTGGAAGGCGAAGTCGATCTTGTTCCTTTCGAGCTCCTCGGGGCGGACGGTAAGCTCCCACACCCCTGGGCCCCCTACTAGGAGCTTCGCCTTCTTTCCAGCCCGCGCCTTGTTGATCCTGCCGAGGAGGGACTCGAACTCCCTCTGTACGTAGGCGGACGCCCTCGTCTCGAAGAACACGGCGTATGACATGGTCAGCGGCCCCAGGCCGAGCGGGTCCATGGTCGAGACGCCGATCACTTCGGTGTCATCATCGACGAACTTGGAGATGTGGTCCTCGTGGGCTACGACCACTTCATCCCTGGCGGAGTCCCTGAGCAGGGCGGCCTCCAGTTTCCTGATGGCATAGGGGGCGAGCGCCGCCCTCCCTTCCGTGTCCGGCGGAGGCGGACCCTTCAGGAAGGAGTAGATGGCACCAGGGAGGGCGTCAGTGGGCGCGCTGGCTAGGAAGTCGAGCAGGGGGACGCTTCTGTAGGTGCGAGAGAGGGTCGTGTCCGACACAAGTACGATCCGGGCCATATCCGCACATCAGGAAAGTGGTGACGGTGGTTAAAAAATCCTACAGGTAGTTGCGCTCTCAGAGAGGTCCCTTGGCGGCATGCGTCCCTGCGCTTGTGCACTACGAAGAGCACTGGGCCTGGCGCGAATCCCCCGACCGGCTTAGCCCGCAGTGTCCCGCCAGCTGTGTTCGGGAACGAAACCAAGCACCCTCCTCGCCTTCTCGATCGAGAGGAGGGTCTCGTTCCCCTCAAGCCTCTTCTTCCTGGGGACGTTGGGGAAGACCTTGCCCAGCAGTTCATCGTCGCCAGAAGTCATCACCGTGTCAGCGTTTGCGATTATGAAAACTTCCGCGCCCCGGATTTTCGCCTCGAGGGCCCTGCGTACCGCCTGGGCGGCATCCCTGACGTCGATGTACCCCCAGAGGTTCCACTTGCGGAGCGCCGGGTCGCCCTGGAAGTCCCTGAAGAGCTCGTAGTCCCCGGGCTCGATTATGTTCGAGAAGCGGAGGCCCACTATCTTCAGCTCAGGGTCCCACCTGCAGTACTGCTCGGCGATTCTTTCGCCCACAATCTTGCTCAGCGAGTAGGCGCTCTCGGGCCTCCCGGCGTACTCCTCGTCCACAGGCACATAGGGAGGCGGGACATCGAATGGGAGGCCCAGGACTGTCTCACTGGATGCCCACACCAGGTTCTTGATTCCGAGCCTGGCCGAGGCCTCGAACACGTTGTAGGTGCTCATCACGTTGTTCTCGAAGGTCACGGAGTTGGTGAACAGCCTGGAGTCAGGGATGGCAGCCAGGTGCACCACGCCCTCCACCCCGTGGGGGCCACGCTCAACCGCAGCGAGGGCGTCCAGGGCCTGGCCGTAGTCAGCGAGGTCGGCCTGTATGGAGGGGCAGAGCTCTTCGGCCGGCCTCGTCCTGTCCACACTGAAGGCTTCGTACCCATGCGCCTTGAGGTCCCTTATGCAGGCCCTGCCCGCCTTCCCGCTCCCCCCGGTGACCACGACCTTTGCCATGCCATCAGCTCGGCCACGTGGTCTCAGCGCGCGGCGCCACGGGACCAGACCTCCGGTACCTGTACCTCTCGAAGAATAGCTCCACACCGTGCTGGTCGAGCTTGAAGACTACCTCCATCCTCGCGGCCCCTTCGAGGGTGAAGAACCGCGCCTCGTCCCCCTCTTCGCCCTCCGGGACCAGTATGATGTTGTTGCCTATGTCCTCCCCCGAAAGCATGAGGAAGCTCCCGACCCTCTTCACCTCGGCTACGAGCGTGTCCTTGTATGTCCTGTACTGCCCCTCCAGCTTCTTGAGCAGCCCTTCCAGCTTGACTGCCCTAAGCTCGCCCGGGTCGACCCCTAGTAGTAGGGACACCGCGGACATCCCAAGAAGACCCATGCTGTAGCCGGTGCCGTTCGACAGGAGGACGACTCCTGACCCGATGTCCCGGACATACTCCATGTCTGAGGTGTAGACGTCCAACGAGCCCCCGTGTCGGACGACCTTGTGCCCGTGGAAGTCTGGGATCACCTGGAACCCGTAGCCATAGGAGTCCCCCCCATAGTTTTCGATGGGCCACTTCGCGTAGGGCGCCTCCATCTTCGAGAGGGTGTCCATGGAGACCACCCTCTTCCCCCTGAACTCGCCCCCGTTGATTAGCATGGACACGTAGTTCGAAAGGTCGGCGGCGCAGCTCATGATCCCCCCTGCCGCGTCGCTCCCGTAGGGGACAGGGGTGGGCGTCATCTTCGCGCCTCTTATGGCGTAGGGGGTGGCTACATCGATGTCTGCCGAGATGTCCGACTTGTGGAGGAAGGTCCTCTTCATTTCCAGCGGCGCCAGGATTTCGGACCTGAGGTAGTCGAACCAGTGGCGGCCGCTGGCCTTCGAGACTATCTCGCCAAGGAGGACGAACCCCTCGTTGAGGTAGTGCACCTTCTCCCCGGGCCTAGACACGACCCAGCCGTCGACGCCGTCCAGGAACGAGGCCATGTCGTCGAGGCTGGCTATGGGGAGCCAGTGGTGGTACTCCCTGAACGCGCTGAACAGGATGACCTCCAGGGAGCCTAATCCCGGGATCCCGCTTGTGTGGGAGAGCAGGTGGTGGACCTCGACTCCTTCGAAGGCCCTTTGTTTGAGCGGGATGAACTTGGTGACCGGGTCGTGGAAGCTCACCTTGCCTGACTCGACGAGCTTGCCGACGGCGAGGGCGACGAACGACTTTGTGACTGAGCCTATGCCGTAGAGGGTCTGCGGGGTCGCCGGGGTGGCGCCTGCCGCGTCTTTCCACCCGAACCCCCTGGCGTGCACTACCCTCCCGTCCTCCACCACGGCCGCGGACATGCTGGGAATCTTGGTCTCGCTCATCTTCGCGAAGACTAGGTCGTCGAACCTTCTGGCGTCGAAAGCTACCACGGGAGATGCCAGAGGCCTCAGGTTAAAAGAGGTGCCGCGGTCGCGCTTCACCAGCGAGACGAGCGCTCGAGGATAAACCTGTAGGCATTGCCGTGCATGATCCCATCAGCCTGGTCTGTAGGCACGCCTGCTCCGACCAGGGCTTTCCTGAACTTCCCCACCCTGGATATGTCGCCCATCCCCTCGGGGGCGCTCGACATGCCCAGGAAGTCGGTCCCCAGGGCTGGCGCGGCAGGGCCGCCGAGCCTGACGAAGCGCTTGGCATGGTCCACGAGCCGGGCGGCGGTAAATGGGCGGCCTATGCAGCTCCGGATGAAAGTGAGGCCCACAATCCCCCCCCTCCTCCCGGTCTCGCGTATCAGGTCGTCCGAAATGTTCCTCCGATTGGACTGCACGGCTGCCGAGTCAGAGTGGCTGAAGAAGGGGGAGAGGGCGGCTGCATTCAGCACGTCGGACGACGTCCTCGGCGAAGCGTGCGAAAGATCGAGCATCACGCCCAGCTTGTCCGCAAGCGCGACCAGAGCTTCGCCTTCGCCGGTGAGCCCGTAGTCCTTGGACGAGAGGCACGAGGCCGCGAACTTATTGTCGTAGTTCCAGGTCAGCCCGATGGAGCGGACCCCGAGGTTGAAGAAGACTTCGAGATCTTCGGGCTCCCCGAGCGCTTCGCACCCCTCGATGTGGAGGACGATTCCGACCCGATTTCCGAGCGACTCGATGTCCTCCCTGGTCCTGACTATCTTGAGGTCCTTCGGGTGCATCTTCTCAAGGGCGTAGTATATCTTGATTAGCTCGATGGCGACGTCGCGGGGGGACACGAGGGCGGAAGAGGAGGACCAGTGCCCGTACATCTCCTCCATCGCGGCTATCTTCCTCAGGTTGAGGCTCCCGAGGAGCGGGAATACGGAGCCCAGGACAAGGGTCATGTCAGCCTTCTTGTACTTTGGAATGTCCGCCTGGCGGCCCGGCGCATCTTCGGAGAATGGGGTTGCTCCGCCCATCAGATAGTAGTAGCCGATGTCTTCGTGAAGATCCACTACCATGGCTCCAACGGATTTGCCAGCCGATATAACTGTCTCTGGCGTTCAGTTGCTTGCGCTTGACGCGCATCCGGGCCCTCCTTGAGGGACGGAACGCGCTTCGTGGGGCGGCCCCCTGCCCGGCCGGCTGGACGAAGACGAAGGCGACCCGATGAGGGAGCCCCTTGGACCCGTCTAGACGGACGCCCGGGCTACCTGCCCCTGAGGCGGTGCTTCCTTCTGGGGCCCAGTGCGACCACGTCGAAGAGTATCTTCCGGAAGTTGACAGTCACCCCTCGGGCGTAGAACCTGTCTTCGATGATGAGGTTCCTAAGGTCGTATCCACCCTTCTCGCTGAAGTCGTACCTCTCGAAGGAAAGGGAGTCCGACAGATAGGACTCGAGGAAGGCCGGGTCCGGGTCCGCGATGACATCAGGCGGAATCGGGTCTTTCTTCGAGGCGATGAGCAGGTCGTTGAGAGAGTCTCTTGCGGCCCCATAGTTCTTCCAAGCCTCCTCCACAAAGCGGGGGAAGATGCCGTTGACAGTCATCCTCTCCTTGAATGAGCCGTCAGCGTCTTCTGAGTATCGCTTCAAGAGATGCGCCTTGATGTTGAGCTCGTTGGATCGGTCCATCCTGTAGAGGAACTGTCGGGCAGAGTGTTCGTAGTCGACCCTGTAGGCGTGGTTGAGCGAGTCGCCGAAGGCCCCGCAAGCCAGAAAGAACCCCGCCATCTCGTAGTCGTTCGAGATGAGGGCGTCCGAGATCAGGTGCGCGAAGTCAGGGTCGTAGGGGATTTCGCTCATCAGCAGGCCCTTCCTGGTGATGCCGCGCGGGCTGAGCCTTATCGCCCCGATGTCTGCCAGCCAATCCTCGGCGAACCCCACCTCCTTGTGGTTCACCCTCGACATGAACTCCAGGCTGGAGAGGCCGAGGCCGTACTTGGACATCAGGAGGACCAGGTCGAACGGGGTCTCGGTTTCAAGGTCCTTGTGGACAGGCGCCGGGTCGATTCTCTTCGGGACGGGGGTGCTGGTGAGAATGACCGCCCGGCCTGGCTTGAACCGGCCGATCCTCCCCATCATCTGGAGGAGCGAGTTGTTGTCCAGCTTGCCGTATTTGAGGGTCTTCCGGCCCAGGTTGTCTTTGCTGCTGATGATGTCGTTGAATATCAGCGCGTTGTCCACGTAGATGTTGACGGACGAGGCGATGACATTGGTGGCGAAGATCCTCAGGTTCCTGTCGCGCTCCGCCCTCCGCTGGATCTTGTTCACTTCGGACCCCTCCAGCCCCCCGTGGATGTACACGCCCCCGTAACTGCCCGCGTACTTCTCGACCAGCCGCCTCGTGGGTAGGAAGACGAGCCAGGACTCGTCTTTGGGCTGGGCGTACAGGTACCTTGAGAGGGTTTCGAACATGGCGTCGAGGCTGCGGACCAGCTCCACCTCGAGGCGCACCGGGTACCTCCTGCCGCTGACCGAGTGCAGCTTTGAAATCCCGAGGAAGCGCAGGAACTCCCCTGGGTCGATGGTGGCGCTCATCACCCTGAACAGGTTCTTCGCCTCCTTCTCGCCCTTCTTCGCAAGGGACATGCAGAGCTCCAGTTGGGAGGTCATCTGATGGCTTTCGTCGAAGTAGATGGAGGTATCTGTGAGAGAGCGGTCAGCCAGCATCCTGATGAGGACGCCGTCGGTGACAATCTTGATCTTCCCCTCTACGTTGACCTTCGTGTCCTTCGTTATGATCGCCAAGTCCCCCTTGACCTCCGGGTGCAGCGCCTCGAGGGAGTAGTACAGCGCGTTGCACGAGGCTCTAGACGGTTCCCTGATGATGACCTGTCGTGACCTCCCCGACCTCTCGAACTCGTGGATTGGGACCACCGTGCTCTTCCCTGTCCCCACCTCCCCAAGGAGTACGAAGTGATCCGAGAAGTCGATGGAGTCGAGCACCGAGAAGATGGGCAGGTCCGGTGCGGCCTTTGGATCCCGGAGCCCGCTGCTCCCGTCTGACTCTTCTGGGATAACCTGCTCGAATGTATCGTCCACGCCAGACTCGCTCAATGCGCTTCTGACTGACCGTCCACTTAGGCCGATTTGAACCTAAGGCAGGGGCCGCCCACTGGCAGGCTCTTCGCGCTCAGCAGGGCTTCCGGAGGTTGCGCTACCGGGCTCCCCCTGGCCGCGTTGAGCCTGTTCGTTCCTCCGGTCGACTCTGCCTCTTCCGATGCTCAGATAAGCAGAGGCTGGCATCGGGTCGGATTGCCTCTTGGCACCCATGGTATTCCACGTACGAGCTTTTGTCGAAGACCAGGAGGGCTTGGGGTCCGCCCCGGGGGGCCCGGTGGGCACCATTGGGACCTCGTAACCCGCTCGGCGCACCGGTCTCGTGTCTTCTGCAGAACCTCCGGACATGTGCTTAGGGACCGGCGACTGACCCGTGCCGAGCAACGGAAGGTTATCCCAGGCTTCCAATCTCCCTATATGACTCGGCTCCTTCCCTTACTACAAAGACGAGGATTACCGCGGTGGCGAGGTAGTCAGCCCACCACAGCCCGAGGAGGTACTCTGCAAGAAGGCCCGCGAGCAGAGCTAACGACATGAAGAAGCACGTCGCCGAGGCAACGGCGTCGATGGAGAGAGGGAGGCATCTTGTCTCCCGTCCGATTTTTCTTTTTTCCAGCCAAAGGTATGGCATGACCAGAACCGCCCCTGCAGCTATCGCCACCCCGAACAGCGAGCCTTCAGGTCTGAGCCCCGACGCGTAGGAGTAGACCGCGCCGATGCTTACCGCAGGTACCAAAGCGAAGAGCAGGGCGGTGGCTGTCAGCGCTGTCCTTCTTCCTAGCCCAGCTGAGCCGGCCATGTCCCCTTTTAGGTGGCTGTACACGACGAACGCAGACAAGAGCTCTACCACGCTGTCCCCCCCAAAGGCGAGGAGCGCGAAGCTCCCTGAGACGACGCCCACCCCGATAGAGCCAGCGACTTCGGCCACCATCCAAAGCGAACTGAAGTATTCGATGGAGAGGGCCCGGCTGAGCCTCCCCCTCCTCCACTCCACGTGGCTCGCCGGGCAGCAGCATCCGACGCAGTTTGTACACTGGTCCGGCGTGGAACAGCCCTGGCATGAATCCTCCGCGCAGCCACAGGAGCTGCAAGGTATGGCCATCGCTGCCAAAAATGAACGCCTACCCGCAGACCGGGCGGCGCGCCTTATCAAGCTGGTTCACGATCGGGCTCATAAGGTCCAAGGTTGTTGAAACTAATCCGCTCTTGGGATTGAATCGAGGTTGAGCGCATCCATGGCAAGACAAGCGGTGGGGCACGCCTGCCCCCTGCCGGGACTCGGGCACCCGTTTGGTTGCTTAAGCACGCATGGTTGGCGTTCTGTTGAGCACGGTACACCAGGCATCGAATGAAGTTCAGATGGCGCGAGACGCGCGGGACTCGAGGGCCTATACTCCGCAAGTTCTGGAGCTGCTGTCAGGGGGACGATGCCAGCAGTTTCTCACCGCGGATTGTCGTCCGCTCAACATGGAAGCCGAGAGCTTGGTTAACCTTCACAATCGGCTCGTTCAGGGAGTCGTTATCGGTCGTGAGATACCGATAGCCCCGGGATTTTGCATATTCGATCGCCCTACGCTTGAGCTCCGTGGCAAGACCCTGCCCCCTGAATTCCCGCAATGTACCGGTATAGCTGACGTGGAGGGTGTCACGTTTTCCGTTCACCGTTTCGAGGGATGTCGTCGCGACGTAGCGGTCCCCGACTCGCGCGACGTAGGTTGCCTCGGGAAGAAAGCCAGAGTGCCTGAAAGTGGCATCGAGGAACTGCTCGAATGTGTACCCGCTAGGCGTCCCCATGGAAGGGGCGTCCCTGCCGGATTCGTTCCGAAGTCGATAGAGCCGGTCGCGGACCTCAGGTCGTTCCGGCCCTTCTTCGGCGAGCGAAGTTAGGAAGACCCCCTGGGGAAGCGACGACGCCAAGCCGTGTGCGGGGGAAGCCTCGACCAGGTCCAGGCGGGAAGCCCAGCTCCGGTGTCGCTCTACGAACCCAGATTTGTCGAAGAAGCGGACGCTTCTTCGGTCTTCGGCCCGCACCGAAGCCCAAAGCACCGTAGCTCTCCTCCCCAGCGCAGCAGCTTCTAGGGTCGCGAAGAGGAGTCGACCCAGGCCCCGACCCTGACGATGTCCCAGACGACCCTCTCCCCTGGTACGAGCTCCGTCACCTTCTGCCTGGAGCGATGGAAGTCTCCGTATTGGTAGGTGAACACGCCGCCGACCTTGTCCGTGCTCCTTTCGATCTGTCCTTTCCACCACGCCCGGACGTTGTTGATTGCTGTGAAGGCGTCCTCGGGTGTGCTGTCTACAATGAAGGAAACGGCATAGTCTTGGTTGCCCATGGTTCTCCTCTAGCTGGGGTGCTGTCGCAGGCAGGGTCCGAGCGCTTCATCGTATATTCACCATGACGTCGGGGCAGCCTAGAAAGGCTCCAAGTTCCTCTGCCTCTTCGCGAGCTAGGGTTGAGACCTGCGCCAGAAGCCTTGAGAACGGTTTGATTTCCACTTCGAGGCGGCCCTTCCGTCTGACATGGGACCACACTCCTGCCGCCCGGCCGTCCACGAGTAGCACGGGCGAGACCCATCCCTGCGGCCTGTAGACCTGCCTGTGTTCAACTGGCCCGACAATATTGCGGTGTGATTTATGTCCCAGCAGAAAGGAATCGAAGAAAGGCAATAGCTTTACCACTGTTCCGCTCAAATGCGCTTTCACCAGTTCCGGAAGGTCGCTCCGGAGCACCGCGGCGTTCCAACCTTCGACGTCCACCGGGACGATGCCATCCTCACCGAGGGACCAGATCCTTCTCGCGTCTCCGGCGGTCATCCCGGTCCAGATGGCGAAGTCCGAAACGGTAGAAGGCCCGAAGGCCATGAGGTATCTCCTCAGCAACTCCCTCTCCGCCTTGGCCTGTGAGACGTCTTTCCAGTGCGGGACCCACCTGTCCGCACGTACGAAGGTCGATTCGTTACCTTCACTCGGACCAGAACAATAGACCCCTCTGGATCCGGCGAGATGCAGGAGGTAGTTAGCCGGGAGGGCGAGCTCGCCGAAGTCCACCCATGGAACCTTCTTTCTGTTCCCCCACCCCACGCCGCCGGCTTTGTACCTGACGTTGCAGCGCATCGACTTCGACACCTTAACGGCAAGGGCAGCTTGAGTGGTAGGGTCGTCCAGGGCGTTCAGGACTGCCCCTACGAGGCGCTCGAGCTTCTCTTTCGGAACTCCTCTCCCCAGGACCCAACGCATCTCACGCTCGGCTCGCAGGGCGCTCCCCCGTACAAAGGTCGCCAGTTCGTCCGAAGGGAGAATGAACATGGTCCTTCTCATGCACCAAGCTTTCGCCAAGCTACGTTTGCTCCAAAGGGCGGCCTCCAAGTCGGGAAGCTTCACGCCTCGGACGCGGGCCCAAATCGACAGTTGGCCAGCCAGAAGCAGCTGCGCCTGCGCTCCGCAGATCTCTCCCGGAAGGGAAGTCAGCGAGCTCGGAGGTGCCCTCCGGGTGAGATGTTGCCTGGCGAGTCTGAAAGCCTCGACCTGCTTCCAGGTAACCCGCTGGACGCCATCGCCATTTGAGGAGCGCCTAACAGCGTCCCGGCTCAACTGATTCCCTTCGTATCTTATCGTCAAAAAACTTCCCTGAGTCGGGTGAACGGACCCGGCGCTGCCGACCATGCCGGGACTGGCGCCTCCCCCTGGAGTCTAATTCCTCCCACCCGGCTCCAAGAGCACGCTGGCTGCCCACACACTTCCGCCAGCCGTTGCCATGTGAACGCAATTGATTAACGCATAGCTTTCGGCCACGAAGCGCGGCTTGGGCCCGGAAAAGCATGCCCAGGCCTCAGGTCTCTCTAGCAGGAGCCAGGCGACCGCACAGCAGTCAGTCTTTTCTAGTCCGTCCAAGAGTTCACTGAGTTCATGGAAAGGGACGAGTTCGCACGCATCCTCATGTCTGAGGAAAGAAGGAAGCGGCAGGACCCGCTGAAGCTCATGGAGGCCGCGGGAATCAGACCCGGAATGACCGTTGCCGACCTGGGGTGTGGGCCGGGCTTCTTCACCCTCCCCTTGGCGTCCCGTGTCGGCAGCAGAGGTCTGGTATACGCAGTCGACGCAGACCCAGTTATGCTGAAACACCTGCGCAACAACATCGAGGAATCGAAAGCGGATTTGGGAAGAATCAAGATCTTGGAGGCGGACGTCTCAGAGACTGGAATTCCCGCCAGGTCTGTGGACGCAGTGCTGTTCGCCAATGTCTTGCACGACATCGACGACAAGAAGGCGTTTCTTGGCGAGGTGACCCGGATCTGCAAAGCGCGAGCTATGGTCATCGACGTAGACTGGAAGAAGATCAAGCAAGAGATAGGCCCGCCTTTCGGAATGCGCCTTGCGGAGGCCGAAACGAAGAAAATAATGTCGGAAGCGGGTCTTGAGGTTACGAAGGCCTTGGACGCCGGCCCGCATCATTATGGCCTGGTTTCCGTCTTCGCTGTATAGACTGGCGGTCAGGGGTCTGTGAAGTCCCGGCGACCGCAGACTTCCACGTTCGTAGTCGGAAATCCGGGGGCCAATGGAAATAGCTTTCGACGGAAAACCTGAATCAGCCTCATTTTACTAATCTGAGCTTAGAATTGCCCCGGCCGGGATTCGAACCCGGGTCGCCGACTCGAAAGGCCGGCATACTCTCGACACTTTGGGTTTGACCGGGCTTTACGCCCTTGCGGACTCTATACTACCGGGGCTGGCCGAGGCCAGGCGGGTCTGCAATTAGAGCTTTCTCATGCCGCCGGCTCAAAGAAGCACCACTCTCCAGCCTCCTCGGCGAGTTCTGTAGCGCACTTCGTCGCGAGGGAGGGGGTGAAGCTCGTGAACACGCCGTCCTTTGGGACGTAGCAGTTCCTGGGCCTTCTCCCCCCTACTTCCCTGAGCGTCGACCCCGCCTCTGTCCCGGACATGATCGACTGGAAATACATCCTCCGCCCTAGGATCAGGGGAGACGATCCGTCAGTGGGGAAGTCCGCCACCACCGGCCCGGCAACATCGGCTGAGCCCATTAGCATGGCCGCTGTCAGGCGCTCGTCCGGGGTCAGACCACAGTCGCCGGACGCTCTGAGCCGCTCCCAGTTCGAAGCCGCTTCCAGCCGCGGTCGTAGCTTGACAGATGGGACGCCCTCGGCGAGGAATTCCGCGAAGTACATCTGGGCGAGCGACTCGGCTGAGACTCTCTCCCGGGAGAAAGCGAGGAGGTCTGGGACGAGCGGGACCACCAGATCCACGGGGTCCTTCGAGCACCAGCAATACCCCGCCTGCTCGATGTGCACCCTGAAATCCCTCGACGTCGCTGTTAAAGCCCCTACCCGCTCACTCACCGCAAAGCCTCTCTTCCCTATCTCGGCAGCCAGAAATCTAAGCTGGGAGGCGTTGAGCTTGGGGAGGGGCAAGACGTGCCTGTTTCCGACCAGCAGCCGATGCACCTTGAAAGGAGTCAACGCCCTGAGCGATTAGGAGAACTCATTATATAACGAGCCTAATCCATTCATCACTATCATGGGGGGAGGGAGGGAGGATAGGGCTTTGTCGCTCGAGTCGCTTGAAGAGCGCATGAAGTCGTACGCCGTACGCGTCGACTCTGCGCTGGCCCGCGAGCTCAAGCTCTACGCCCATTCTAGGTTCCACGACCCGCTGGCGTATGCCACGGAGGGAGGGAAGCGCGTCAGGCCCGTGATGCTGATGCTGTCGGCGGAAGCTCTCGGGTGCAAGGACGACAGGGTCCTCGGCGCGGCTGTCGCGGTTGAACTCCTCCATACCGAATCGATCATACATGACGATGTCATCGACGAAGAGAAGGCGAGAAGGGCGAAGGTCCCCTTCCATCTGAAGTATGGCTACAGCGCTTCACTACTCAGCGCCGACTTCGTCTTCGCCATGATACTCGCCATCGCGGCTAGATATGACGACAAGAGGATCGCCGAGGAGGTCAGTAGCGCGGCGCTTCAGATGTCCGAAGGAGAGTATTCAGAGCTCACCATCGACCCCCAGATCTACAAGCTCACCTGGGATGAATACATCAGGATAGTCACCGAGAAGACAGCGTCGTTGTTCGAGACGTCTGCTAAGCTGGGGGCCCTGATCGCCGGGGGCGACGAGAAGGAGGTCCAGGCGCTGGCCGACTATGGCAGATGTATTGGGATCGCGTACCAGCTCAAGGACGACCTGCTGGACTGGAGGTCCAGGGACAAGGTGTCGCTCGGCCTTCTGAAGACCCATAGCGAGAGCGAGGTAGTTGGGAAGATGGCGGCCCAGGCGCAATCCTACGCAGAGGAGGCTAAGCGAATGCTCATACACATCCCACGGAACGAAGCCACGGTCCTGCTGGAAGACATTTCGGACTTCTCAATCTTGCGTCAGCGCTGAGCCCAAGCGGACTAGGTCCCGCGCTCCGCGACCGCCTTCGCGCTCCTGGTTCCCGTGGTGTAGAACCTTGGCCCCTTGAAAGGAGTGAACTGCCTGCCCCCTCCGTGGAGATACTTGGAGAAGTGCTCCACGAAGATGAGCCTTGCCCCCTGGATGCCTGGTTCGAGGATGCTCAGGATCACGTTGAAGACGTGCACCGTGACAAGGAGGACCACCCCAAGTATCACGTAGGCGACCCCTCCGTATAATATACCGGGAGACCCGGTGGAAGTAGGACCAACGACCACGCTGTCGATGAGGTACGCCAGCACGAAGGTCGCGAGGAGGATGCCAAGGAGCCTGGTGTACGAGATTATGTTGCTGACTATGGACGGGAGCTCGATGAGAGCCTGGCCACCCTCTCCGTATATCACCAGTCCGATCCCGACTACGATGAGGATGATCAGTGGGTTTGAGAGCGGGTTCAACAGGCTGGATAGGCTCTCGTGATGCAGGAGTGCCAGCCCCGTAAGGGCGATGCCCAGGGCTCCGCAGAGCCAGCCAAACTTCCCAATCGCGTGCTTCACGCTGCGCATCCAGTAGGCGTTGACCATGCCCAGCACTAGGCCGAAGGAGACCATGAAGAGCCCTATGTACCCTGAGTAGAGCAGGAGCGTCTTGAGCCCCAACGTCGATATCGGGTCCAGGAAGGTCCCGTTGGCCGGGAGGCCTGCATGGAGGTTAGAGTTGAGGTACGAGAACAGATACTGGTTCGCGTGGAATCCGAAGTACGAGTTCAGGATCACCCCCATGACCACCCCCACCATGGAACCCAGAATCATCGCCTTCGCGAGCTTCCTGTACTGGACAGGCTGCAGGATTCTCCCCCCGAAGGATCGCAGGGCCTTCGGCATCACGCTCTTCCTCTCAGGGTGGTTGACTCTGCGTATGATCCATATCGATATCAGCAGGACGATCAAGGAGTAGCCGACGTCCCCGATCATCAGCCCGAAGAAGAGCGGGAAGGCAACGGCGAAGATCATGCTCGGGTCCACCTCGTTGGATAGCGGAACCGAATAGAAGCGGATGAACGACTCGAAGAATCGGAGCCTCCTGGGGGTCTCCAACAGAGTCGGGGGGCCGCCGTGAGGATCCTGAGAATCTGCGTCTATCTTGAATACCTTGGCGGAGCTGGAGGACTCCGCTATGGCTTGGCTGACGCTCCCCAGCCACTTTGACGGGACCCATCCCTCGACCGCGAAGCTGGTGTCGGTGAACCCGAAGCTGCCTGACACCTCCATCTTCCTCGCCTCGATGGAGAGCTGCTCCTCGACCTGGGCTATGGCTTTGTAGTGCTCCTGTGAGATTGCAGCGAGCCGGGCGTTGGCGCCGTCGAGTCCAGTCTGCATCGAGCGGGACTCGGCCTCAAGGCCCGCGAGGATCTCCTCTGCAGTCCCCTTAAGCGGCGGTATCCGCCGTAGCTTGAGATCGAGCTTCTGAATCGCCGACCCGAACTTCTCGAGGCCTTCCCTAGGGACAGTCACTATCAGCGTGACTGGGTCATCCCCAGAGGAGTGCGTGACCACGGCCCCGCTGGGCCCGAGACCCTCTCTCAGTTCGGCGTCAACGCCGGCGGGAACGATCCCAAGGAAGGAGACGGCGCTTTCGAGGTCGAATATGTTCAGGTCGTGGCTCACGAATCGGAGGCTGCGGACGAGGTCTGTCATCTCCCTCTGCTCTTCGAGACGAGAGCTCAGCTTTTCGACCGTCTCTCTGAGCTGGGAGACCTCCTGGTCGATGTTGATCGACTTCGAAGCCTCGAGCACCTCCTCCAGCGACGAAAATCCTCTCTTTTCCCTGATTGGGACGGGCGGGAGAGCCGCCTTCAGGGACCTGATCCTAAGGAGCTGCTCGGTGGCCTCTTTCGTTCCGTCGACAAGCGGCTCGGCCCTGAGTAGGCCGGCGGCCGAAGCCGAGAGTGGCTCTATCTGGACCGCGCCGAGGTCGTAGAGGGCGGAGACCACCTTCGCGCGGTCCTCCTTGAGCCCAACCACCCCCACCTTCTGCATCGCAGCGGGCTTGAGCAACCGCTTCTCTCACTCGAACTCCGAGAAGAGGACGTCGTCGATGACCTTCTTCAACTCCTTCTTGCCGAGTTTCTTCGAAGCCATGGCTCCGGCTTCTTTTTCTGCCACTGAAGAGATTTCGCCGGCTTCCTTGTTTGCCGACTCGCGCGCCTGTCCGACCCTCTCAGAGATCAAACCCTCTGCCTTCTTCTTGGCGTCGTTGATAGAGTCTGCCGACTCCGCCTCCAGCTGGCGGAGCTGCTCCTCCAAGGCTCTGCGCCTTTCCGCCAACGTCTTGTTGGAGGCGTCCTCCAGCTCCTTGATCTTCTTCAGCGTCTCGGTGTAGTCTGCGGTCATGGTCATCAGCTCAACATGTTGAAGTAGATGAAGAGCACCGTCAGGATGGCCGCAACCTGGGCCGCCCGAAAGGCTAACTGGACGACATAGAACTTCTTCTGCTGGGTGTTGATGAACTTGGTTTGCATCTTCTTCGGTTTCGGCGGTGACTTCGCCCAGTAGTAGTACTTTGGGACGCCCGGCCTCCGCTCCTCTTCCTCCCTCTCTTCCCCCAAAGCGCTAGGCCGCCTCCCTCTGGGCCATCTTTCTCTTCACGGTCTTCAGCTTGGTGAAGCTCTCTCTTTCCATCTCGTCGAACCTGAACTTGATGAAGCGCGCGTTGGCCTGGAGCCGCGGGATGAGAACGTTCTCAATGGCGTTGGACCTCCGCTTCGTCTTCTCGATCTCGACGAGCAGCTTCCGTAGAGCTGTTTCCTTCTCGGCGACGTCGAGGACCATCTGGTGCACGGCCTCGAAGGACTTTATCGCCTGATTTATCGAGGTGGGGACCTCGAGGAGGTATTCGGGTCCAGCGCTCCCCCGCGCCTCCGAGGTGAGCTCTGGAATCTTCACCCCCATGATGTTCTTGCTACTGAGGGTCAGCTCGTGCATCCTGGGGATGCGCATCGACTCGTACTCGAGCCTGAGGGTCCCGACGAACATCTCGGTGCTGTGGATGCTGTCGTAGCCGCTTGAGAGCTTGGCTTGCAGGCCGCTCCTCAGCGCCGCGATTTTCTTGCTCACAGCGAAGAACTCGAAGATGAGTGCCGACCTCTTGAGCTTGAGGAGCTTGAGGCCCTTGCGGGACATAGCTATCCTGCGGACCGTCCTCAGGTATTCCATCCTCGTGGGCCGTACGTTGGTGGAGATTGGCAAGGATTGCAGCCCCCTACTTGGCCTTGGATCTCCGCCTGTACTTCTCTATGAGCTCGGGCTTTATCCTCTTGATCTCAGAATCCGACAAGGGGTCGATTACTTCCCACCCTATGTTCAGGGTCTGCTCGATGCTCCTGTCCTCGCTGGCGCCTTGCCTGACGAACATCTTCTCGAACCGGTCCGCCACCTTGAGGAACTTCCTGTCGCTCTCGCTCAGCGCCTCTTCTCCGACGATCGCCGAGAGGGCGCGCATGTCCTTCCCCTGCGCGTAGGAGGCGTAGAGCTGGTCTGCAAGCCCCCTGTGGTCCTCCCTCGTACGCCCCTGGCCGATGCCCTGGTTCATGAGCCGCGACAGGCTCTCCAGGACGTCGATGGGCGGATAGATGCCGGTCCTCTCCAGCTCGCGGCTCACGTAGACCTGCCCCTCCGTGATGTAGCCGGTGAGGTCAGGGATGGGGTGCGTCTTGTCGTCAGCCGGCATCGTGAGGATCGGGAGCTGGGTGATGGAGCCCTTCCTCCCCTTGATCTTCCCCGCCCTTTCATAGATGGTGGCGAGGTCGGTGTAGGTATAGCCCGGATAACCCCTCCTCCCCGGAACCTCGTCCCTGGCCGCAGAGATTTCCCTCAGGGCCTCGCAGTAGTTGGTCATGTCGGTGAGGATTACGAGCACGTGCATCTCGCGCTCATATGCAAGGAATTCGGCCGTGGTCAGGGCCAGCCTGGGCGTGAGGATCCTCTCCATGGACGGGTCAGAGGAGAGGTTGAGGAAGAGCGCCGTGCGTTCCAGCGCGCCGGTCTCTTCGAACTGGCGGATGAAGAAGTTCGCCTCCTCGCTGGTTATACCCATGGCTGCGAAGACGACGGAGAAGCTCTCCGAGCTGCCGAGGACCTTCGCCTGTCTTGCGATCTGGGCGGCCAGCAGATTATGTGGCAGGCCGGCGGCGGAAAAGATAGGGAGCTTCTGCCCTCTGACCAGCGTGTTCATGCCGTCTATGCTAGAAATGCCGGTCTGGATGAACTCGGAAGGCTCCTCCCTGCTGTATGGGTTGATACCTGACCCTACTATCTCGACCTTCTCCTTTGACACCAGGGCCGGTCCGCCGTCCCTTGGATTGCCCAGGCCGTCGAACACCCGACCCAGCATCTCGTCCGAGACGGCTATCCTCGCGGTCTCGCCCAGGAACCGCACCGATGTATCCCCCACGTTGAGCCCCATGGTGGCGCCGAACACCTGGACCACCGAGAGCCCCGCGCGGGTGTCGAGGACCTGGCCCCGTATCCGCTCCCCCATAGCATTGGTGATCTCCACCATCTCCCCGTAGGCCGCGTTCTCGACCTTGCTGACGAAGATAAGAGGACCCGCGACCTGGTCGACAGTCTTGTATGAGACAGGTTGCACCAAGGCTATGCCCTGACCTCCTGGGCTAGCGAGCCGAACTGAGCGTCCATGTCCCCCTCTATCTCTTTCACCATGGAAGTGACCTGGTCTTCAGGCGTCCACTTTACCTTTGATATCTTGGACTTTACAGGCATGGCCGCGACCTGAGAGGCCTGGGCGCCGGTCTTGAGGGACTCCGCCTCCCTGCGCCCGAAAGTCAGGATGGTCTTCAGCATGAGATATTGCTTACCTATGGACGCGTAGGTGTCCACAGGGTCGTAGGCTGACTGCTGGAGGTAGTCTTCCCTGATCATCTTAGCCACATCCATCACGCCCTTCTCTGACTCCGGGAGGGCGTCGTATCCCACCAACTGGACGATGTCCTGCAGCTCCGCCTCCTTCTGGAGGATTTCCAGGGCCTCGGCGCGCAGGTCAGGCCACTCCTTGGCCACGTTGCTCTGGTACCAAGAGCGGAGGTCTTCAGAGTAGAGCGAGTAGCTGTTGAGCCAGTTGATGGACGGGAAGTGCCTGCGCGCCGCCAGGGACGCGTCCAACGCCCAGAAGACTCTGGTCACGCGGAGCGTGTTCTGAGAGACAGGCTCGGAGAAATCCCCGCCCGGGGGCGAGACGGCACCGACGACCGTGACTGAACCCACCCTCCCCTCGGGGCCCAGGGCCACGCTCTTGCCCGCCCTCTCGTAGAACTCCGCCAGCCGGCGCCCGAGGTACGCGGGGTATCCTTCCTCGCCGGGCATCTCTTCCAGCCTCCCTGAAATCTCCCTCAGAGCTTCGGCCCACCTTGAGGTGCTGTCGGCCATCAGGGCGACGTCATAGCCCATGTCTCTGTAGTATTCGGCTATGGTGATGCCGGTGTAGATGCTGGCCTCTCTGGCCGCGACGGGCATGTTGGAGGTGTTAGCTACCAGGATCGTCCTCTCCATCAGGGGCCTCTTGGAACGCGGGTCCTCGAGCTCCGGGAAGGTCGCCAGGACTTCAGTCATCTCGTTCCCTCGCTCTCCGCACCCCACGTAGACTATGATCTTGCTGTCGCTCCACTTCGCCAGTTGCTGCTGCGACACCGTCTTGCCGCTGCCGAAGGGTCCTGGAATCGCTGCTGTCCCCCCCTTGGCGACCGGGAAGAAAGTGTCGAAGACCCTCTGGCCTGTGAGCAGCGGTGTATCAGGGGCCAATTTCTTGGCGATGGGCCGGGGGGTCTTGACCCTCCACTTCGTCGCGAGGAATACGGGGACGTCCCCTTCGAGGGTCTTGACGGTAGCCACCCTCTCCCTGATGTTGTAGCTCCCCGCCTTCACGTCCTTGAGCGTCCCCTCCATCCCTGGAGGGACCATGATCTTGTGAGAAACGAGCGGCGTTTCCTGGACCTCGCCTATTATCTCTCCCTGGACCACCTTGTCACCGTTCTTCTTGATGGGTTTGAACTCCCACTCCCGCTTCTCGTCGAGGGCCGGTATAACGAGACCCCTGCTGATGAAGTCCCCGCTCTGTTCCTTCAGCACGTTGAGCGGTCGCTGGATGCCGTCGTAGATGGAGGTGAGCAGTCCTGGACCTAACTCGACGGAGAGCGCTTGGCCTGTGTTGACCACCTTGTCCCCTGGCCTGAGCCCTGTGGTGTCCTCGTAGATCTGGAGCGTCGCGGTCCCTCCCTGCAGGCGGATGACTTCGCCGACCAACCCCTGCTCCCCGACTCTGACTACGTCGAACATCTTGGCCCTTTCGAGGCCGAGGGCAGCCACGACCGGACCGCTTACCCTGACGACCTTCCCGTCGGCCATTTCAGGAACCCCCCTTCAGGTCTACGCCCAGGACCCTCTTGGCCAGCTTGGCGAGCGACTCCTCCGCCACGGCCGAGTCGGTGGAGGGCATGAACACGACGAGAGGTACTATGGAGGACTCGAGCTTCTCCCTTGTCGCTGGCGAGAGCCCCTTTCTGGCCTCGCTCCCGACTATGATCAGGCCGTACTCCCCTGAGTTGAAATAATCCAGCACGACGCTTTGGGCATCCTCTTTCGTCACGGCTATGGCGTCCTCCACCCCAAGGAGGCGGTACCCAAGGACCAGCTCCTTCTCGCCTAACACCGCTATCTTGCCGGTCTGGGCGGCCTGTTTCAAGCTCATTTTTTTACCCTGCTAGGATTACAGTCTTTATGTGTTGTTCCGTCATCCCGTACTGCTTGCCATAGACTATCCTCCTGATGTTCTGCCTTTCGAACTCCGCCTGTATGACGAACCCGAAGACTGCCGTCACTGAGATCGGGAGGCTCCGGAACCTCGGTAGGAACCGAGCGACCGCCATCCTGTCGATGGCGACCTCGAACTCGGTCAGGTTTCCCGACTGGGCATACTTCTCGAACGGGGCGGAGAGGTCGAACCAGGGCTCAAGGCGCTTCACGACGTCCCCCGGGTCGGCAGACGAGTAGGCGTCGAGGAACTCCGACTTCCCGAGCAGCCCCCCCTCGATCAGGTGCTTCGAGAAGACTTCCTTGTTCAGCTTGGACTCGCGAGACTTCAGGACGTTGAGTAGGTTCCTCTTCGTGATTTCTGTCCTTACGTACTCCCGAAGGACTCCCTCGTCGCCGCGGATGAAGCGCAGCTCCCATAACAGCCTCGAGTAGTAGAGATCCTGCAGGGCCCCTGTGAACACCCCCAGGTCGTTGGACTTGTGGAACTCACCAAGCTGCTGGAGGAGAACCGCCCCGTAGCCGTACTTCACCAGATAGTTGATCACCCCCTCGACGTCGGGCTCCTGGAGCAAGACCTGCAGGTCTGTGAGCGGGATGTTCATGAGGGAGAGGCCCACGGGGACGTTGCGGGACGACACCAAGAAGGCTGCAGTCTCCTCTAGCCCCCTCCCCAGGCTCTTAGCCGCCAGGATGAGCTCGATGTTCTCGATGTCCCACTTCGAGAGATAGGAGGTCAGCGCCCTCTTTCCCATGAGAGGCACTGCCTGCATGGCAATCCGGTTGACCTGCACGAGGTGGCGGTTGACCGCGACCTCGATGAGCTCCGGAGGCTTGTGGGTAGAGGCGGCTGCTTCTATCTCGGGGCCGTACCACGTTGCTTCGAGCTGCTGCGCTATCTCCGCGATGTCCTTGGCGCGGGCGAGTTCATAGAGCTTCTCCGTGCCAAGAAAGGAGAGTGAGAGAGCGCGAAGCCTCCCGAGTCCCCCGAACTGCGACATGCTCAAACTCCCGGTGCCTACTCCTTCCCGAGGATGGCCGAGCGGACCTCGTCTTCGCGGCTGCGGAGGATCTCTTCGAAGGTGAGGTCCATCTCGAGAGTCCCGTCAGAGCTCTCTGCCCTGAACCCCCCTATCGAATTGAGGTCAGAAGATGCTATCTTAACCCCTGCTGCCTTTAGCGCCACCGCATCCTCCTCTCGGCACACCACGACCACCTTCCCTCCAAGCCTCTTGGCAGCATAGGCCGCCATCTTAGACAGGAGCTGCTTGTAGGCAGGGGACTCGGCGTAGTTCGCCAGCTCCTCCTTCAGGAGGGAGATGTTGTTCTCCAAGAGGGCCTCGGTCGCGTCGAACATGGCCTTCTTCGCCTGGAGCTTCGCCGCTCCCAGCACCCTCGTGGTCTCCTTCTGGGAAAGATCGCCCGCTTCCTTCATAGCGGCCTCCGCGATGTAAGACGACTCAGAAGCTGTCCTCTTCCCAATCTCTTCCCGCTTGGCCTTGAACTCCTCTTCGAGGGCGTCAAGGGCCCTGCTTCGCTTCTCTTCGACCTCTTTGAGCAGAGAGTCTACGCCCATCAAGGGTGCCAGACCCCGCTAGAGGATGTTGAGGAGTAGGATTACTCCGAGTACGAAACCGATTATCCACAGCGTCTCTGGAATCACGAAGAAGAACAGGACCTGGCCGAACTTCTCCGGCTTCTCTGCGATGATCCCCATCCCGGCAGCTCCAATCCCCTGCTGCGCGATTCCGGTCCCTATGAGACCACCGGCCATCACTATTGCGGCCGCAAGCGCTAGTTCAGGACTGACTACTGCCATGCTGGAAAACTTGGATTTGACTCCGTCGGATTACCATATATATGCGTATCTAAGAATATTACAGGCGTCCTATCCCCGGGGACCGATTCTCCGCCGGCTATGGGAAGAGCCCAGATGCGGCGCTTGAGGCGAAGCTGATGAACTGCTGTGGGAAGAGACCTATCCCTATCATGAGGCCGACCAGTATCGCGAAGATCACCACGAAACCGAGCGGCTCGTGGACCCTCTCTGTGCTCTCCCCGGAGTCCAAGTACATCCGCTTTATGACCCAGAAGTAGTACCCGAGGCTGAAAGCGCTGTTCAGTATCGCCGCGACGGCCACCCACGCCAGGGGAGTGTTGATGACTGAGACGAAGATGAGGAGTTTGCTCCAGAATCCGTTGAGCGGGGGGATCCCTCCCAGGGCTAGGAAGGAGATCGCGATGGTGAAGGCGGTCACAGGCATCCTCTTGGCGAGGCCGCTGTAGACACCAAGATCTCCCCTCTTCAGCTGCAGAATTACGAGCGTGGCGGCCAGGAAGGCGGCCCCCTTCATTATCGCGTGGTTGATTATGTGGAAGAGGGAGCCGGTCATCCCGAGCATCGCGTTGTAGGAGTACAGTCCCGTCTGCTGGCTGTAGGCAAAGATCGCAAAGCCCACCAGGATGTAGCCTGCCTGGGCGATGCTGGAATAGGCGAGCAGCCGGGTCATGGTCTTCTGCGTCAGCGCCGCGACGTTCCCCAGGGTCATCGTGATGACCGCGAGGACGGCCAGGACGTTCGCCAGTGTGAAGGCCGAATTCGGGGCGAGGGCGTAGACCGTGGCGACTGCCAGGACCACCCGGATCGCCGCCACGAAGCCTGCCTTCTTGGTCGCTGTCGCGAAGAGGGTGGCGATGGCCGGAGGGGACCCTTCGTAGGCGTCAGGGACCCACATGTGGAACGGGACTATGGACATCTTGAAGCCGAACCCTACGACGAAGAGGAGGATGGCGACGCTGACGAGCGGGTTGAACGGCTCGGAGGCCAGCTTGGCCACCACCCCCGATATCTGGGTGGTCCCTGCGACGCCGTAGGTCAGGCTCATGGCGTAGAGTATGATCGCGGAAGACAGGGCGCCGAGGATTGCGTACTTGGCAGCTGCCTCGTTAGACTGGACCCTCTTCTTGTCGAAGCCGGCAAGGGCGTAGGTCGGGAGGCTCATTAGCTCCCAGGCGACGAAGAGCATCAGCAGGTCGGCCGAGTATGAGAGGATGAGCATCCCCAGGGCCGAGAACATCAGGAGGGAGTAGTACGAGGGGAGGCTCGGTCCGCTTGGAGAGGTGTAGATTGAAGCCACAGCAACGGCGAGGGTCACCGAAAGGACGACGAGGGCGAACAGGTCCCCGAGGGGGTCGGACACCAGCAGAGCCCCGAAGCCCGCAGAGGTGACCCCGAAGGCGGTGTTGGCCGCTATCAGAGCGATGGAGGCCGCGATGGCCGCGATCGAAAGATAGGCCTCTAGCTTGACCCTCCATCCGAATAACTGGAGTATGGGGGTGCCGAGGGCGGCCGCGCTGAGGATTACTACCGCTGCGAGTATGTAGTCCATCCTATCTTACCACCAACCCGAGTATGTGCTGGACCACCGGGGCGGCTGGTCCGAGGACCAGGACGGAGAAGAACATCATTATGATGAGGGGGACGAGATAGAGAACCAGGACGCCGAAGTCCACCCCCTGCACGTCGACACCGCTGGCTCCCGCTTCGGCCGGCGAGAGGACCACTTTCCTGATCATCCAGAGCATGTATCCCCCGACCATGACAGGGACGAGTATGGCTACGGCGCTGTAGGGGGTGGCGTCTATCCCTCCGATTATCACCAGCACCTCCGCCACGAAGCTCCCGAAGGGCGGGAGGGCCATGGCACCCGCGCAGGCGAACACGAGAAGGGTCCCCGCCCTGGGGACCAGGTTCCTCAGGCCCTTCAGAGCAGAGATCTCCGTGGTCCCGAGCCCCTTCTGGATGTATCCCGCCAGCATGAAAAGCGAACCTGCGGTGAAGGCGTGAACGAACATCTCCAGTATGGACCCCTCCATGCCCAGCGGGCTGCCCGACGCCGCCGAGGAGAACGCGCCGAAGACCACGAAGCCCATCCCTGCGATGCTGGTGTAGGCGAACATGGACTTCAGGTCCTTCGAGAGTATGGCGACGAAGGCGCCATAGAACATCGTGACCAGGCCGACGGCCATGAACGCCCAGGCCCACTGGTAGGACGCCTGAGGGAAGAGGCCTATGCTTATCCTGATTATCCCGTAGCCGCCCATGGCTGACTGCACCCCCGCGAGCAGGACGGTCACAGGAGCAGGAGCTTGGGTGTAGGCGTCTGGGAGCCAGCTGTGGAACGGGAAGACAGGGAGCTTTATCCCGAAGCCGATGAAGGATGCGAGGAGCGGAAGGTACTGGATGGAGGCCGGGATCCTTCCTGCGAGGCTGGGGATGTCGAAGGTCGCGGGGCTTACCCCTAGATACGCCGCCATCAGCGCCAGGAGCAGTATCATGCTCCCAGTGAAAATGAAAATCATGAACTTCATCGCGGAATACTTCCGCCTGTCCCCTCCCCACAGCCCGATTAGGAAGAACATGGGGAGCATCACCAGGTCCCAGAAGAAGTAGAACAGAACGAGGTTCAGTGAGACGAAGACTCCGATGATCGCCCCCTCGAAGAGGAGGACGAGGGCATAGTAGCTCGGCTCGGAGCGGTCTATCAGCGTTCTCGAGCCGACCACCGCGAACAGGGTCAGGATGGCGGTGGCGAGGACCAGCGGAGAGCTGAGGCCGTCCACACCGACGAGGTAGTTGACCCCAAAGGAGGAGATGCTCACCCACGAGTACTGTTCAGTCAGGGCGTACTGCCCGATGCCTGAGGAGGCAAGGCCGGAGGAGCCCGTGTAGACGTAGTAGAACACGTACAGCGCAATGAGGAGCACCGCCCCGGTGATCCCCATGGTGAACCACTGCCCGACCTTCTTGTTGCGCCTGAGTATCAGATAGGCGGGACCCGAGGCCGCCATGGGGAGCAGCAGGAGGATCGAGAGGATTGGGATCATATCGCTGTGTACACCCCAGTCACGAACAGGAAGAAGAGCAGCAGGAGGATGAGGCCGATGGCGAACACCAGAGCGTACTCTTCGAGGATGCCGGTCTGCAGCCTCCGGAAGACCTTCGAGAGGCCCTGGCCGGCCCTGGCGAAGCCGTCAGAGGCGACGTCCACGACGTGCCGGTCAAACCAGTTCCCGACTGCAGAGACCCCGATGGCCAGGTTGGCCCCGCCTCCGTGGACCCTCTGGAGGACGCCCAGCTCGAAGTTGTCCAAGGTCCAATATGAAGCTCGCAGAGGCGCGTCGACGAACACCCTGTAGTAGATGGCGTTGATGTACCAGCGGTTCTCGAGGAAGCGGTAGAGGCCGTGGGCCAGGCCGGACTCTTTGACCAGGGCGGAGGGAGCCGTCTTCCTCCGCACGTAGAGCTGGACAGCCAGGAGCAAACCGGTCAGGGCGAACGCCAGGGTGATCCCCGACGAGACGAAGTTGAATGAGGAGGTCGAGTTCAGGCTGCTGAAGCTGGCACCCTTGAACAGGCTGTAGATGTATGCGACAGAGGCACCCTGCAGGTCCCCCTGGAAGTTGAAGATGCCGAGGACGCCGATCAGGACGGTCCCCGCAGCGAGGACCGAGTATGGGATCCAGCTGATGGGCGATGGCTCCTTGAGCTCGTGGCCGGTCCCCTCCCCGGCGTGCTTCTCCCTCACCCCGTAGAAGACGAGGCCGACCATCCTGAACGCATAGAATGCGGTCAGTCCTGCGGTCGCCGACCCCAGGAGGAAAAGGCCGTACTGCCCAGACCCCCACGCCGTCGCCAGGATGGCGTCCTTCGCGAAGAAGCCGCTGAGCGGGGGGATTCCCGAGAGGGAAGCTGCGGCGATGAGAAAGACTGCGAAGGTGATCTTCAGCTTCTCCTTCAGCCCGCCCATCTCGTTGACGTACTTGGTCCCTGTGAGATGAATCAGTACCCCGGCCGTCATGAACAGCGCTGCCTTGAATATGGCATGACTCAACAGTTGGTAAAGGCCGGCCGACAGCCCCTCCGCGAAGTTGGTCGAGAGGCCCGCGAGGCCGAGGCCCAGCATCATGTAACCTATCTGTGATATGGTGGAATAGGCGAGGAGCTTCTTCAGCTCGAAGCCCACCATCGCCTGGGTGGCCGCCAAGAAGGCGGTGATGGCACCGATCCACGCTACCACCATGAAGAAGGGCTGGATCAGGGCAGGGTTGGACTGAAGGGCGAAGTAGAATATGGGCCCTATGCGCGCGACGAGTACCACACCCGCGTTGACCATGGTGGCCGCGTGGATCAGGGCGGAGACGGGGGCGGGCCCCGCCATGGCGTCAGGGAGCCACTCCTGGAGCGGGAACTGGGCGGACTTCCCCACTGCACCTCCGAATATCAGCAGGGCGACTGGGACCAGCAGCCCTCCGGCGGCCAGAGACGTCGCCCAGCCTGTGGACGACGCCAGCTGTTGATAGTTGAAAGTCCCTGAGTAGATGAACAGGATCAGTATCCCAGCCAACATCGCCATGTCCCCTATCCTCGTCATGAAGAACGCCTTCATCCCGGCGTGAGAAGGCGGGTAGGCCTGCTCCATCCCCAGGGCCTTGGAGCCGGGGGTTCCGACCCAGTTCTCCTTCTCGTCGTGGTAGTAGTAGCCTATCAGGGCGTAGCTGCAAAGGCCGACCCCCTCCCAGCCGATGAAGAGCGAGAGGAGGTTGTTGGATAGGACGATGAGCTGCATGCTCCCGATGAAGAAGCTCATGAAGAACCAGTATCTTGTGAGCCCGCTGTCCCCTTTCATGTAGTCGACGCTGTACAGCATGACGAGGAAGCTGATCCAGGCGACCAGGTTCGCTATGATCACGGTGTACGGGTCCGAGAGCACCCCGAAGCTGATTCCGAGCTCGGGGATCCACGGGACAGAGGCAGGGATCAGCGAGTTGACCAGGGAGATGGTATTGCCTTCGATCACGGGTACGAGGAGGACGAGAGCGAAGATGGCGGAGAGGAAGGAGAAGAGGACGGCCGCTACGTCTCGGATCCGCCCCCTGCCGGTGAGAGGCGCGGCCAGCGTCCCCGCATAGGGGAGGAGGAAGATGAGCCAGACGAAGTAAGATGGGATCGGGACCGCTGTCATTTCCTATCTACCTGACAATCCTATCGTGCTCGCGAAGTGGTAGAGGGACCTGAAGAAGAGGTCAGGATAGATGCCGATCACTATGGACAGGGCGGCGAGGAAGATTAGCGGAGCGGTCATGATGAGCGGGGCCTCCTTCACCCCCATCAGGTCGTCTGACAGGGGGCCGAAGAATATCTTACGCATCGGCCAGAATGTGTAGGCTACGGTGAGCGCGGTCGCAGCCAGACCCATTATCGCCACGACGAAGTTCCAGGCCAGCCCCCCCGCGATCCCGCGCGTGAAGACGCCTTCGAACAGCAGCCACTCTGCCTGGAAGCCCCCGGTCGGAGGGACCGCAGAGAGTATCATGGAGCCGATCAGGGCGACCGCTGCGGTGAGGGGCATCTTCCCAGCCAGCCCGCCCATCTTGCGCATGTCCCTTGTCCCCACCTGGGTGATCATGATGCCGGCTACGCAGAATAGGATCGTCTTGCCGATGATGTGGTTCAGGAAGTAGAAGAGCCCGCCCGACACCCCCAACACGCTCAGGCTCCCGATGCCGAGGAGGGAGTAGGCGTTCTGGCTGATGGTGGACCAGGCGTAGAGGTACTTCACGTCGTTCTGCACCATCGTCATCGCCCCTCCGTAGACCATGGTGATCACCGCCATGATCATGAGTGGGAAGGCGAAGGGGATGAAGGCTGACCGCATCCCCTCCACCAGCAGCCTCACCACCACGTAGTTGCCCACGCCGACTATGGTGACGATGAACGGGGCGAAGGAGGTGGGGTGCTCTGCGTGGGCCGTAGGTAGCCAGAGGTGCACCCCGAAGATGGCCATCTTGATTAGCCAGCCGACGAGGATGAGCCCAACGGCCCAGTAGGCCACGGTCCCCAGCGGGATGGTCGACAGGGAGGATATCTGGAAGCTCCCGGTGGCTGAGTAGGCCACGACGATTCCAGCGAGGAAGATGAACGCGCCGAGGTGGTTCCAGAGGAAGTACATCATGGCCGTCCTCTCCCTGTTGGTGTACCCGAAGAGGGCGACCATGAATGTCGAAGGTATCAACATTAGCTCCAGGAACATGTACAGCTCGAGGAGGTTGGTCGCAAGCGAGACGCCGATCAGCCCGGCGTCAAGGAGCATGAAGTTGAGGAAGTAGATGGCGTACTGGCCCTTCCTCTCCTCGCCGTACATGACCTCCAGCCTGTGCTTCATGTATCCCATCGAGTAGACGGCCGTCGCCATCACGACGATGTTCATCATCAGCGCCACAGGGACGCTGAGGTTGTCGCCGAGGAACCCGAAGGTCAGCCCGGAGACTGGCGCCCAGGCGTAGGACTCGGTCACGTTCGGACCCCCGTTGAAGAGCGAGGTCCCGAGGTAGGCGAGGAGGAGGGTCGTATAGAGCAGGGAGGCGAAGGCTATCCAGCCCACATGGCGCCCCAGCTTCTTCCCGAGGAGGAGGACGACGGGGGCGACCGCGAGTGGGACAGCCACCGTCTGAAGAAGGATGTATTCCATGGGCAACCCTTGCTATCGGAGCTTGGACCCGGGGGCCCGGCCGGTGGGGTCGATGTTGAGTTGTGGCACTTCTATCCCTCCAGGGTTTTCATCTCACTCACGTCTATGTCGTTGCGGAGCCTATAGGCGACTACGACTATTGCCAGAATGACCGCGGCCTCGGCGGCTGCCAGGGCGATGGAGAAGAGCACGACCGTCTGGCCCAGGGCGTTGCTCGCCTCCTGATAGGGCAGGTACTGGTTGAAGGCGACGAAGTTAAGGTTCGCTGCGTTGATCATGAACTCGATTGAGAAGAGGAGCCGCAGGGCGTTCCTCTTGGTCACCAGCCCGTAGACCCCTACGCCGAAGAGGCAGGCGGAGACAATGACGAAGTCCGCAAGGCTGGTCAGTGCGCACCCCCTCCTCTGTCGACCCTAGACAGGGCCAGGGCGCCCACGATGGATGCCGCCAGGACCAAGGCGAGCACTTCCAGGACCGGCGCGTCGCCGGTTGAGATGAGCTTGCCTATGTCTATGTAGGTAGCCGT
>JAJZOO010000056.1 GCA_021811485.1 archaeon
TCTGTCGCCCTGACAGACTTCGTTTCAAGCAGAGCCGAAACCTAATAAACCCAAGATATTGAATATAGTCACAGGATGCCCATGCCAAAGAACCCGGATGCCGACTCCACGACCGTGAAGCTATCCAGGGAGACCTACTCAAAGCTCGCCGCCCTCGGTAAGTACGGGGACACCATGGACCAGATCATCCAGCACCTGACCACACAGGCAAGAGGCCTGGAGGACGTAGTAGCGGGGAAGAGCTCGATCACCTACATCGACGGTCGGGAGGGACGGCTTCTATACCGCGGGTATGACATCGCGGACCTCGCGGCTCACTCGAACTACGAAGTGACCACGTTCCTCCTCTGGAACGGACGCCTTCCTACCTCGGGAGAGCTGAACTCGTTCCGGCAGGAGCTCGCGGCGAAAAGGGCGATCCCTCGCGACCTGATTTCGGTCCTCACGACGCTCCCACAGAACTGCGACGCCATGGACGCGCTGAGGGTGGGGGTGGCGGCTCTGGGGATCTTCGACGACCCCATGTATACCCAACTTGAACGGGCTACGTCTATCGCGTCAAAGACGGGGACGATGGTGGCCGCGATACACAGGCACAAGCACGGCCAAGCCATAGTCCCTCCACGTGAGGACCTGTCGTTCGCCTCGAACTTCCTCTACATGGTGACAGGAAAGGTGCCTTCGGAAGGGGACGAGGATCTGATGAACGTCCTCCTGATACTACACGCCGACCACGAGTTCAACGCCTCCACCTTCACCGCCCGTGTGATAGCCTCGACCCTCTCAGACGTCTACTCGGCGATAACCGGTGCCGTGGGAGCCCTGAAAGGACCCCTTCACGGCGGGGCCAACGAGAAGGTCGTCGAGATGACTCTCGAGATCGGGACCCCGGACAGAGTCGACCCATACATCAGGGAGAAGCTGGCGAACAAAGTCAAGATCAACGGCTTCGGTCACCGGGTCTACAAGACTATGGACCCGAGGGCGAAGATCCTGAAAGACATGGCGGGGCGCTTCGTCAGGACTGAGAAGGAGAAACAGTCCCTGGAGATCATTGAAAGGACAGAGGCGATTTTGCTCAGAGAAAAGAACTTGCACCCCAACTTAGACCTCTATTCCGGACTCGCCCTCAACCACATCGGCGTCCCTGCCTACCTGTTCACCCCGGTCTTCGCGATCGGCCGTGCCCCAGGTTGGCTCGCTCACGTCCTCGAGCAGTTCGCCGACAACAGGATAATCAGGCCTATCGCTGACTATGCCGGTCCCCCGCTGACCCAATACGTGCCCATCGAGAAACGGGCTTCCTCAGGTGGGGGACGTTGAGGGTCGAGGCCCTTGTGAAACGGGAGCCGGTCACCATCGGCCCAAGTGCCACCATAAAGCAGGCTGCCGAGGTCTTCGCCAGGGAGAAGATCGGGCTATTGGTGGTCGCCCATGCTGCGACCCCGACCAAGCCCCAGGCAGTCCTATCCGAGCGAGACGTGGTCAGGGCGGTCGCGAAAGGGACCCCGCTCACCGCGAGGATCGAGTCCGTGGCCACGAAGAGACTTATCAGCGTCAGGCGCTCTGACGGCCCGTCGGCCGCGGCGAAACTGATGATGGAGAACGGGATCCGCCACCTGGTAGTTGTGAACGACGACGGGACTCTCTTCGGCGTCCTCTCCATACGGGACTTCTTCCGCGAAGCGAAGCTCCTCGGCTCGCTCATGAAGGACGAAGCCGAAGAGACTCACGGGGTAGACTGAGAAAGGCTACCGCCCAAGTCGTTCAGTGCCTTCTCCCCTCGGCTTGCGCCGCTCGCGCGGATCCCTTCTGTAAAGAGCTGGCGGCCGGGCGCGGGGACGCCCTACATACCAAGGCGAGCCTGGGGGTCATGCCTGAGGGGTTCTCTCGATGGAACCGACGATCTGGTCACGGGGCCGCGGCTGTCTTTCCCGATTCCGCGGCCGGCTTGATGAACGACTCGTAGGACTGATAGTATCTCCCGTACCCCACCACTCCGTTGTGGTTGACGTCGAACACTGCAGGCTCGATGTAGAGCGACCCGTCAGGGTCCGCGGTCAGGGTCAGCATAGGCTCGGCGTTTGTCGGCGGCGGCTGGGTGCTTGCCGGACCTGCTATCGAGAGCGCGTCGGGGAGGCGGTATACGCTCCCATGGCACGGGCACTGGTATGTCTCGTCAGCCGGGTTGTTCGAGTTCTCGGGGTCGTAGTTAGGACTGCACCAGAGATGGACGCACACCTCGCTGAAAGCCACGAAAGCCGTCGCCGCCTTCTGGTCCCCTCCCAGGCTGGAAGGCATCCTGATGAGCCGCCACTTGACGAACGTGTCAGGGTTCTGAGAGTCCAGCGTCAGGTTGCCTGACGAAGGATAAGTGACCAGCCAGGAGCTGTTCGGCGGGAACGTCGCAAGGTCGTTGACATTGACAGGCTTCCCGCTTGCGGCGCCGTTGAACTTGTTGATGTCCGTCGTCACCTTTTGGCGCTTCGGCGTACCCGAGCTGGAGACCGACGAGGAGAGGAACTGCCCCCAGGGGACGAAGGGAATCGCGGTGAGCAGCGCCGCGAACGTGAGGAGGACCTTGAAGAAAGACCTCCTGGTCGTCTTCGCCTGCGGGGGCGGCCCAGACGGCGGTGCCGGAGGAGGAGGTCCGGGCTTGGCAGCAGCCGAAGGCAGCCGGGCCCCGAGAGGAGCCACGGCTGGGCGAGGAGGGGCACCCAGGGGAGAACTCACTTCAGGCTTACCCTGCCCCATCCCTCCGCCCCCAGTCGGCCCTCCTGGCGACTGCCGTTCCTCTTCTCGCTTGCTCTCTTCAGACGTCGAAACCACCGTTCAGAAGACGCGCGCGACCATGTTCATTTACGACTTCGGTTTCAGAAATCCAAAAATACCAGAAACTCAGAAATCTGTCCGTTATGGAGACATCTAGAACACCGAAGTCCTACCTGACGCACATACCGGTGAGGTCCCCTCTGGAGGCTGACGCCCTCTCGAAGGAGAGTACCTGGAACATACTCAGGCTGGTGCGGCAGGCAGGCGCGCAGGGAGCGTCGGCCGACGAGCTCGTGAAGAGTCTCAGGCTCCCCCCGTCTGCAGTCTACTCTACCCTCAAGGAGCTCAGGCGCCTCGAGTTCGTCTCCGTCCTTCCACATGAGAACAAGAGGAAGGGTGAGAGGAAGAGGCGGTTCGTCTGCGAGCGGACTACCTGGGGGAAGTACAGGATCGACGGCGCGTTCCTGGATGCCATAAACTACGAAGGCATCACGGAACAGGTCACCGAAGGGCTCGGCGGCGCGCTCTCGCAGGTGCTGGGCAGGCTGTTCGACGAGTTCGGGAAGAGGCCCAGGCTCCTGCAGTATCTCCCTGTGGCGGAGGAGGGGAGAATCTGCCCGATTTGCGGGAGGAACCACGAAGCCTCAGACTTCGCGTTCGCAGTAGTGCTCGCAGCTCTGGACGCCTACATCACGGAATCGGCAGACTTCTTGGGCCTGCTCAGGAAGAAAGCCTACGCGAGGTAGCTTACACAGGAGGGACGGGGCAAGGCTTTATCGGCGCTGGCGCCCGGCTCCCCCCGAGTTGTCGCGGCCGAAGGTCTTCTCTGGCAGGCAGGGACTCGCCGTCGGTATCGTTTTCGGGGGAGCGGGAGGAGTCCTAGCGCTGCTGGACATGTCCCTCTGGGCGGAGAACCAGTACGCCCTGGCCCTCTCCAGAGGGGTCGGAGTCGGCTCCAGCGTCGTCGACTTCTTCGCTTCCGAAGCGGCGGTCCTGGCGGTCATGGCTTCCGGCATCTATCTGGTCTACCGGGGAGCAAGGGCGATGGACCCCGGGAATCTCTCCTTACCTTCGATAATCGGCGCGGCATTCTCCTCCAGAAAGACCATGAGGCTCGCAGTGGGAGGGGGAATCCTCTACGCCTTCGCCTTCCTCTTCCTTTCGGGGACCCTGGTATACCAGCCGACCGTCGACTTCAGCCAGGTGTACGGGGCGTCCTCCCCCGGCTGGGCCTCCGCCGTCTGCTGCGGCACCCTCGGATCGGTCCCCGAACTGAAGCTCTACCTGTTCCCGGCGCTCCATCTGGGGGCGCAGCTCCTTCCCCTCACACTCCTGATGCTCGTCCTGGTCCCTCCCCTGGTGACCCTGAACATCGCGGTGGCTCTGGGGTCCCTGAGACAGAAGGCGCTCAGGTCGGGCCGGCTGGTCACCTCTGTAGGGGCCCTGGTAGGTCTCGTGACCGGATGCCCCACCTGCGCCGGATACTTCCTCCTTAGCGCGGCGGGGGGGCTGGGGGCTTCAGCCTTCACCTTCGTACTTGCGCCGTATCAGCTGCTGTTCGTCGTCGTAAGCCTCCCGTTACTCGTCATAGGTCCGTTCCTGACCGCCTACGGGCAGAGGAAGGCGCTGTCTTCGGCCTGCGAGATCCCGGGCGCTCCTGACTAGGCGCGCTCCGACTCCAGCGCTCATTACCGAGACCAGGGACGAGAGGAGCGGGGCAGCTGGTCTTGCTGCGAACGACTGGTGACGCTAGCGCGCCCGACCCACAGCTCGGCCTGACGCTCGCCGCCTGCGTGCAGGGAGGACTGCACCCTCGACGTCCCGTGTCTGCCGCGCCGATGGTTCTGGCCAAGAACTCTGTTTTCCGCCAGTCGAGGAGGGCGAGCACCCCACCAATCTTAAATAGCGTGAGACGGTCGCAATTTTTGAAATGGCTCTCTTCGGGGACATCGGGACGGTCTTCGCGATGGGCCTGGTCGGCATGGGGTTCACCCTCCCGGTCGTCCTCCTTCCGCGCCTCTTCGGTCCGAGGCACCCTAACCCCCTGAAGAACGCCCCCTTCGAGTCCGGACAGGTCCCCCAGGGGGCCGGGAAGATGCACTTCATGATGCAGTACTACGCCTACCTCTTGATGTTCATCGTCTTCGACGTTCTCGGGATGTTCCTCTACGCCTGGGCGGCGGCCTACAAGCCGCTTTCACTCGGCTTATCGTCTGACTGGGCGGTCACGCTCTTCATCGGGATGCTCTTCATTCCCATGGGGTTCGCATTGGTGCTGGCAGGGAGGCGCGATCTGTGGTAGTCGCGCAGCAGCAAAAGTCCGGGGCCTTCCAAGTCTTGGTCGGGAAGATAGATGACATCCTCCAATATGCCATAGGCGATCCGATGCGCTACCTCGCAAACTGGGGGCGCCTTTACTCACTCTGGCCCGTCCATCTAGAGACGGCTTGCTGTGTCCCTCCGGAAACCGTCATCCTGGGAGACGACAAGCAGATCTCTGAATACGAACCCGGGGACATGGCCGCCTCGGCTTCGGGGCTCGTCACTGTCACCAGGACCTTCAAGCGGCAGTACAGCGGCTACATGCTTGAAATCACGGGACGCGGGATGCTCCCCATCCGTCTGACCCCAGAGCACCCAGTCCTCGTCGCTTCGCGGTTGCTCAGGAGCGGCAAGGGAGAATACCTCCCTGGAACCAGTTGGAAGAAGGCATCAGAACTTGTCAGCGCCCCGCCGGTCAAGGCGAACGGCGAGTCCGTCTTTCCTGACGTGGCGCACGACTGCCTCCTGATACCGCGGATCAAAGGGCACCTCGAGCTG
>JAJZOO010000057.1 GCA_021811485.1 archaeon
TTTGAGGGAAAGGTTGCGGAGTTCATCTCTCGGTCTCGGCATTGTCGGCGTGCTGCTGCTGCTTGCCGGTACTGTGTTCGCGCTCCAGGGGGACGGGATAATCGGAGGCTCGTCCATGACCGGCGTGTCGTTCTGGATCTATGCAGGTTCCGTGATAGCAGTGATCGGCGTCATATTCATCGTCCTCGGCTTTGTGCTGACATCAAGGAGCAGGGCAGGCGGGGTCGCCCCGGTGCAGCCGAAGTGAAGGTGTTCGACCTGGCAAGGGCATTTCCCAACCTCGTGTGAGTCAGCCGGGAGCACTTGGTCGGATCAGGTCCGGGGAACCGTGGACCGTACTCAGAGTTCTCTGCCGGATCTGGAATTGTCCTTCGGTCCACGCATTGGGGTACCCTGGGCCGGCATCGCTACTTCGCGGGCACGTGGACTAGCCCCAAACTTCCTACCTGAGGCGCCTGAACTCCATTGACTCCTAGACGCGTGGTCTCACTCTTCCTGACCGGCGCCCTCGCCGGCCTGGGAGGGCTCGCATTCAATTTCCTCCTCAGGCTGGGCGGGGTCGCCCCCTTCCCTCCGGAGTCTGCACTGAGCGTGTTTCTCAGGGTGGTCCCTGCCTCGATCGAGGAACCGATGGTACAGCGGTTCGGGGATTTCGCGGGGCAGCTGGGCCTCCTAGTCGCCACCCTGGTCGCGGCTGCAGTCTACGGCTTGGTGGTCCTTCTCTTCGACCTGCTCCTCGCCAAGAAGGTCTTCGGTCAGCTGAAGAGGTTCGAGGGGATGTTGGTGCTCGGCCTCTTCCCCTGGGCGCTCTTCGGCCTTCTCCTCTTTCCTGTAGACGGAGACGCTCTCTTCGGAACAACGTCTCCCTACGCCCCGGTGAACGCGGTCTGGGTCTTCCCCCTCGGCCTTCTCCTTGTCCAGGCGGTGTTTGCGCTAATGCTCTCCGCGGTGTACCATCCACTCGCGACGCTGAAGGCGCCGCCTGGGGGATCAGGCGTTAGAGACACCGGGAGGAGGGAGTTCATCGAGAAGGGCACGGTGCTAGTGCTGGCGGCTGCCGCCGGAATCGCCGGGCTAGGGGGGTTGGACCAGCTCTTTGCTGCCGACGTGCAGCCGACGGGGACGAGCCAGCCCGTGGACCTTCAGGGCGCGCCCCCGATCTTCAGTGACCCGAGGCTCACCTCGCTCGTAGACTCCGAGGTGACGCCTAGCAGCAGCTTCTACAGGGTGGCCATAGACGTGATAGACCCTGTCGTGGACGCGTCTGTTTGGTCCCTCAAGGTGGACGGTCTCGTGAAAGCCCCGAAGTCGTACTCTCTGCAGGACCTTACCCGCCTACCCCAGACCAGCCAGTACACCACCCTTGAATGCGTGAGCAACGAGCTGAACGGGGACCTGATTGGGAACGCGAATTGGACAGGGGTGAAGATCTCTGACCTGGTGGCCGACGCCGGAGGGGTCGGCCCCGGAGCGACGTATGTCGTCTTCTATTCGGTCGACGGGTACAGCGTGGGAATCCCCCTGGCCAGGGCTCTGATGCCCGACAGCCTGGCCGCCTACGGCATGAACAGCCAGGACCTCCCGGTCCGCCACGGCTACCCCCTCAGGGGGCTGATCCCCGGGCTGTATGGGATGATGAGCGCGAAGTGGGTGGAAAGGATCTCTGTCGTTGGCTCAGTCTACGAGGGTTACTGGCAGACCAGGGGGTGGACCAACACTGCCACTGTGCACAGCCAGGCGTTCATCATCCCGCTCCCCCCGGCCCAGGCGAGCCTCTCCAAGTACGGAGGCTCGATAATCCTGGCAGGATACGCCTTCGCCGGAGACAGGGGAATTTCAAAGGTGGAAGTCAGCTTCGACAACGGCCGAACGTGGGAAGAGGCACAGGTCAAGCCCCCGATCTCTGACATCACCTGGGCGCTCTGGGCGTACGAGTGGAAGCCAGGGTCGGCTGGAGAGTACTCTGTGCTAGCCAGGGCCGTCGACGCGGCAGGGAAGGTGCAGACTTCTTCTGGGGAAGGCACCTACCCAAACGGTGCGACGGGTTACGTCAACGCGTTGGTACAGATATTCGATTGAGGAGGTATCGACAGCCGAGGCCGTCCCCAGGCCCTGACGACCGAGGGAGAAGATGGCACGTTGTGGACGCACGTTAATTAGGGCTCGCCGCCCGTGGTCTTGCCATGCCTACAAATTGGGAAAAGACAGGAAAGACGAAGGCGCCGATTTCAAAGGTCATCGACTTCTACATGCACCCAGGGAACCTTCCCAAAGTGCACCCCAACTTCGTCAAAGAGGTGAAAGTCCTCGGCAACGAGGGGGGAGTCATGAAGATCGAGCAGCATGCAGCCATGATGGGGAAGAAAATCAGGTCCATCAACACCCTGGCCTTCGACGTCGCCACGAGGACATTCCACGTGGACACCCTGGAAGGAGACGGCAAGGGGAGCAAGGTCACCATGGGCCTCAGGGAGGCAATCGATGGTACTGAAGTCAAGTACTCGGCGAGCATGGAACTGGGAATGCTGGGTCTGTTCGCGAAGGGGCCCGCCAAGGGACAGTTTGAGCGGACGGTCGACGAGGATATGGCCGCGATGGATGCACTCTAGCGCCGTCAGCTCCTCTTGCCCGGTCTGGCCTCGCGGAGCAGCGAATGCCTGGCTGAACAGCCTCAGGGCCCCGATGCTACGCTGACGCAGTCGACACCCTACGGTCGGGTGCTGCGCTGGAAGGCTCTTTGTGGCCTTACCTTCGTCGGCCTACCCACACGGGCATCCGCTTAGCCGTACAGTTACCGCAGTAGGTCTTCATCGCCCTGCTCCCTTCATCAAAGATTGTAGTAGAGTGCGACATGCACACTAGCGCCGCGCACTCCGCGCATGATGCGACCGCATGACCCTTGCAAACCGAGCATCTTGCCATTCGTTCACCCCCAATTTCTCTGCGTCCAACAAGCACGGCTCAGGCTTCGAATCAGAGGTTTCACTTCGGAGCTATGAGCAGGTGCAGGCCAGGCGCAGATTATTCTAGGCCTTGACCAGTTAATAAACAGGACGCTCAGATTGGGAGCTTGACATCTCCGGGAAAGACTGGAATCCCCTCGGCCTCCAGCCTCCGGGAGGCTCCATCCGCACTTTCGGACGGGATCCAGGCGCTCATCGCCTTCGAGTTCCCCTCGCCGTCACATATTACCAGGGCGGCGGTGGCGTTCTTCCCCCTGACCACTTTGTTCATCATTTCTTCCCCGACAGGGGTCCACTCTGCGACGCCGAGCTTCAGGATGAGCATCGGGTAGGAGGGGCCGGCGACCTTCTGCAGCACAGCCAGCGCCCGGTTGACTCGCCGTCTCCCCTCCTGGACGGCGGCGAAGTACTCCAGCGCCTAGGCCCCCAGATACAGCAGAACGAAGACGCCCAGCAGGGACAAGACCACTCCGATTATCTGGTTGGGTTCGAGCCTCTCCTTCAGTAACACTAGCCCATATCCCCCGGCCACTGCTCCTCCCATCCCGGATAATGCCGTGACCACAGGGAGCGACCCGCCGGGGACCGAGATGCCATACGTCAAGGAAAGGAAGCCGATTGCCTCCAACACGCCCATGGCGATTATTCCTCTCGAGAAGACCCCCTTCATGGGCCTGGCGCTCTGCTTGAGGGCCGGAGCCAGCGCGAACCCCATCGCTATCCCCACAATCCGAAGGATCATGACCGGGATCACGACGCTCACCACCGGAGCTGCGTAGCCCACCCCCACGTAGACGAAGCCGAAGAAGAGAGAGGCGGCCGCGGCGGGGATGAAGCCCACCGTGAGACCTGCGGATCCTTTCCCGGCGATGGACCGTTTTATCTCTGAAAACTTCGTTGACGTCAGGATCACCCCCGTGATTATCCCAGCTATGGCGAGAATCTCCATGGACTGAAGGACGGTGCCCAGGATGACGATCGAGAGTATCGTTGTGATGGCAGGATAGGTGTAGGCCACAGGCGCGACGACTGAGACGACACCCTTGTGGAACGCGCGGTAGAGGAAGCTGAAGGCGACGAAGTTCAGGATTCCTGCGACCACGAGCACGGCCGTGGGGAAGAGCGGAGCCTTGAGTCCGGGGCTGAGGACGGGTGTGATGGCGACAAGCACGATGAAAGTCACCAGCATTGAATATACCAGGGTCCTGTAGTACCCGATCCTCTCCGATTGTCCCCTGGACAAGTAGTCGCCGGTCCCCCAGCACAGGGCGGTTGCCAGTCCGGCGATGACCGATAGATTCGCCAAGCGATGCAGCCGGCCCCATTGGTCCGGCTTTAAGAAGCGCGCTCGGGCGGTGCTCTCCGTTGAAGATAGACGCCGAGGTGGCAGTGGGCGAGCCGATGGAGGCGGCCGAGCTCTCGAGGAAGGCCGAGGAGTACGGCTTCGACGCATTCTGGGCGAACGAGACGAAGCATGACCCGTTCGTGCTGCTGGCTCTCGCTGCCGCTGCCACCACGCGGATAGGGCTGGGTACTTCGATAGCCCTGGCGTTCACGAGGAGCCCCACGACCATGGCATACACAGCGTGGGACCTGCAGAGCACCTCCGGAGGCAGGCTCATGCTGGGGTTGGGAAGCCAGGTCAAGGGTCACATCGAGCGGCGGTTTGGGATGAAGTGGGATCCACCCGCCCCGAAGATGAGGGAGTACGTGTTGGCACTGAGGTCTGTGTGGAAGAGCTGGCAGGGTGGGACCAAGCTGGACTTCCAGGGGAGGTTCTACACCCTCGACCTCATGACGCCGTTCTTCACCCCGGGCCCGATCAGGGACCCCACCATCCCGGTGCTGGTGGCCGGGGTCAACGGGATGATGTGCAGGGTAGCTGGAGCGGTCGCGGATGGCCTCCACGTGCACCCTCTCCACACGGTCAGGTACCTCCGCGAGGTCATCGAGCCAGCGCTGTCAGCGGGCTTAGCCCAGGCAGGGAGGAGCAGGACGGAAGTTCAGGTGGCAGCGTCCGTGTTCGCCGCTGTGGGGGACAATGAGGAAGAGATTGCCGCGGTGAGGGAAGCGTACAGGGGGCAGATCGCATTCTATGCGTCCACCCGGAGCTATAGGAGGGTGATGGAGCTTCACCACTGGGAAGACGTTGCCGAAAGGCTTCATGTCCTCTCCGTGAACGGAGAGTGGCGCAGGATGGCCTCCGAGGTGGGGGACGACATGCTGGCCGAGTTCGTTGTGGAGGGGACGTGGCGGGAGGTGGGGGGAGAGATCCAGAACAAGTATCGTGGTATCCTGGACAGGGCGAGGGTGTACCTGCCCTTCGATGGAGACCCGAGATGGGCAGACGTGGCGCGTGGGTTCAGAGCCTGATGCTTATCTCGACCGCGTCCCCCTCGTCCGCCCCCCAGTTCGATGGAGCATCCCTGCAGGCACTCGAATACGCCCCCGATCT
>JAJZOO010000058.1 GCA_021811485.1 archaeon
AGAAAGCGTACCACGCCGCCGAGCGGATACAGGCCGGCACCACCTGGGTCAACTCCCCACCCATAGCTAGGGCCGAAGTCCCGTTCGGGGGGTTCAAGCAGAGCGGCTTCGGGAGGGAGCTCGGCTTAGAAGGCCTGGACCACTACTACGAGACTAAGAGCATCCAGGTCCTGGAGTATTCGAAAGGGAAGAAGTGGGCGTTCCCCATCAACTAGCGGCCTGCAGCCGAGGCGCGGGGAATCATCTGATGTGAACGCCGACGGCGGCATTTGAAAAGGGCCCTAGAACCCGTAGTCGCGAGCCGACCAGAGAGCATGACGGCTCCCCGTCCGTCAGTTACACCCATCAGGCTGCCGGCTGCAGGCGACGAGGGCTCTCGACCGCCAGTTGTGCCAAGCGCCCAACCGGCTCGGCCCCCAGCATGGGACCGATTTCTGTTAACAATGCTTTTAGCATGTCCCACGGCTCAATTATGATGAAGTGTACTCCCGGCTCGCCACGGGTATGCTCATTCCGCTTCTTCTGATCACGAGCCTTCTGCTCGGCCTTGTCTTCGGCGGGGCAGGGCTCGGCAGCGCATCTGGAGGGGCAGGGGGGCAGGCTTCATCCCCGGCGCCGAATCCTCCCATTACTACCTCCCCTTACCTCTTGGCCATAGCGGAGAGTACAGGACTACCGTCAGGGAACTTCACCCCGACGACGGGAGGTACCGGTCAGTTCACTCCCGTCCCTCTCGCGGGGCTTCGGCTGATCCTGACCGAGGTCGGAGCGGGCAACAAGTTCAACCGAGGCAGGCCTACGAGCTTTCAGGTGGTCACCAACTCGTCGGGGGAAGTGTTCGCGTCCATGTCCGAAGGGAACTTCACTGTGACCTCTTTAGGCACCGGATTCAATTTCACGAAGACCGTAGAGTTCCGGGCGGGCGTCACCACCGTCCTGAGGCTGGACATAACCCCGGTCGAGAGCGGAGCCAGCTCTGTGGTAATCATCAACCAGGACACCGTTTCGACCATAGAGCCGGGCGCAGTCATATACGCAAAGTTCGCGGAGAACTTCACGTTCGCCGTCAACTCCACCGTCCAGCTGACAGGATGGACTTCGGCAGTGTCCGGGGGGACGGGAGCCGGCCTGTTGTACCTGCGGTCCGCGCAGAGGGTGGAGGTGTCCTGCACCGTGATAGGCGAATATGAGGGCGCCGGCGGGACCTGGGTTGCGATGCAGCCCTCGGCGCCCTTCCAGTCGATTCCTGCACTAGGAGTGGTATTCATCAGCTATCAAGCAAACTCGACGGTGAGCTATCTTGCCGATTAGTCTCCTCGAGGCGTCACTGTTGGGAGCCGACATTGCGCTCTTTTCGCTGGCCGGAGCCGGGTACCTCCTCTCGAGAAGCTTAGGGCCCGGAGTCGTTCCCGACGCGCGGGCGGCCTTCGAGCTGCTGGACCGATCCATCAAGAGGTACGCCCCGGAACTCCCCCAGGGATACACGTGGACGGAAGCCTTCGAGCACCTCAGGGAGAGAGGAGTAAAGAGCGACTGGACGAAGATGGACGAGAAACTCTCTGAGTATGAGGCGTTCAGATATGGAAGCCTGGCCCCCCTCCCACGCGACGGGACCGATGTGGCGGCCCTGGCGATGAAGCTGAGGAGAAACCCAATTGGTAGGAGAACTAAAGGAGAAGACACTCAGCCAGGTTAGGAAGGTGGTCATCGGGAGGGAAAGGGAGGCGGAACTCCTCTTGGTGTCGTTCCTGGCGCGAGGGCACGTCCTCCTGGAAGGAGTCCCAGGCGTGTCTAAGACGATACTCGCGAAAGCCTTCGCCAAGTGCCTGGGGGTCGAGTTCAAACGAATCCAGTTCACTCCGGACATGCTCCCCATGGACATGTTGGGGGGCATCATCTTCGACATGAAGCAGAGGGATTTCGAGTTCAGGAAGGGTCCCGTGTTCACCAACCTCCTCCTCGCCGACGAGATCAACAGGGCGCCCCCAAAGGTCCAGAGCGCTCTCCTAGAGTCGATGCAGGAGGCCCAGGTTACTGTGGAAGGGCACACGGAACCCCTACCTGACCCGTTCATGGTGATCGCCACACAGAACCCGCAGGAGTTCCAGGGGGTGTACCCGCTTCCGGAGAATCAGCTCGACCGATTCATGATGAGGATCGAGATGGGGTACCCTAACCTCACCACCGAGTCGGCCATCATCAAGAGGAACCTCGGCGACATGGGGACGCAGGTGGTCGAGCAGGTCCTTGGGGCAGACGAGCTCACGAAAACGTTCAGGGAGGTCGCCAACGTCGCAGTCTCCGATGAGATAATGGGATACATCTCCTTGTTGGGTCTGGAGAGCAGGAACGAGAGCAGGCTGAGCCTCGGTGCCAGCCCCAGGGCCCTTATCCAACTCGCCCACTGCTCCAGAGCGGTCGCATTCCTGGCAGGCAGGGATTATGTAATACCCGAGGACATCAAGGAGGTCGCCCTGTACGTCCTAGGACACAGGGTGAAGCTCGACCAGTCAGCGGTGCTGGTCGGGAAGGTCAATGACCCAGCAGAGGTGGTCCGGGACATCCTCACGAAAGTGAAGCCGCCACGATAACCCTCACCAAGCACGGGAGGGACCTGCTCAAAGCGGCAGTGATTGTCCCGCTCGCTAGTGCGCTGGCTGGATTCGGATGGGGGCTGGCCCTGGGATTCGCGTTCGCGCTTCTGGCTTCCGCTTCCCTGCTTGCGCTCGCCGCCTATCCGAAGGAGGGGCTCGACCTTTCCGTGGGATCTGCCAGGGCCAGGGCCTTCAAAGGGGGGGAGGTCGCGGTTCAGCTCAGGGTGAAGACGAGATCAGCCTCTGTTAGGATGGACCTCGTCATGATCCCCAACGGGCTGGAAGCCGAGATAAAGGGCGAGGGAAAGGAGAGGACGCTCGTGGCGAAGTCGAGATACGCGGGGGTCTACACAGGGCTCAAGGCCAGGGTGGAGATAGCCGACCGTCTGGGAATCCTCGCCCGAAGCGAAGTCAAGGACGTCGGGGTAGTGTGCGAATTCCTGCCGACATCGCTCCTAGGGACAGGAGAACCCATCAGGGTCTCGGCCGCGAGACTGGGAGACCTCCCCGCCGGTCGAGGAGGCTCCGGACAGGAGTTCTACGCAGCTGAGGTCTACACAACTTCCAGGAGCGCCAAAGACATAATGTGGAAGCGTCTTGCGAGGACGCCCGACGAGCTCCTACTTGTTAGGACAGGCGAGGCTAACATCCCCGAGACGATGAACCTCTGGTTCTACGAAGAAGAGGAAGGCGAAGAAAAGACCCGGACCCCCGCGCGCATGGACCTCGCTTCCGAGGCTATTGCAAGGGTGGGGCTTCCGGTAGTCTCCACCGGTACCAAGCTCAGGGTGCGCCACGTGCACCGAGGCAAGGCGACATTGACCGAAGCCAAAGACCGGGAAGGCCTCGCCAACCTTGTGGCCAGACTGTGGGAGGACGGGTCCGAGCCCGGGGTGGCCGCCGAGTCACCGGCCCAGGCAGACATGGTCATCGCATCAGAGGAGGCGGCCCACTCTCCCGAAGTGGTGGGGCTAGTCATGAACAGACCCTCCGTCCTCCTCGTGTGGGGCGAGGGGAGGGGGATGAAAGGGTCGAGCGTCGTTTTCTTCTCTGGCCATGAAGACCTTTCGAGCCTTGTAGCGATGGTCCTGAGCAAATGACCACGTTAAGATCCACCTTGGCTTTCTCCGCTGCAGGAGGACTCCTGCTCATCGACGCGAACTTCATGGTGGCCTTCGCTTTCACCGGGCTGATCGCTACCGCAACCCTGCTCGAAATCGTTCTCTTCGGCGTACAACTTGCTAAGACGATGGCGCTCCTCGCAGTGAAGCCCCTCCGGGAGGCGGGTCCGGCCCTTCTGGTAGACCTCTACGGGGCGGACCTGTTCCTCCTCCCTCTCCTACTGGCCACCTCTCCGCTGACAGGACTTCCTTTCGCGTCCTCCGCCATGGACCAGGTGTTTCGGGGATGGACGGCCGGGGTAGCGTTCTCGGGGCTCCCCTACGCGGCCTACAGGATCGGAAGAGGGATGCTCCGTTCGAGCGCACTCACGGCAGTGGTCCCGTCAGGAGTCGTTGTGTCGGAGATCAGCATCCTGATGACAAACGCGAGCCTCTCCGCTGCGGCGTCCGGGACCGGGCTCTATGGATTGGTCGACTCTTTCCTCAAAGGGAGCGGCACCGAACCGCCGACTGGCCCCGCGTCACTCGTGGGGATGGCCGTGGTGTACGTCTCGCTCCTGGCCTACGCTGTACTTGGGCTCGAAAGCCGGTCGGCGATAGGAAGGAACAGCGGCCTGTTGGCCGGACTTCTGGCCACGGCGGGCGCGCTCGCTTGGGCATTCGGCACTTCCAGCCTCTCGCTCCCTCCGGCGCTGCTGTTCATGCCTCCCACTTTGGCGATGGCTGCTGCTACTTGGTGGTTGACCCGTGGGCATTAGGAAGGGACTTGTGCTATTCTGTGCCCTGGCCCTGCTGGTCTTCCCTACGATCGCGTTCGCTCAGGGCTCCAGCGCGTCTCATGTCCCCAACATAGGGCTCGGATTCGGGCCGCTTAGTGTCGTCCCTGTAAGCGTCGGGACCCCGATCTACGCAGCGGGGGATAGCCTGTGGGTCCAATCCTATCTCACTTCCGTTGGCATCTACGTCAGCCTAGAAGCGCCCGGCGGGGTCACGACCCCACCAAGGTACCTCGGCCCAGGCTCGCTCGACCTGTTATACACGTTCGGCACGACAGACCCGCCCGGGAATTGGACCCTCCTTGTGACGGGCCCTGACTTTGTCTCCACCACCGTGGAGGTCACGCTCGCGCCGCCCCCTCCAGCCCTGGTACCCCAGTTCGTCGGTTCGAACGTAACTCGGAACGTGCTCCAACTGAGCTACGTCCTCCCACCGTCAGACTCATACTCGATACAGGGGTGCACGATGGGATCCATCGGAGGACCTGTGGCGACGGTCGAGCTCCCGAGCGGAATCGGAGGGCAGATGGAGGTCGCACTGAACGGGACCTCGACCTCGGTCCTTCTGCCCCAGGTTCAGAGCGCGTTCAGCGGGTGGTTCGAACTTTACGCGCCACGGAGCTATCTCGAAGGCGGGGTCGTGGTCTCCCAGGAGGATCTCGCTGCCCAATCTGGGACCTTTAGTGTAGACTCCGCCTCCGCCCCCCAGAGGATTGAGGCCAATCTTTCGGGAGGGCTTTTCCTCAGAGAGGGCCGCTATGACCTGCGGACATACGTCAACGGTCCACAGGGGCTGACGGTCTTCGAGACCCCCTTCCTCAAGCTGAGCAGCGGCGGATGGGTCTCCCTTGCCGGGTGTTCCCAGCTTTCGGGCATCACCTCCCTAGCTTTCACCATGACGACGAACCTGGACAACGCCAAT
>JAJZOO010000011.1 GCA_021811485.1 archaeon
GACCTGACCGCCTGATTTAGAGCCTATCCCAAAATAGGTCTGATGGCCGGTCTTCTTCGGGTCGGCACCTGATATCGCCTCACATCGGTCCTTCCATGACGAAGGCAACAGAACTTCCGACGATCCAGCGAACCCAGATGATCTGTGGACGGAGGTGCCTCCACTTCTGGGGTAGGGGAAGGGAGGCCCTCCATGGCATACTCCATTTTCTCAGGGAGGGATGCCAGCGGAAGGCCCCCGAAAGAGTATGGAACAGGGAGAGAAGCACATCGCGGCTCAACCGATTCAGGAAACTCCTGATCAGGTGGAAGAATGAGGCATCACAGTCTACCGGAGTACAATTTTTGGGATAGGCTCTTAGCATGCGAATGCCAAGCGAGCGTTAAATACGGACGGACGGCCCGCGGCGCCGCCTTTCAATGACCCGCATCTTCTTCACCACAGACGTCCACGGCTCTGAGAGATGCTACAGGAAATTCCTCAACGCCGCGAAGTTCTACAGGGCCGACGTCCTCATACTAGGCGGGGACATCACCGGGAAGCTCCTGGTCCCCATAGTCGAGCGCTCTGACGGGACGTACGAAGCCTCGGTCTTCGGGGAGCGGACCGTCTTCGCCAAGGACAAGCTGGCCGAGACCAGGCGGACCCTTCAGGACGCGGGACAGTATTCCTTCGTCACGACCGAAGCCGGGCTCTCCGAGTTGAAGGCCGACCGAACGAAGGAGGAGGCGGTGTTCAACGGAGCCATGGCGGAGGTGATTCGCTCATGGGTGAAACTCACCGAGGAGAAACTGAAGGGGACGGCGGTCAAATGCTACGTGTCCCCGGGGAACGACGACAGGCTGGAGCTCGACTCCGAGCTCGTCGACTCGGGCCAGTTCGTCAACCCGGAGAACAGGGTGGTCGAGCTGGACGGCGGTTTCGAGATGATCACCCTCGGATACGCCAACCCGACCCCATGGAAGAGCCCCCGGGAGGTGAGCGAAGGGAAGCTCGGGGAGATGATAAAGGCGCTAGCCTCGAAGGTTGACCGGCCGGAAGACGCCGTGTACAACCTCCACGTCCCGCCGGTCAACACAGAGCTGGACAAGGCCCCGGCGGTCAGCCGCGACTTCACCTACGTCAAGGAGGGGCTCGGGGTCAAAGTCATCCATGCCGGGAGCTCTGCGGTGAGGAAGGCGATCGAAGTCCACGCCCCCCTCCTAGGCCTCCATGGGCACATACACGAATCGAAGGGGTTCGCCAGGATCGGACGGACCCTCTGCCTCAACCCGGGGAGCGAGTACTCGGACGGGGTGCTTCGGGGCGCGCTGGTGAACCTGCAGCCTGGGAAAGGAGGGGTCCACGACTTCGTGCTCACCAGCGGCTAGCTGGTGAACTCTTTCTTGACGAAGAGCCAGAGCCCCAAGGCGGCCGTCACGGCGAAGTAGGCCACGAGTATCTCCAGCCCTTCGGGGACGCTGGCGGTGTAGGTCGAGATGACGAAGTGGGGGTTGGCGCTGGTCCGGCTCCTGCCGAAGGCCGCGCCGAGGGACTCGGTCACCTCGTGCTGGGGGTAGGGGGACACAAGTATGCTTGAGATGATCCCTGCGCCGTAGGTTATAGAGTACCAGGGCTCTATCCCGGCGACGAACATCGAGACGTCGTCCACCACGCCGAAGACGAAGAGCAGGAGGATGACGCTCATGAGTATCGAGATGGAGCTGCTCTTGAACAGGGAGCTGAACGCGAAGGTCAGGGACAACGCGGCGACCAGGTACACCCAGGCGAACAGGAGCGACTGTTCGAACTCCCACGGGACCGCCCCCGGGAAGTAGAACAGCCCGTTCCCCATCACTATCACGGCGAAGACCACGAGGATTATCGTAGAGGCTACGAGCGCGGCGAACCACTTCCCTACGTAGATGGCTGATCTCCGAATCGGGTTGGGGACGAGGAAGTAGCCGGTCCTGTTCTGGAACTCACCTGAAATCGCGTCTCCTCCGAAGAATGCGGCGGAGAGGATCACGACCAGGCTGGAGAAGCTGAGGAAGCCGCCGGTCCCGCCCCAGGCTGCCCCGTAGAAGCCGAGGACAGCCTGCGAAGCCGGCGTCCCCGGGAGCCCCAGGAAGGCTACGGGCCTGTAGTACCCGACAAGGGCTGTGAGAAGGACCGAGATGAGCAGTATGACGGCCAGCATCACATAGAAGCGCCTCGCCCTGAAGTAGTTCAGGAAGTTGTATTTCGTCACGGTGACGACCTGAGAAAGGGACCCAACCTGGGTCGCGCCCGCCTTCGTACCCATCCTAGAGCGTCTCCTTGATCAGGCTGAGGTATGCGTCCTCTAGCCCGCTTGAGTGCTGGAAGCTGATCGCGCCCGCTTTGAGTCCCGCCACCCCTTCGAAGAGCTTCTCTTGGGATATGGTTCCTGCGTCGAACCTCACTACCAGGTGCTTGTCGTTGGACCTGGCGACCTCCTTCACCCCGTTTATCTTGGCGACCATAGCCTGCGTCTGTGCGTCCACGTCCTTCACGAAGCCGATCTCCACCGACCCGCCCCCACCTGCGAACTTCGCGGTGACGTTCTCGATGGTGTCGTAGACAAGGAGCTTCCCGTGGTCTATCATGGCCACCTCCTGGCAGACCTCGGTGACCTCGGCGAGGAGGTGCGAGCTCATGAACACCAGCCTGTCGCTCAGGGACTTCACTATGTCCCTCACCTCGCTCATCCCCCTCGGGTCCAGGCCGGTGGACGGCTCGTCCAGTATGATCACTTCTGGGTCGCTCAGGAGGGTGGAGGCGACGTTGACCCGCTGCTTCATCCCCTTTGAGAAGCTCCCCACCTTCTTGTCATCCCATTCGGTCATCTTGACCTTACCCAGGGCCTCGTCGATCCGCTTCCTCCTCTCGCCGGCCGCCACGCCCCTTATCTCGCAGAGCATGGAGAGGGCTTCTCTCGGAGTGAGGGAAGGGTAGATCTCGGGGGTCTCGATCAGGGTGGCGCACGACGCGAGCGCCGCTTTCTTGTCTTTGGTCACGTCTACCCCGCCGATCCGGGCCGAGCCAGCGGTCGGCGAGATGAGTCCCGTGAACATCTTCATGGTGGTCGTCTTCCCGGCCCCGTTAGGACCCAGGAACCCTACGCACTTCTTCCCTTCGACCTTGAGGTTGAGCCCCGACACGGCCGTGAAACTGCCGTACGTCTTGGTGAGCTGCACAGCTTCAAGAGATGGCAAGATGGAATTGGGGGGCGGTCCTGCATTGGCCATTTAAGAGTTATCGAATGCGATATCCTTTACACTTTTTATAGCTCTCGCCAGGTGCACGGACGGATGACCAGGAACCTCCAGAGGAAGTGGCTCCACCCTCAGGCCGTCCCCCGAGGGTTCTTCAGGCTCTACTTACTCACACTCCTCTCGCGCGGCGACGAGACAGGCTATTCGATCACCCAGAAGATACTCGACATGACTGAGGGCGCTTGGAGGCCCGGGCCAGGGACGATGTATCCGATGCTGAAGGGGCTCGCCTCGGATGGGCTGGCGAAGGCCGCGCCTGCTCCCAGAGGGTCGGGGCGGTCGTACTCCATCACCACCAAGGGACGCCGCGAGCTGGAGAAGATGCGAGGGAACCTGGCAGGAGTCGGCAGGAGAGAGAAGGTGGTGGGGAGGCTGTTCGCGGACCTGCTCCCGCCGTCCGTGTACGTGCCGGCGATGGTGAACAGGTACCGCGAGGGGATCGACCTTCTGAGGCAGAAGATCCTTGAAGTCCCTGAGACGGACAGGGTAGTCCAGTTGAAGGAGCTGAAGCTCGTGCTGGAGTCCCAGCTCCGGTGGGTCGAACTCCAGCTCGACGAAATGGCGGCTGTCAGGCGGCCCGTCCTGCGGGCCCGACACGCGCAATAGAATGGAGTCCCGATGCCACAGCTTCGCTCAGTCTGCCATATAGAAGGAGGCGCCTAGGCCATGGAGTACAAGTGGACCGTCCTCTCCAACACGACCATCGGCGTGCTGATGGCGACCATCGACGGGACCATCGTACTGATTTCGCTCCCCGCCATCTTCAGGGGGATCGACATCAACCCGCTAGCCAACGGCTCCTTCGAATACCTGCTTTGGCTCCTCTTCGGTTACAGCATCGTCACAGCCACTCTCCTTGTCACCTTCGGCCGGATCTCCGACATGTTGGGGAGGGTGAGGCTGTACAACATGGGATTCGCCATCTTCACGGTGGGCTCTCTCCTGGCCGCCTTCACCCCCAGCCAGGGGAACCTGGGGGCCATCGAGCTGATAGTGTTCAGGATCGTCCAAGGCGTGGGAGCGGCGTTCCTTTGGGCGAACAGCGCCGCTATAGTCACGGACGCTTTCCCTCCCAACGAGAGGGCCCAGGCCCTAGGAATCAACATGGTCGCCGCCCTAGCCGGGTCGCTCCTGGGGATCATCATGGGGGGCGTCCTGGCGGTGTTCAACTGGAGGTACATCTTCCTGGTGAGCGTCCCTGTGGGAATCTTCGGTACTGCCTGGTCCTACCTCAGGCTGAAGGAGATAGTGGCCGTCAGGAAGCACCAGAAGCTCGACTACTGGGGGAACCTCGCGTTCGCCGCTGGTCTGATACTCATACTCGTCGGCGTGACATACGGCCTCCTCCCATACGGCTCCTCTGACATGGGATGGGGAAACCCCTGGGTCGTCGGGTCGCTGCTCGGAGGGCTGGCGTGCCTCGTCATCTTCCCTTTCATCGAGATGAAGGTGGAGGACCCGATGTTCCACCTCGACCTCTTCAAGAGTCAGGCCTTCAGCGCCGGGAACTTCGCCGGTCTGCTTGCTTCCATCGGGAGGGGAGGAGTGCAGCTGATGCTCATCATACTCCTCCAAGGGATATGGCTCCCTCTGCATGGCTACTCGTACGAATCGACCCCCTTCTGGTCGGGGATCTACATCACGCCGATGTTGCTGGGGTTCGTCATAATGGGCCCGCTCAGCGGGAGGATCGCAGACAGACGCGGAGCCAGGTCTCTCGCCACCATGGGCATGGTCATGACCGCGGCCACCTTCATCATGCTGTCTTTCCTCCCCTACGACTTCAGCTTCCCCGTCTTCGCAGTGATCATATTCGTGATGGGGCTGGGGGGCGGGATGTTCGCGGCCCCCAACACGGCCGCCATCATGAACGCCTCCCCCCCTGAGCAGAGGGGGGCGGCTTCGGGGATGAGGGCGACATTACAGAACGTCGGACAGACGGCGAGCCTCGCCATATTCTTCTCGATCGTGCTCGTCGCCCTTGCCGCTTCGCTTCCGGGAGCCATAGCCAGCGCCCTCGCCGCCGCCGGTGTCCCGGGGCTCGCAGCCTACTTCCAGAACCTCCCCCCGACCAGCGCCCTCTTCGCCGCCTTCCTCGGCATCAACCCGATGCAGTCTGTCCTGGCGGCGACAGGCGCGGCGAGCTCCATCCCTGCCAGCACCTACAGCACCCTCACGGGGAAGGTCTTCTTCCCGACGGCCATCGCCCCGGCATTCATGGCCGCCCTCAGGCTCACCTTCTACATCGGTGCCGGGCTTTCACTGGCCGCCGCCGTCGCCTCGGCGCTGCGGGGGAGGAAGTATGTCCACGGGGAGGAGCACATCCCTCCTCCTGCGCGGGCCCCCGGCGAGGAGACCGGAGCCGTAGCCGCAAAGCCTTAACCTCCTCACCTTGCCGAGCGGGCCACCCACCCAAATGGCGCAGGACAAGCAGACCGTCAACGTGCTGGTGCTCGAGCTGGCGACGATGGTGGTCGCGATTTCTCTGGCCTTCACGGCGACCTTCGTGGCCTCCTTCGACATCAACACCGTCGTGGCCTACATCTTCTCCAACGTGGTGGTGATCTGGTTCTGGTGGGGATACGTGGTCGACAGGCTGTCCTTCCCCCCGAAGACCCTGGCGTTCCCGCTCCTGGACATCCTCATCCTGATCCTGATCTCCCTGGTGCCGTTCGCGCTCAAGCTCAGGGAGACGTACTACATCGCAAGCGTCGTGGGGGTCCTCATCATCGTCTGGGCTTTCCTGATCCGGCTCATAATGTCCGAATACAGGGGAGAGCTTTCGCCCCAGACGGAGGGAGCCCTCTTCGTCGAGGTCAGGCAGAGGCTGACGATAGGCCCGCTCTTCGTCGCCGACGCCGCTTTGAGCTACTTCCTACCCGCCGCGGGACTGTTGGCTTTCGTCGCCCTGACCCTGCTTACGCTCGCCATGAACGTAAGGCTGGGACGCCAGAACAGGCTTCCAGCGGTCGGATGAAGGCTTACGTTTATTCCGCGCCGGTAGGAGGGAAGGGCCCGAGTTGAGAAAGACAAAGATCGTCGTCACGGTCGGTCCGGCCAGCAGGGACCCTGAGACCGTCAGGAAGCTCATACCTCTGGTGGACGTCTTCAGGATAAACTTCTCACACGGAGACAGGCAGAGCCATATCGAGGAGATCAGGACAATCAGGAGGGAGTCCAAGGGTCTCGGGAAGACCGTCGCGATACTTCAAGACCTCCCGGGGCCGAAGATCAGAGTGGGGAAGATAGCGGGAGACGCCGTGGAGCTAAAGCAGGGGTCGAAAATCGTCCTGGACGCCTCGTCGGAGGAAGGGACAGCCCTCCGGGTCCCGGTGAACTTTCCGGCGCTGCTCGGCTCTGTGACCAGGGGGGATGTCCTCCATCTGGCCGACGGGGTGATCAAGCTCAGGGTCGAAGACGCCTCGAAAGAGTCGGTCACCTGCACCGTCTTGGCCGGGGCGGTCCTTGGGTCGGGAAAGGGGATCAACGCCCCAGGGGTGAAGTTCAAGATCGACTATCCGACGAAGAGCGACGTCTCGCACCTCCGGTTCGGACTGACCCATGGAGTGGACTTCGTCGCCGCGTCCTTCGTCCGGACGCCTTCGGACCTCCAGGCGATGCGCAGGCTGATCCCCAAGGAGGGTCCGATGCTCGTGGCCAAGGTGGAGAAGTCGGAGGCGGTGAAGAACTTCGACTCCATCCTGGCGGAGGCGGACGCCGTCATGGTCGCCAGGGGGGATCTCGGCATCGAAGTCCCCATCGAGAACGTCCCCGCCATTCAGAGGAGAATCACATCGAAGTGCCGGGAGGCGGGGAAGCCGGTCATCGTAGCGACGCAGATGCTCGTGAGCATGGTGAGCTCACCGGTCCCAAGCCGGGCAGAGGTCACAGACGTCTCGAACGCCATCCTTGAGGAGTCAGACGCTGTGATGCTCTCCGACGAGACGACGGTGGGGAAGTATCCGGTCGACGCGACCCGCATGCTCGACAAGATCGCCCGGACCACGGAGAAGTATCTCCCCGCATACGACCAGCGCCCCCTCAGGTCCGGGGGAGGGGAGACGGGACCCGCCATAGCGAGGGCAGCCTGCGGGCTCGCCACCTACATACGGGCCAAGGCGATAGTCGCCCCCACCCAGACCGGCGCAACGGCTCGGAGAGTCTCCATGAACAGGCCCCGTGAGCCGATAATAGCCATCTGCGCCGACAAGCGTGTGTCGAGGCGGCTGAACCTCTACTGGGGGGTGGTGTCCGTTGTCTCCAGGCAGGCGATGACCGTAGACTGGCTCTTCCAGCGAGCGGACGCCGTCGCGGAGGAGCTCGGGCTCGCCAAGAAGGGGGACAAGATCGTGGTCACCTCTGGGACCCCGGGGGTCAGAGGGACCACCAACCACATCAAGGTCTCGGTGGTCGGGCGCAAGGACTAGCCCAGGAAGTCCATCAGGGTGGGTTCCTTCGCCCTCCTCCTGGACGGCCGCTGGCCCGTCCCCTTGACGAGCTCCTTCATCCTGCTCTCCTTCACGAGCGTGCTGTAGTAATACGACTCGTCCACCGTCCCCTCCGCAAGCAGGATGACCACCCTCCCCTCCCCCGTCCTCCCGGTCCTCCCGCGCCGCTGTATGTACCTGATCTCTGAGGGGACCGCCTCGTAGAAGACGACCAGGTCCACGTCCGGGACATGGAGCCCCTCCTCTCCGATGCTGCTGCTCACCAGGACCTTGAATTCTCCCTTCCTGAACAGCTCGAGCGTCTCCGTCTGCATCTGCTGGTCCATCCCTGCGCTCCCTTCCCTGTCTGCCTGCCCGACGAACCTCCTGGCGCTGACCCCAGACCCATCGAGCGTCCTGACTATGTCCTCGATCGTGTCCCTGTACTGGGTGAAGACTATCACCCTTGAGTCGGGTTTCCTGGCGAGCTGTGTCCCCACGACAGAAAGGATCACGGCCATCTTGGGGTGGGGGACCGAAACGAGCTTGGCAGCCTCCTCCTCGGCCTTCTGCCATTTCGGGTCTTTGACGAGGGACGCGATCGCCTTCCCCTTGTCGGGCCTCTCGCGCACCTTTTCGAGGTACCTGAGCAGCGGGGGCGCCCCCTGCGTCTCTATCATCTCCAGGGCATGGAGGATCGTGACCGCCTGCGCCTGGTTGATGATGGCCCCGAATATGTACCCCTTCTGGGCGCCGTTCATCTGGGCCGACTTCAACCTGGCAGATATCGCGGTCCGCGCTTCGAGCAGCGCTTTCTTCGACACCCTGTTGCTGCGGAGGAACCCGCCGTTCAGGAGTTTCTGCACCCTGTCGTTGTAAAGCTCCCTCAGCCTGAGGACGGTCTCATAGTATTCGTCCGGGACCTTCACCCTGATGGCCTCGACGTCAGTCTTCTCTACGTACTCCCTGACGTCCTCGCTCTCCTCGCTCCTCGCCTCGACCCGCTCGATGAACAGGTTCCTCTTGATCTCGTTGATCTTCTCCCTCGACGCGCCGGGGGACGCCGTGAGCCCGAGGATGAGCGGACTTGCCGCACTCTCCCTGTAGGCGGTGGCGAGCTTTGTGTAGGTGTAGTCTTTCACGCTCCTGTGCGCCTCGTCGAAGACCGCGAGGACGACGTCCTTCAGCGAGACCCTACCGCGACTGACGTCGTTGTAGACGGTCTGGGGGGTCGCGAACACCACCCGGGCCTTCAACCACAGGAGTTCGCGCTCGCGCGGGTCGACGGTACCTGTGAGGGCTACCATGCTGTCCAGGGGGAGTTTGAGCGCGGAAGCGAACGCCCTCTGGTGCTGTAAGACCAGGGGCCGCGTGGGTGCGAGGACCATGACCTTCGACTCCGGGTGCTTCGAAAGGAGCCGCTCCGACACCATCACGGCGATCACCGTCTTGCCCAGGCCCGTGGGGAGGACCACCAGCGTATTCTCGGAGGCCGCCGCGTCGGCTATATTCTTCTGATACTCCCTTGCCTCAAACCCGGAAGAAAGCAACCGAGCCGGTGCGGACCGGATTCGACTAAAAGCCTTGCCTCCCCGATCTGGGATTCTGCTCAGGCAGACGGGGATGTCGCGGCTCCGGACGAGGCCGGGCGCGCCCCGAGGTGGCCTGAAGGAGGCGGCCGCGTCGGGAGCCGTGTTGAGCTCCGTCCATTCGGGGATGGCCGCCCGACGAAACGTCTCGTCCGCCCCTTCCAGCCACTCCTGGTCTGGAATCAGGTACGAAAGAGGGTCCCGTCCCTCGGTTCAGGCAAGAGTTATGTGGTCGCCTGCCCCCTTGCGGCCGACGCGTTGAGGATCTCCAGGCTCAAGCTTCTCATCCTCGTCGCCATGTCCGCCTTCGGGCTCTGGGCGTCGGGGACCGTCCTGGTGATATTCTACACCCTCAACCAGCAGCTCCCTCTCTGCCCCACGGGGACCTTCCTCGGCCTGCGCTTCGACTGCGGGGCGGTCCTCAGCAGCCCGTACAGCAGGGTGTTCGGCGTTCCACTGGAGCTCCTTGCCATGGTATACTTCATGGTCAACCTCGGGATGGTTTACCTCGTAGCGTTCGGGTCGGCGCGGGTCTCGGACTTCATGCTGGAGGCGCTCTTCGGTTGGAGGTTCATCGGTGTGATCATAGTACCTTACCTCCTCTTCGTCGAGCTCTATGTCATCCGGGCCATCTGCGTGTATTGCACCATGATGCACGTCGCCATCGTCCTGGACTTCATAGTCGTCAGCTACCTCCTCTTCTTCGGGAAAGCCTCTCCCTGGGCCGAAGCCCCGGAAGGGGCTCCCTCGCGTGGGCCCGCTACAGGTCCCTGAACCTCCGAAAGGATCTGAACGGTAGGGCCCCCATCGGTGAAGATCAGGTCGAAGGCTGGTCTTTAGCCGAGGACAGCACCGAGTGTGTCGAGGCTCTCGGCCCAACCTCCCTTGAACCCCGCCGCCATGCCTTCCTTTGGGTCGATGGCGCCAAGGGCCACACCTACCTCCACAGTGACCTTGGTCCGCCCAGGGCCCGCTTCCTGGAAGGGCGCCCTGTTGACGGCCCTCCACGCCGGACTCCCGTCCGGGAGGGTAGTCTTGGCGAAAGACGCGAGATGAGACTCTGTCGTAAAGGCGATCAGTCAGGGTGTGAATGCGGGGTGGTGGGATTCGAACGCGCCTACCCCCTCAGGTGGACAAAGTGGACGGAAGGCTTTCCTGAACCCGATGCGTGATGGTCAGGTTCTCACCTCATGCTTAAGAAGTGACACATTCGGTTCTAGCTGGCTCGGTAGGTCCGGGCAGGTGAATTCACGGCGGTCATCCAGCGCCGCATGTTCCTAACATTCCAAAGCATTCCGTTACACAAGTTTCGGAACGTTGGAAGAGCGCATTGTGTCTGCCTGCCATGCGCTCGCTCCTCCTCGCTGCCTCTCAAACAAGGAAAGCAAACTTTATAGTCCAGGTGTTTAACAACGTTTAACAAGGATGGGGGGTTGGCCAAGAGGATTACCGGGGTAAGACTAGATGCCGAGTTGACTAGTGCCATCAACGAAGTGGTCGAGCAGGAGTCGGTCGACAAGTCCACTGCCCTGAGAAAGCTGGTCGGAGAAGGGTACAGGGGTTGGAGGCTGAAGAGGGCGCTCCAAGAGCTGCGAGAGGGGAAAGTCTCCGTCTGGGAAGCGTCTAGAGTTGCCGGGATGCCCCTCTGGGACTTCTTGGCGTTGTTGAAGAAAGAAGAGGGAATGGAGTGGGCGGAGTTCGACATCAAGGAGACCCTGAGCGGGAAACACTAGTCTTCGACGCGACTCCAATCATCTACCTCTGCAAGGTCGGTCTCGCGGGGAAGCTTGGCGAGCTCAGCCCTTCCTTCAGACTCCTGACGACAACCGAGGTCTACGAAGAGGTATACGTGAAAGAAGTCGAGAAGAGCGCAATCGAGGGGGCGGCGCTGAAGGAGTTATTCGACGACGGTATGATCGAAGTGGTGGGCAGAGGGAAACGTCCAGGGCCGATGAAAGGTTTGACTCGCGAATCCGGAATCCACACGGGCGAGGAGTCCGTTCTCTCCCTGGCCCTAAGGACGCATGCCACGGTTATAGTCGATGACAGGAGGGCAAGGCAGGTTGCACGATCCCTTGGAATCCGTTTGTCGGGGACGCCGGGAGTAATAATCGAACTGGTCAGACGTCACGTCATCCCGAAAGGCGAAGCAAGACACGCGCTCGAGAAAATGGTGGACGAGGGATGGTACTGTAGCGCGAAACTCTTCTCCGTCTTGCTAAGGACAATAGAAGAAACCGAATAGCCGAGCGGCATCACACGGCGCAAACGTGCCTACCCCAGCCAGCAGACAAAGCTGGCGGGATACTTGGGTACGGATACCTACCAGGGAGCGTCAGTCGAAGGAGATACCATAACGCGAAACTATGAGCATCTCGTCGAAACCACCTCGGGAGTAGTGCAAGGTGACCGACCTCGCCTTCCAGTAGATGGCCAGGATGAACTCTCCCCGCTCAAGCCACGCTTGCCAGCTATTTGCGAAACACACGTTTCTATCCAAGGTAACTAACCAGCCCCTAGGACACATCTTATCGGACTAGCGCTTCCTCTTGACGAGCCGATATCCCTTTGGGAGCTTCAGTTCGTGGGCCGTGGGGACCTCCCACTCTCCGACGGACCCTAACAGGACTCCGCGAGCTCTTTTCCCGTCATGCGCCTCGGTCGCAAGCTCGACCGCCTCTTTCTGGTCGTTCGCTATCACGACAGCCTAATGGCGGATACCGTCAACGAAGTACAACTTCATCGGGGTATTGGCAATCGGCGAACTGGTATTAAGGGCCCGAGGGGTCCAATCCCAGCGACCCGAAGCATGACAAAGAGCACGCCAAACTCGAATCCCGAGCCGCCGGTTCAAGTTCTGGTGGAGTGAGAAGGAAACGTGGCTCGGAAGAGGCTGACACTCGAATGGGACCACGCTGAACCTTTGTGGGAAGGCGGAGTCAACCTGCCTTTGAACGAGCCGAATGGCCCTGGAGTCAGAAAGGGTATCAGAAACTGGTACAGGAAATTCTCCCGGACGGAGGAGGTAATCGAAGTTGGAAACAGGTCGCATCCCAGAGCGGAAGTGAAAGAAGCGCTGGTTGAACTGAAGCATTTGATCCCTGAAGGTACGAAGCTCACAGCGGAAATCTACGCCACTCTGGAAGTTGACCACGGCCTCGGCGTCGAGGAGCTGGAACCCCACGTCTTCGGGAAGAGCAACGGCGCAATCAAGGCCTGGCGGAAGAGCTAACGTAAGGCATCGAAGCCCGAGAGATAAGCGCGAAGGAAATAAGCATCTCCTCCTTATCCCATCGGGGCGCCAGCAGGGAACCGGGGCTATCCAGAAACGCCTGCTTCAAGGGCCGACGTCTACTCCCCCATCTTCGGCCGGCGCCTGGGAACAAGAAATCGTTGGCAAAGGCGAAGCGTGCTGGGCCCTGCGTGAGTGAGGATTGCGCCTGCGACTACTCGAGGGGACGGCCGAGGTGCGGGAGGCCAGGGTTCAGAGAGGTGTGGCGGAAGCGGGCCGACGGAGCCTGGTATGTGCTCTGCTACAAGCACTTTATCCAGGAGAAGAGATTCGGCCACTTGGCGTTCTGGGGTAGCCTTTGCCCGCCTGACGATTAGACCGGAGGTCTCATCATACCGGAGTTATCGAGACGCGCCTTCCGTCCACCAAGGGGTTACAGCCTACAGACTTTTGCCAATCTAGTCACTAACCCAGTCACTGAATGGGGTAGTAGCTGGGCTCCAACCCGGCCGCTGGCCCCCACATCAACCTATTTTGTACAGTGCGGGGGGTGGGATTCGAACCCACGAACCCCTAAGGGACGAGGTCCTAAGCCTCGCGCCGTTGACCAGGCTGGGCGACCCCCGCGGTGGCATGCCGGCCTGCCGCTGAAACTATAACGCTTTGGCTGGAGCGTCGGCGAGTTGGGCTCCGGGAACCTTCACCCCTGCCCTTCTGAGGACCCCCTCCCAGTCCACCTTGAACAGGACCGCTCCAAGGAGGATGAAAACGGCGGTGAGCGCCACCGAAACCCATAGTTGGTTGGCTCCAAGGACCTCTGATACCCCTCTCAGGACGGTGAACTCCAGGCCGATCTCGGCCGCGCTCTTGAGGATCTTCGCACCCAAGGTGACCGTCGACATCAGCCCCAGGGACATGGAAGTAGCGCCTGCTCCGACGAACATGAAGTCGTCAAACGGAAAGACGGGAAGGAACGCGGCCACGAAGAGGACTACGTACATCCCCCAGTTCGACGTGTATCTCGAGAAGAGCCTGACGTTCTTGTTCCTCACGATGTACTTCTTGAGCCCGAAGGCGCCGAAGTAGATGACCAGCTTGGCGGCGGTCGCCCCCGCTGCGGAAACGACCACCACTACAACGAAGGCGGTCGGGGAGAAGCCGACGAGTATCAGCTGAAGCGTGGCGATCAGGGTGTAGGACCCGCCCACGAAAGGGGATACGTTCGCAAGGAACGAGGTGACCAGGATGAAGACGGCAGCCCAGATCAGGGGGTCCAACGGTCCGGGGACCGGCCGTTCGTATTTATCCCTCGTCCAGGGGAGCCGTCATGCGGGCTCCAGCAACGTATATATCGCGACCAGGGAGGTCGCGGCCAAGGCTCTGACCCCCTATGACGCGCATGTTAGCTTTCGTGGACATCTTCGTCGACTCCCCCGCCATGGACGACGTGGTCCAGGCTCTCTCCAAGGTCCCCAACGTGGAAGAGCTCTATGAGGTCACCGGAGAGTTCGACATAGTGACCCTGGTGTCCGCGGGGGACATCGAAGAGTTCCGGGACATACTGAAGAACAGGATCCTCAAGATCCGGGGGGTAAAGAGCACCGTGAGCGCCATCGTACTTTACACCCACAAAGGACCGAGGTTCAACGGGGGCTCCAAACCCAAGGCGTCAGGGCCCTAGGCGCCCGGCGAAAGATTCTCATCAGAGGCACCGGAGTCGCGATGGAACCTGAGATAGTTGATAGACGCGCTACAGGCGTTCGTTGTTGTCGCCGTCCTCGGCGCCGCCCTCGGGTCGGGCTGGGCACTGGCGCCCTATGTGGCCAGGGTCCTCGCAGGGTCGCCTACCTTCCTTGACAGGTTACTCGGTCCGCTCGAAAAGAGAACCTACAGACTGATTGGGACTGACCCGTCGTCCGGCATGGGGTGGAAACAGTATTTCTTCGCGGCTCTCCTTCTCAACGTGGCCCAGATGGCCATAGCGTTCCTCGTCCTGGTGGGCCAGGGAGCCCTCCCCCTAAACCCCCAGGGGTTCCCGGGGATGAACTGGGAACTCGCCTTCAACACAGTCGTCTCCTTCGCGTCCAACACCAACCTTCAGCACTACGCGGGGGAGAGCACCCTCTCATACTTCTCCCAGATGGGGGCGATCCAGTTCCTGCAGTTCACCTCCGCCGCGACCGGGGTCTGCGTGATGGCGGCGATGGTGAGGGGGTTCAAGCGGGGGTCGGCCAACATGGGAAACTTCTACGTCGATTTCGTGCGCGTCGTATCCAGGATCCTCCTCCCTCTCTGCTTGGTCGCCGCCGTGGTCATGGTCGCCCTCGGCGTCCCGCAGACCCTGGGCGGGTACATCACAGTGAAGACGGTGGAAGGGGCGACGCAGAGGCTCCTGGTCGGCCCCGTGGCCTCCTTGGTGTCGATCATGCAGATCGGGACCAATGGCGGCGGCTATTTCGGGGCGAACTCTGCCTATCCGTTCCAGAACCCGACCCCCATAACAGACATCCTCCAGATCTACCTGATGCTCCTCCTCCCGACGACCCTCGTCTTCGCCTTCGGAGAGCTGGTCGGGAAGAAGAGGGAGACTCTTCCGATCCTCATCGCGTCCTACGGGCTGCTCGCCATCGACCTGATGATAGCGTTCATCCCCAGCATGGCGGCCGTCGGCCCCGGGATCGAAGCCAGGTTCGGGGCCTTCTTCTCCACCTTCTGGACGGTCGTCACGACCGCAGTCACGACGGGCTCGGTGAACTCCTCCCTCGCGGGAAACAACCCGCTGGCGATCCTGTCAGCTTTCATGGGGATGGTGATCCAGGCGACCCCCGGGGGAGAGGGGGTCGGGATCATGTACATGATAATGTACATCGTCATCACTGTCTTCGTCGTCGGCCTGATGACCGGTCGGACCCCCGAGTACCTCGGGGCCAAGATCAACGCCCGGGACGTGAAGCTCGTCATGGTCGCTTTCCTCATCCATCCGGTGATCATACTCGTCCCGACCGTACTCGCTTACGCCACGAAAGCCGTGAACGCCATCCCTGGGTTCTCATCGCTCCCGACGTCGGTCGGGTTCACCCAGATCCTCTACGAGTTCACGTCGTCGGCTGCCAACAACGGGTCTGACTTCCTGGGAGCCGCGGCCAACACCCCGTTCTTCAACGTCGCCACGGCGGTGGTCATCTTCGTGGGCCGGTTCGCTCCCATCATGGTGCTCCTTGCCCTCTCGGGCTCGATGATCGGAAGGCGGAGGTCCGAGTCCCAGACCCTCCGCACGGACAGCGGCTCGTTCTCCCTAGTGCTGACAGGGAGCATCGTCCTGCTCGCGGTCCTGACCTTCCTCCCCTTCCTGATGCTGGGGCCCATCCTTACCTACTTCCAAGGCTTGGTGAACTTCCTTGGCTAGCCGCGTCCCCAGGCTCGACAGTGTCCTCGGAAGGGTCAGGCTCCCGAGGCGGCCGTCGGCCCTCACCGCGAAGACCCTCTCGGACTCCGTAGCGAGGCTCAGCCCCGTCGCCTTGGTCGCCAACCCGGTCATGTTCGTCGTAGAGCTGACCTTTTTCGTGGTCGCAGCCATGGCCGTGGACCCCTACGCGTTCGTCCCTGCCGCCAGCCCCGCCGAGCGCGTCTTCTACGTCCAGGTAGCGGCGATCCTGCTGGTCACGGTCTGGTTCAGCACCCTCTCGGACTCTCTGGCGGAGCAGCAGGCGAAGAACACGGCCAGCAGCCTGAGGCGGCTGGAGACCGAGGTCCCCGTCAAGAAGGTGGTGACGGAAGGGTGGGAGAGGAAGGTGGTCCCTGCTACCTCCAAATCCCTCCTGAAAGGGGACCTCGTAATGCTCGACAAGGGAGACGTGGTCCCCACGGACGGCGACGTCCTCGAAGGGATCGCCATGGTAGACGAGTCACTGGTGACCGGGGAGTCTGCCCCTGTCCGCAAGTCTCCCGGAGACAGCCTGATCGGCGGGTCCACCGTCGTGAGCGACACGATGACGGCGAGGATAACCGCGAACCCAGGCGAGAGCTATCTTGACCAGATGGTGCGCCTGGTCGAGTCGTCCAAGCGCCCCAAGACCCCGAACGAGGCCGCCATCACCATGGTCCTCTTCGGGCTCACCGGCATCTTCACGATAATCATCCTCTCGATGCTGGGGCTCTCGGTGGAGCTGGGGCTGAACACCGACCTCTCTGTCCTGATAGCCCTGTACGTCTGTCTGCTGCCAACCACCATAGGTGCCCTCCTTCCTGCCATCGGGCTCTCGGGGATAACCAGACTTTACGAACGTAAGGTGGTGGCGAAGTCGGGGCGGGCGATAGAGACGGCGGGAGACACCGACGTGATCCTCTTGGACAAGACAGGCACGATAACGGTGGGGAACAGGCACGTAGTGGAGATTATCCCCATGGGCGGGCACACCGAAAGGGACGTGGGCGAGGCGGCTTTCCTCTCTTCCTGGTTCGACGACACGCCGGAGGGGCGGAGCGTCATCAGCGTGGCGTACGAAAGGGGATACGTCCCGCGGGAACTCAACTCCCTTTCGCTTTCGGAGGTCTACGACTTCTCCGCCAACACCCGCACGAGCGGGGTCAAGATACACTTCGGCTCCAGCTTCGTCCTGCCGAAGGGGAGCATGCAGCGGGTGCGCAGGAAGTTCTTCGTGGAAGACGCCAGCGACCGCGGGATGCACCTGTCGGGCGAGGAGAGCGAGATCGTCAAGGGGGCGCCAGACTCGTTCCTGAAGGTCGGGTTCAGCGTCCCTGAGGAGTTCCCGGGCCTCGTCGAGAAGATCTCCTCTGCGGGGGACACCCCCATGGCGGTGGCCAGGGACCACCAGGTGATCGGGCTCATCAGGCTCAGGGACGTGCTGAAGGACGGGACGAAGGAGAAGATAGACGCGGTCAAGGCGATGGGGATAAGGCCGGTAATGATCACGGGGGACCAGCCGCTCACCGCGAAGAGCATCGCGTCCGAGGTGGGCATCGACGAGTTCATACCGCAGGCCAAGCCGGAGGACAAGTTCAACATCGTGAAGAAGGAACAGGCACAGACCCGGGTGGTCTCCATGATCGGCGACGGGACCAATGACGCCCCCGCGCTGGCCGCCGCAGACGTGGGCCTCGCGATGAACTCAGGGACGGAAGCGGCCAAGGAGGCGGCGAACATGGTCGACCTGGAGTCCAACCCCGCCAAGATCATAGACGTGGTGCTGTTGGGGAAGCAGCTGCTCATGACGAGAGGCGCCGTCACGGCATTCAGCATCTCTAACGACGTCGCGAAGTACTTCGCGATCCTCCCGGTGATGTTCGCCGCCACCCTCCCTGCCCTGCACTCCCTCAACATCCTCGGACTGGGCGTGCACACCGCCGTCCTCTCCGCCCTCATCTTCAACGCCGTAATCATCCCGTTGCTCATCCCGCTGGCTATGCGGGGGGTCGCGTTCAGACCCTCTGACACGATGACACTCTTCCTGAGGAACGTGCTCATCTATGGCGTCGGGGGGGTGATAGTCCCGTTCGTGGGGATAAAGCTGATCGACGTCCTTCTGGGGGCCCTATAGGGTGACGACCAAGGTGGAGCCGCAACGGCCCAGGCCGGCGAGCTACAGGCCGATAGTCGTCCTGGCCGTGCTCTCCAGC
>JAJZOO010000059.1 GCA_021811485.1 archaeon
GTCAGGGACCCACACGGCCACATCATCCAGTTCCTCTACGGGGAGGACGGGGTCGACCCAGCGAAGAGCGATCATGGCCGCCCCATCAACCTGGACAGGCTGGTGGAGACGGAGGAGCTCTCGCACAAGTCGAAGGCGACGGCCGACGACGCCGAGGTTCAGAAGCTCCTGAAGAAGTACCAGGGTTCCCTCAACGAAAGACTCGTCAAGGAGCTCGGGGAGAAGCTGGGTGCCTCACACCTCACCGAGGAGGGTCTCAAGGAGACCATGGAGAAGGTGGACGAGGCCATGGAGTACTCGAGGGTCGAGCCTGGAGAAGCTTCAGGGATAGTCGCGGCGCAGTCCATAGGCGAGCCTGGCACGCAGATGACGCTCAGGACGTTCCACTTCGCGGGGGTAAGGGAGAGGGACGTGACGCTCGGGCTGCCGCGCCTCATGGAGCTGGTGGACGCGAGGAAAATCCCTGCGACGCCTTCCATGGACATCTACCTCACCAAGGAGTACGCCGCGGTGAACGAGAAGGCTGTCAAGGTGGCGAAGGAGATACTCTTCACCAAGGTCGGGAACGTGGTAGCCTTCAGCGAGGTGGACCCCACGGAGGGGATCAAGCTCCATCTCAGCCCGGACTTCATGGCCGACAGGGACACCGACCCCGAGGAGATCGCCAAGGTCATCGAGACCGGCAAGCGGAAGGTCCAGCAGGACAAGAGGAATGCCAACGTCATCCACGTCAGCATGCCTGACTCCGACCTCTCGGCGCTCTTCACGCTGAGGAACAAGATACTCAACATGAAGCTGAAGGGGATCCCCGGGATCACGCGGGTCACGGTCGTGAAGGAGGGAGAAGAGTGGTTCATCCAGACAGCCGGGTCCAACCTGGGGAAGGTGGTGCAGGTGCAGGGGGTCGATCCGACCAGGGTGTACACGAACAACGTCCACGAGGTGGCCCAGGTGCTGGGCATCGAGGCCGCCAGGGCCACGCTGGTCAGGGAACTGATGGGCACCCTCGACGAGCAGGGGCTCGAAGTGGACATCCGCCACATCTTCCTGGTGGCTGACCTCATGACGTCCAAGGGCTACATCCAGCAGATTGGCAGGCACGGAATCGCAGGGACGAAGAGCAGCGTCCTGGCCCGGGCCGCCTTCGAGATCACCGTCCCCACCCTCGCCGAAGCCGCGGTGAAGGGGGAGGTCGAGGACCTGAAAGGGGTCACGGAGAACGTCATCGTGGGGCTCCCGATCCCGGTCGGGACCGGCATGATCGACCTCTACATGAGCTGATGCCCTTGGCAGACACAGCCCAGCTCCAGAAAGTTCTGAAGGACGCCCTGAAGGGGGGGAAGTCGGCGGTCGGGGCCAAGGAAAGCATCGCCGGAGTCAAGGGGAGCAAGGGGGTCCTGATCACAAGATCCATCCCGCCCGCCCTCGGCTCGAAGCTCAGGGACGAAGCGAACAAGCACAACGTCCCGGTGGTAGAGCTCCAGCAGTCGTCAGCCGAACTCGCCCGCCTGGTCGGGAGACCATACAAGGTCTCGGCCATGGCCCTGAGGAACGTCAGCGACTCGGACGTCAGACTGCTTATGCGGTGACTGCGCGGGTGCCAGAGATCAAACTTTCAGCCGACGAACTGTCCCTGATGTCCATGTTCCAGGGGATGACGGGGGCCACGGCGAGGGACTGCCTGGTCGACGAGAAGAGGGACAGGGTGATCTTCGTCATCGCCCCGGGACAGATGGGGCTGGCCATCGGCAAGGAAGGAGCCTCCGTGAAAAAGATCGAGAGGGCGGTCAGGAGGCCCGTCGAGGTGGTCGAATGGGCCGACGACGTCGAGGGGCTCGTCAGGAACGCTCTCGGGGCGAAGTTCGTCCAAGAGGTCAGGGTCAGCGACAGGCTCGACGGGACCAAGGGGGTGGTCGTGGTGGTGGACTCGAGGAAGAAGGGAGCCGTCCTAGGGCTGGGGGGGAAGAACGCCGAGAAGGTGAGGCTCCTGGCGAAGCGCTACTTCGACGTGAGCAGCCTGCAGATAACGTCGGAGCTTTGAAGCGGTTATATACGATGGAAAAGGGCGGCGTCTGAGAATGGCTTCACCACGGGGAGAGTTCGCCGGCCGCCAGATGCTCCAGAAGAGGCAGAAGCTGCGCTGGTCGAACAAGTGGTACAAGAGGCGAAAGCTCGGCCTAGACTACAAGGCAGACCCCTTGGAGGGTGCGCCCCAGGCCCGGGGGATCGTCCTCGAGAAGGTGGGGGTGGAGTCGAAGCAGCCGAACTCAGCCATCAGAAAATGCATCCGCGCTCAGCTGGTCAAGAACGGCAAGCAGATCACCGCGTTCCTCCCCGGCGACGGCGCGCTGAACTTCGTGGACGAGCACGACGAGGTGCTGCTGCAGGGGATCGGCGGGTCGATGAAGCGCGCCATGGGCGACATCCCGGGCGTCCGCTGGACGGTCTTCAAGGTGAACGGGGTGTCGCTGAACGAGCTCGTCTACGGCCGCAAGGAGAAGCCGAGGAGATAGCGTTTGAGCAGGCAATCCCTAGAGTACCCCAACCTCCTCCTCTGGGAGAGGTGGGACCTTACCGGGGTGAAGGTGACAGACCCGGGGCTGCAGACGGTCATAGCGGTGAAGCCGACCCTCATCCCGCACTCGGGAGGGAGGCACGAGCACAAGAGGCTCGGGAAGACCAAGATCAGCGTAGTAGAGAGGCTCGTGAACTCCCTGATGCACTCAGGGAAGAAGTACGCCAAGAACACGGGGAGGATGGGTGGGAAGAAGCAGAAGGCGATGAACATAGTCAAGACGTCCTTCGCGATAATCGAGCTGAAGACCGGACAGAACCCCGTCCAGCAGCTGGTGAAAGCCATCGAGAACTCCTCCCCCAACGAAGACACCACGAGGCTGAGCTACGGCGGCGTTGTCTACCACCAGTCCGTGGACATCTCTCCGGTGAGGAGGGTGGACCTCGCTCTCCGCTTCATCTCAGAAGGGGTCAGGGAGGCGGCCTTCAACTCCCCCAAGACGGTGGAGGAGGTCCTGGCCGAAGAAGTGATACTGGCCGCGTCCGGGGACGCGAGCAGCTACGCGGTGAGAAAGAAGAACGAGCAGGAACGCGTGGCTATGGCCTCCAGATAGGGCCGTCTTTTTCGTCTTCCTTCCTCAGCGCCTTCCCTTTCAGTTCGTTCTCCATCTCCGGAGGCTCGGAGATCATAGCTTCGGGCTTTGCCAGGAACGTCCTGGTCAGCTGCAGGACTTGCGGCGCCCTGAACTTTTGAAGCCTGTGGGACATGCGGAAGTCGTATCGCGGGTCCTTGGCGACGGTTGACAGGACCTCGAGCCGCGACGTGCCGATGGCGTCCCTCAGCAGGTACCCCGCCTTCAGCTGGGTGACCATGTCGTCTTCAGCGAATATCACGAGGGTCGGTTTCCTCAGCTTCTGGAGCCGGGGGAGCTGTTCCTTGTCGTAGGAGCTGGCGACGAGGACGAGGGAGTCGACGCTCTCGGGCCACTCGAGGGCGAACTCGAGCGCGACCTGGCCCCCCCACCCTCCGCCTATGACCGCTGACTTTCTTATTCCGAGCTTGTCGAGCAGGTCCCGCAGCATCTGCGCCTGCGCCCTGTGGTCTGGGGTCTCTTCGGGCCGCGTCGACTTCCCGAACCCCAGAAGGTCGGGGGCTATCACCTTCCGCGAATCGGCGAGCGAGAGGAGAGGCTCCCACACGCGCCAGCTTTCGTTCGGCTCGCTCCCGTGGAGGAGGACGACGGCGTCGCCGCTCCCCGCTGAAGCATAGTTTACTGTGTATTCCCCGACCGGGACCTTCTTCTCAGCCGCTTCCAACTTTGACACGCCCGGGTCGCGTCTCTTTTCAAACCTTCCTATTCCTCTACTTTACCGAGCTTCGGCAGAAAGCCCAGGTGCTTTAGCCCTGGGATGAATGTCGCCCGTCCATTGGCCATTAAACAGAGTCTAGGGCTATTGTTTGGGCAGTATGACTGCACTGGCATTCAGGTTCAGATTGTATCCGAACAGGAAGCAGGAAGAGCGCATGGTTGACGCCATCAAGACATGCCACCGCCTCTGGAACCTGGCCCTGGTGGACAGGAAGGGGGCCTGGGAGTACAGGCGCCTTTCGACGACCTACGAGGAGCAGTGCCTGATGCTGACAGCGGAGAAACAGACAGACGTCTCACTGACCGCTGTCTACTCACAGTCGCTCGAGGATGTACTGAAACGGTTGGACAGAGCCTTTGAGGCGTTCTTTGACCGCAGGGCAAAGTATCCGAGGTTCAAGAAGTTCTCCGAATCAGGCTCGGTCACCTACCCTCAGGCGTACAACGGTTCTGTGAAGCTCGATTCGGTGAGGAGGCGCATTTTCCTCTCGAAGGTCGGGAACGTGAAGGTCGTGGTGCATCGACCTATCCCCTTTGGCGCGAGGATGAAGACCTGCACCCTGAAGAGAGAGCCAGATGGAAAGTGGTACGCGTGCCTGGTCTACGAGGACGACGGTGCGGTGCCCCTTCAAGGTGTGCGAACAGGGTCGTGGAAATCGCCAGTCGGGGTGGACAGGGGCCTGGTCTCGCTGATGGCGACGAGGGACGGCGAGAAGATCAAACCTCCAAAGTTCCTGAGGAAGTCGGAGATGAGGCTGAAGCGCCTGCAGAGGGGCCTCGCGAGAAAGAAGAAGGGTTCGAAGAACAGGGAGAAGGCGCGACGTCTTCTTGCGGAGCTGCACGTCCAAGTGGCGAATCAACGAGAGAATTTCAGCCACAAGGTCTCCGCGAGGCTTGTGAGGGCTCACGGCCTGATAGCGTTCGAGAATCTCCAGGTGGGGAACATGGTCAGGAGCCACTCTCTCGCAAAGTCAATCTCTGACGCCGGATGGCGCCAGCTGGCACGGTTCGTCGAGTACAAGATGGAGAAGGCAAGAAAGACGTTCGTGAAGGTCCCTCCACAGAGCACCACACAGGAGTGCTGGTTCTGCGAGGGGCTGAACCAGGTCCCTTTGTCCACGAGGGAGTTCGAATGCCGTGTGTGTAGGAGAACGCTGGACCGGGACGTCAACGCGGCAAGGGTCGTGCTGAAGAGAGGAATCTCTCAGGTAGGGCAGGACAGGGGCCAAAGCACCCCCGGGCCTGATGGTGAGTCCCATCACCAGGCCTTGCCCGAACTCAAGCCTGTGGAGACGGGGCCTCCACTCCCCGAGACGACCCGGAGGGCGAGCTCTGTCGAAGAAACAGGAACTATGCGCGGCAGGAGTCCTGCCACCCGGGAAGAAGCCCGCCGCTGGAAGCCCACGAGTTTACTCGTGGGAGGATGTCAC
>JAJZOO010000060.1 GCA_021811485.1 archaeon
TGAGGTTCGTCTGGCTACGGCCTCGACTGAAGCCGGCCTATTGGACGTTGTAGTTGCAGGCGAACGTGTACCCCTTGGAGAGCTGATAAATGCCCGAGTACCCCGAGCCAATCTGAGCAGCCAACTGCGAGTTCACGTAGGCCCCGCAGTGGAACGCGTAGTAGGTGGGGGAGACGACCGCGGTCCTCTGGTAGTGGGCTGTCAGGAATTGTCCCGACGCCTGGGTCTGGGGGACGAACGGCACGAAGAGCGCCACCAGTACCACGAGCACCAGCACCGCTATCCATGTTTTCGCGTTCATGCGTATCGCGGTTTGAATCTTCTGTGGAATCTATGAACCTACGGATTTGAACGGGCTAGGTCCCCTTATAGCAGAAGTATGGGTATCCGCCGTTCACCATCCCCACCGCCATGTCGACTATCTTATCGGAGACCTCCTTCCACTTCGAGTCCCAGTCGATCCCGTCCACCACGAATTCCTTCTCATCCCCGCTCCTCGAAGGGACCTGCTTCCAGAGCGCCCGGCCCTGGAACGGCTTCACGATGCGCACCTGCCATTTCTCGCACTTCGCCTTCCTGCCTTCGGATCTGAAATAGTGGCAGGATGTGCAGAAGCTGGACAGCCAGATTATCTCCTTGGTTCTCTTGACTGACTTGCCTATCTCCTCGAGGAGGCGCTCCGACTCCCTGCGTATCATGTCGGCGAGCTCCTTCTGCCCCTGCTCGGTGTTGGTGTAGTACTCGGGGTCCCTGTTTAGTGCCAGCCACCAGCTTACGTACTCCTCCGCCTCCTCGCTCAAGGCGAGGTCATGTGAGGTTCGCCGCTACTAAAACCGCTCGGCGGTCTACCGCCTCAAAGAACGGATAAATAGAGTAAGACTCCAAAACTCACGGTCTGGCACGCAGCGTGCTACGACGGGCGATCTGGACTGGCCCGAAAGGCCGGGATGATGACCTCATTGCTGCGTGCTGGCCAATCTCACAACCTGGGGGTCGCGGCGAGGTATAGCAGATGAGTTGCCATTTGGGTTCCTAGTAGAGCATGTTCAAGCGCTCGATGGTGGCGGACGCAGTGGCGAATTTCACCCCAGCATCCTTCATAGTCGCCAGCGCTCTGGCCTCGTCCCCCGGCCTTGCATTCACGGCCTTGACGCAGTCCTCCAGTACGACCACGCTGAACCCTGCACGGCGCGCGTCCAAGGCGCTCTCCATGACGCAATAGTCGAAGGTCAGCCCTCCGATGTACATCTCCTCCACCCCTAGGCTTTTCATCGCCCCTTCCAACCCGGTCCCCTGGAAGCCGGAATAGGCCTCCTTCGCGGGGTCGTCCCCCTTGCTGAAGACCGTGGCCCCGGTGGGCACCCTGAGGTCGGGGTGGAACTTCGCTCCGGGGGTCCCCTGCACGCAGTGCCGCGGCCAGATGCCTCCCCGGCTTCGGAAGGAGATGTGGTTGGGCGGGTGCCAGTCTCTGGTGAAGAACATCGGCAGCCCGAGCCTTGCGAAGGCCTCGATGGCAGCGTTGAGCCCCGGGACCACCTGGTCAGCGTCCTCGACCGCGAGGGCGCCCCCCGGGCAGAAGTCCACCTGGACGTCGACCACTACCAGCGCCGGGCGCAACGGCGTCACCTCCAGATGAGGGCGGGGGTCGCCCCCCTGAGCTGGTCCAGGTCGCCCCTGATCCTGGCTCTGAGCGTCTGGATGTCCTGGAAGCTCCCCACCAGCTTCCCGCCCTTCAGGACCTGCCTCAGCATTGGGGTGGAGCCCCGAGGCCTCGGCGAGCCCTCGAGAGCCACGGTGTCCCTGAAGCCTGCGGCCCTGTAGACCGCCTTCCGCCCTCCCAGCCCGCCCCTCTTCGCCCTGAATTCCCTTTTAGCCGCTATCTCGACCTCGACTATCTTCGCGCTCAGGTCGATGACCGGGGGATAGGCGACCGCTGTCCCCACACCGTAGCCGTCGACGATGGGGTTGAGCTTCCCCATCGCTTCTTCGTCGAGCCGCCCAGAGGCTATGATCTTGACGTCCTTCCCCCCGCGTATGTCCAGCTCCCAGCGGACCTCTTCGGCGATCTTGGTGAAGTCACCGCGCCTCGACGCCGGGGTGTCCAGCCTGACCCCCCAGAGCTTGGAGCCGAGGACTTCGAGGGCTTTGATGGACTCCGCCTTCTCGTCCCAGAAGGTGTCGACGAGCGCGACCCGGGGGGTGCTCCTGGGCACGGTCTCGTCGAAGAGTCGCCATGCCTTCTCTTGGCTCCCCAGTATCTGGACGAGGGCGTGCGGCATCGTCCCGGACGGCTCAAGGCCCAGGAGCCTCGCCCCCAGGACGTTTGAGACGCCGTCGAAGCCGGCCACATAGCACGCCCGCTCCACCAGGGGGGCGAGGGCTGGGTGCACCCTCCTGGTGCCGAAGCTAAGGAGGAGCTTCGAGCCCGCGGCCTGCCTGAACTTTGCCGCCCTAGTCGAGATGCTGGTGGATGAAGAAAGGAGGCCCAGCAGCGGAGTCTCATACTCCGCGAAGTCAGAGTATCTGCCCTCGATGGTAAGGAGCGGCTCGTAGATGGCGGTGCTCCTGTCAGCCACGAAGACCGACCCCTCGTCGAAGGCCCAGACGTCCACCGGGAGCCCCTCCAGCAGCTTGGCTGCTTCGTAGACGCCGGTGAGGACCCCCCAGTTGTCGGGGTAGGGGACGTCGCGCGCGAAAATCTCCATGACCACCCTCGTGTCGATGTTGTTCCGCCTGAGGACCTTCTTCGTGTGAAGGAAGTAGGCGTCGGTGGTCGCAGCTGTCCTGATCTCCTTCTCCGTGGCCAGCCAGAAGAGCCGGTCGTCCAGGTCGGTGCGGGGCATTGGGACCAGGGAGGGGACCGGCCGGAAAAAGGGTTTCCCCTGGCCGCGAGGTGGAGGAGGGCGACTAAGCCTTAAACGCGGAAGGCGTCAGGGCGGAAACCGGTGGGCCGGTAGTTCAGCGGTACGAACGTCCGCCTCGCACGCGGAAGGTCGGGGGTTCAATTCCCCCCCGGTCCACCTTCCGGTTGTTCCTAGCGTCCGTTAGCTCCCTGATACGATAGGGCACCAGCGCGAAGGCCGAGACCTCGACCCTCGTGGCCGCCGCTGCGACGGTGTCTAAACGGTCGGAGAAGGTTCAGCGCGGAAAAGGATGGCCTCAGCAGGCTCTGCCTCGGGAAGCCCGAGCTGCTTGCCCAGGTCGGCCCTCAGTCCCTTGTACCTGTTCCTGACCGTGACCTCGGTGACGCCGGACGCCTCCGCTATCTCCTTCTGGGTCTTTACCTCCCCCTCCATCACCCCTGCGAGGTAGAGGGAAGCTGCCGCCAGCCCCATGGGGGACTTGCCGGCGGAAATTTCCCTTTCCTCGGTTATCCTCACTATCTCGATGGCCTTGCGCGCGACCTTTTCGGACAGCCCCACCCTGGAGGCGATTCTGTTGACGCTCCGGGCGGCGTCGGCCACGGGCATCGTCAGGTCCATCTCCCTCAGGAGAATGCGGTAATCCCTGGCTACTGCCTTCTTCTCCAGGTTGTTGGCCGCCGCGATGTCCTTGAGCGTCCTGGGCGTCTCAGTGTCCCTCATGGCCGCGTATAGCGCGGCAGCGGTGATGCCTATTATGGAGCGTCCCCTGAGGAGGCCCCTCTCGAGCGCCTTCCTGTAGATGTAGGCCGCCCTCTCTCTCACCGCCTGGGAGGTGCCGAGCTTGTCTGCCATCTTCTCGAGCTCACGCAGGGCGATGCTGAGGTTCTTCTCTTGGGCGCCGAAGGCCGGGGAGCGGTTGTCCCACTTCCTCAGCCTGTCAATGGTGGTGCGCATGGGCGATGCGAACGACCTGCCTGAGGCGTCCCTGTTCGAGCTGCCTATCATGGTGGAGAGACCCATGTCCCTGTACGTGATGGACGTTGGGGCACCGGCGCGGGCCCTGTCCTGCCCCTTCTCGTCGCTGAAAGAGCGCCACTCCGGCCCCTGGTCGATCGACTTCTCGGTTATGACGAACCCGCAGTTACCGCAGGTGAGTTCGCCGGTGTTGACGTCCTCTACCAGCGTCCTCTTGCCGCAGTGGGGGCATCTATCCGAAACCTGGAGCGCCGAAGTTCTAGAATATCTCATGGTATAACTATACAACTAACCGGTGGTATCCCTATATAAGCATGGTAGTATTCCCGTAGTTAGTTACCACTCCTGAGTTTACCAATGGAGTATGAGTCTATAGGGTTCCATGAAGCGTCGTCCGCTTCAACCAGGTGGTGGCTGGCGGAGAGGGCAGTCCGGCGGCGACCCAGGCATCTACGGGTCGGCTGGAAGCAGACGCCAGCAAGGGAATGGAGGATTGCCCGGAGAACTTGGTCTCCACCGTCCCTTCTCCTCACCCTCGTTGAGCGCCTGGCGCGCTATGGTCGGGGTGGGACCAGCGACACCCCCGAAGACCAGCGCCTCCTTGGGGCATCTCGGCCATGACTATGGCTGTCTCGCTCAGGGTGATCATGCCCCCCGATGATCGCGCAGAGGCCGACGGCCGATGCTATTGTTGGCGTCTTTCTGCGCGTTCTCCGCTCATGGCCAGCCGCCGGGCTGCATCAGGCAGGGCGGGGGTCTGCCGTCTCCCCGGCCGCGTGTGGTGAGGGGAGGTCCCTTCCCGGCACCACATAGAGCGAGATCTCGTCTTTCGAATCCCTCGACGTCGGGGACCAGTCGTCGAACGTCCAAACGTAGGAAACCACCCTGGCCCCGGGCTTTAGCTCAGAGAGGAGCTTCGCCTTCAGCCGCCGGTTCGCTCCCTTGGATAGGAAGAGAGTGACCACCGTCGCTTCGCTGAGATCCACGTGAAAGAAGTTCCCCCAGACCACCCTCACCTGGCCCTTGAGCCTGTGAACGCCTACCGCGAACCTGGAGAGTAGCACGCGGATTGGGTCAGCCTCCACCCCGACAGCTCTGGCGTGGTAGGTCTTCGCCGCCTCCACTATGATCCTCCCGTCCCCTGAGCCGAGGTCGTACACAACGTCCGAGGGCCCGGCGTCGCACATTTCGAGCATCTTCCTCACCTTCCGCCTCGAGGTGGGCT
>JAJZOO010000061.1 GCA_021811485.1 archaeon
GGTGTATCGGATGGCCGGCCGCTGACTCGGACGCTTCCATTATCGCCTCTGGGAGGGTCGGGTGGGGGTGGATGGTCAGGGCGATGTCTTCGACGGTCGCCCCCATTTCGATGGCGAGGGCGGCTTCGCTTATCAGGTTGGACGCCTCGGGGCCCACGATCTGGACTCCCAGTATGAGGCCGTCCTGCTCGTTGGAAACGATCTTAACGAACCCTTCGGGCTCTCCGGCTGACAGCGCCCTTCCAAGGGCAGCGAACTGGAACCTGCTCTTCCTGACCTGGTACCCCGCCTCGATGGCCTTGGCTTCTGTCAGCCCCGCGCTGGCGACTTCTGGGTCGCAGAAGACCGCGTCAGGGACCACCCTCCAGTCGGCGGCCGAAGGGAGCCCCGCTACGCATTCGGCTGCCACGACACCTTCCTTGGAAGCCTTGTGGGCGAGGAGTGGAGGCCCTCTCACGTCTCCGATGGCATAGACGCCTGGGACGTTGGTCTGCATCTTTTCGTTGGTAAGCACATACCCCCTGGAGTCGGTCTGCACTCCGATGGCTTGGAGGTTCAGCTTCTCCGTCCTGGGTTTCCTACCGACGCTCACCAGAACCTTGTCGGCAGTGGCGCTCTGCTTCCCGTCCGGGGACTCTATCTCCACCTCGGCCTCCCCCCCTTTCTTCACAATGCGTGACACCTTGGACTTCAGATAGATCTTCGCCCCCTTCGACTCGAGCTTCCTGTGGACTACCCTGACTACTTCCGGGTCGCTCCCCGGGAGCAGCTGATCCATGATCTCGACGAGGGTGATGGCGCTCCCGAGCTTCTGGAACATCGAGGCGAATTCTAGGCCGATGGCACCTCCCCCCACTATCAGGAGTCTGCCCGGGGCCCCTTTCAGTTCGAGGCCCTCCTTCGAACTTATGACCAGGTCGCCATCGAACTCCAGGCCGGGGAGGCTCGACGACCTAGTCCCGGTCGCTATCACGAGATTCTTGAAGGTGACGTCCTCCTTCCCCTTCGCCGTTGTCACCACAAGCCTCCCGGAAGCTGCTATCTCCGCCTCTCCGGCCAAGACGGTGGCGTGGTACCCCCTGAGGAGGCCCTCTATCCCACTCACGAGCCTGGAGACCACCTCGCCCTTCCACTTCTGCATCTGCGCGAAGTCCACGGAGATGCCTGACGACTTCACCCCGAACTTCTCGGCATCCTTCACTCTGTCGATCAGCTTCGCGACAGTGATCAGCGACTTCGAGGGAATGCACCCGTAGTTCAGGCACTCCCCGCCCAGCCTGTCTGCTTCCACCACCACAGTCTTCAGCCCCAGCTGGGCGGCTCGGATTCCGCAGACGTAACCGCCCGGTCCGCCGCCTATGATTGCCACGTCTGCTTCGATCATGAAGACTCTGCCGTCACAACGCGCTGCCGGCTTAAACGTTGCTGACCCGTACCGGCTAGAGCACTTCGGCCAGGAGCTTCTTGGTGTCCTGGATGGTGTCTATGACCTTGGACGTGAATCTGGCGGCGTAGGCGCCGTCCATGACCCTGTGGTCGAAGGAAAGCGAGAGGTAGGTGGTGTCCCTCACTTCGATCTTTCCGTCACGGACCACCGGCCTCTTTGCGATCTTGTGGAGCCCGAGTATGGCGACCTCCGGGAGGTTGATGATTGGGGTGGCGAAGAGCCCTCCTATGGCCCCGACGTTGGTTATAGTGAAGGTCGAGCCTCGGACCTCGTCCAGCGAGAGCTGGCCGCTCCTCGCCCTCTCCGAGAGCTTCGAAATCTCTCCGGCCAACTCGAAGATGTCCTTCCTGTCTACGTCTCTGACCACGGGGACGACGAGCCCCTGCTCGGTGTCGGTCGCTATCCCGATGTTGTAGTACTTCTTCAGGACGATACTCCCTGCCTGCTCGTCCAGGGACGAGTTCGCGTAGGGGAACTCCTTGAGAGCCGGGACCAGCGCCTTGATGATGAACGGAAGGAAAGTCAGGCGGACCCCCCTCTTCTCCGCGCTCCCCCTGAAGGCGTCCCGCAGCTGGACGAGCTCGGTCATATCCGCCTCGTCTACGTGTGTGACCTGGGCGGTAGTCCTGAGGGACTTCGACATCCTGTCGGCAATGGTCCTCCTCAGTCCCCGCAGCGGGACCACCTCTTCTCTGGGGTCAGCCTTGACCGCAGACGGAGGCGCAGGGACGGTCACGGTTGCGGTCGCAGAACCCGACGCGGACCGCCTTACATCGTCGTCTGTGACCCTTCCTGCTGGTCCCGAGCCATGGAGAGCCGAGATGTCCACCCCGAGCTCCCTGGCGAGCCTGCGAGTCGCCGGGGAGGCGATGACCTGGCCGCCAGAGACGGGAAGAGGGGGAGCAGCATGCGCGAGTGCCTGCTGGGGCTGACGGGGCGGAACAGCAGGAGCGGCCGAGACGGGACCCGACCCTCCGTCGTCGATCACCATTATGGTCTGGCCGACCTTGGCGACGTCGCCCTCTTTCACGAGCAGCTTCGTGACCTTCCCGCTCCGTGGGGACGGAATCTGGACGTTCACCTTGTCCGTCATGACCTCAACTATCGGCTGGTCCTCCTTGACCTGGTCCCCTTCCTTCGTCAGCCACTTCAGTATCTCCCCCTCTGTAATCCCCTCTCCTAGGTCTGGCAGCTTGAACTCCATTGAGGAGTGCGGTCCTCTGGAGGGTTAAAAACCCTGCATGCTCGCTAATGGGAGCCTAGTACCTGACCAGCTCGAGCGCAGCCTTCGCTATCCCTTCCTTGCTGGGGATATAGTAGTCCTCGAGCTTCGCGAGTGGTATCGGTATGTCGAAGCCGGTCACCCTCCTGATGGGCGCCCTCAGGTAGTCCAGCGCCCTCTCCGCCACCGTGGCCGCGACCTCGGCCCCGACACCGACGGTTCGGGGCGCTTCGTGTACGACCACCAATCTCCCTGTCTTCCTGACCGAGCCAAGGACGGTGTTGAAGTCTATCGGAGAGACCGTCCGGAGGTCGACCACCTCGGCGGACACGGACTGCTCCGCCTCGAGCTCCTCCGCTGCCTGCGCGGTCGGGACCATCATCGCACCGTAGGAGACCAGGGTGACGTCATGCCCCTCCCTCGTGACCTTCGCCTTCCCTATGGGGATCATGTACTCCTCTTCAGGGACCTCAGCCTTGGGGGAGTCGTAGATCTTCTTGGGCTCCATAAAGACGACCGGGTCAGGATCTACCAGCGCTGACGCGAGCAGCCCCTTGGCGTCATAGGGGGTCGAGGGGACGACCACTTTGAGCCCTGGGGTGTGCGCGAAGTAGGCTTCGGGCGACTCCGAGTGGAGTTCAGGAGGCCTTATCCCCGCCCCGTAGGGGAACCTGATTACCCCTCTGGCTGCGAACCTTCCTCGGGTCCTGTTCCTCATCCTGGCGATGTGGCTGAAGATCTGATCGAACGCCGGGAACGTGAAGCCGTCGAACTGGAACTCCGCCACGGGGACCAAGCCTCCGAGAGAGAGCCCGACGAAGATCCCGGCTATGCTCAGCTCGGCGAGCGGCGTGTCGAAGACCCTGTCCGGCCCGAACTCGTCATAGAGCCCTCGGGTCACCTGGAAGACGCCTCCGTTCTTCGCCACGTCTTCTCCGAAGATCACCACCCTCTCGTCCCGTTGCATCCCCTCCCTCAGGGCCATGTTCACGGCGTTCCTGATGTTCACCCCCTGCCTCCCTCCTGCAACGGTCGGCTCAGGTGCGGCTTCTACAGGCCTTGGCTCCGTGCCGAACCGCTCGGTCTTCTCGGCGACGAGGGTCTGGGTGAGCGTAGAGAAGGTGTAGTCGAAGATCCCCGATGGCTCGGGGGGCGGGGTGTTGCGGTAAGCGGCGATGGCGTCGCTCAACTTCGCTTGCGCGGCCTCCGCCACTGCCTCCTTCGACCTGTCGTCCAGGAGGCCCCTGGACCTGAGGTACTTCTCGAACCTGACGATGGGGCCTCGCTTTTCCCAGTCCACGACCTCGTCGGGGGCCTTCAGCTTGTTGGAGACGAGCTCCGCTGTTGTGTGTGGTCCCATCCTGTAAGTGGAGTATTCGATGAGCGTCGGCCCGCCTCCCCGGCGCGCCTTGTCGACGGCGTACTTCGTGGCCTCATACGAAGCGATGGCATCGTTCCCGTCGACTAGTATCCCTTCGAACCCGTAGGCGACCGCCTTCTGGGCTATGGTCTTCGAAGCGGTCTGGGCGCTTCTCTTCACGGACAGGGCCCACTGGTTGTTCTCGACACCGAACACTACGGGGAGCTTGTAGACACCTGCGAAGTTCAGGGCCTCGTGGAAGTCTGCCTTCGACGTTCCGCCGTCTCCGGTCACCACGTAAGCCACCGACTTCTCTCCTTCGAGGCGCTTGGCCATGGCCAGCCCTGCCGCGTGTGGGAGCTGCGTCGCGACCGGGACCGCGAGAGGAACCATGTTCAGGTTTTCGGGTATCTGCATCCCTCTTTCGTCTCCCCCCCAATACAGGAGGAGTTTGAGGGCAGGCATGCCGAAGGCGAGCATCCCCGCCGAATCCCTGTACATCGGGACGTACCAGTCCTGCCTTTCGAGGGCGTTCACAGGGCCGACCTGCGCTGCCTCCTGCCCCTTCCCCGGCGCGTAGGTCCCTATCTCTCTCAGCGTGGAGAGGTTGGTCGCCTTGTCGTCGAAAAGCCTCCCGAAGACGAGCTGTTCGTACATCCTCTTCAGGGTCTCGGACGACAGATTGGGGTCCTTACCTCTGATGACGCCGTCTGGCGTCAGCCTCTGGAACAGGAAGTCCTTAGCGTCAGTGAACCTGAAGTCCGCCTCGCTGAAGATCCTGGGGACGGCGTCAGACCCCGCGCTCTTCAGAGAGTCTGCTTCTGTCAAGCGTGGCTTTCGGCCGCGGCGTCCATATAAGATTGGTGTCCCTTCTGGTCCTTTTCGACAGCTCTTTTGACAAAGAGCTCGCCGGCCCGGTAGCTGCTCCTCACAAGGGGTCCCGACGCGAC